>CALVHG010000092.1 GCA_944327285.1 uncultured Desulfovibrio sp. | reverse complement strand
ACGCGGCCCCGGCCCCTTCTAGAGCATTTTCAGTTTGAAATGCTTCGCATTTCAAACCATACGGCCTGTCGTTTCGCCTTTTTCAAAGTTGAAACGCTCTAGAACCTGTCAACACTATTCGTAAGTTGTTTGGGGGGAAGGGAAACCCCTCATCTCTGCTGTCGATACCCATTCCTTCGTCGCAACGGGCACGGCCTGCGGCCGCCATTCGGCCGCTGCTCGCGCGAGAGGACTACGAGAACGCCTTTTCTCGCTTCGCTGCGAAAAGGCTGGGCCCTTCCCCCAAGCCCCCCATCCCTTCCCCAGCGCGCTTTTATCGGGGAAAGTCAGGAATACGAGGCGACTCCGCCACCAAAGACAAAACGCGCTATTTGCCGTCATACTCCCAGATGACCTCACCCGTGCGCTCGACGCCATAACCGCCCATGCATTCCACAGCGGCGCGGAACTCTTCACCCCGCACAACATCCATCAGGGCCTGTATGCGCTCGTCATCCCAAAAGCGACGCGGAATCACAAGATCGTACTCTTCCACCCCGACCGGCAAAAAGGGCAACCCCAGAGCTCTGGCGGCGGAGCGCACTCCCAGCCCGGCGTCGGCCCGACCGGACAAGACGGCCGCCGCCACATTCATATGCGTATATTCCTCATCCCGATAGCCTTCGATGGAGCCCGGCGCAATGCCCAGCGTCTTGAGGCGATAATCCAGAAGCACGCGCGTGCCGCTGCCCCGCTGGCGATTGATGAAACGCACGCCCTTGCGCGCAAGGTCTTCGATGCCCTGCAAGCCCAGAGGATTACCCGGCGCAACAATAAGTCCCTGCTCCCTGTCCACAAGGCGAACCAGCACGGCGGCTTCATCCAGATTTTCCGCAATGGCCTTGCGGTTATAAACGCCGCTCTCCTCGTCCAGCAGATGCGAACCGGCAAGATGGCACTGCCTGCGCCGCAGAGCCTGCAAACCTCCCAGCGATCCCACATGCGCCGATGTCAGGCGGAAGCGGGGATGCCGTTTCCGCAACAGACTATCCAGCAAATCTAACGTGTTGTCATGACTGCCGATAGCCAGCAGAGCCCCGGCAAGCTGATCGCGGGAGCGCAGCAGTTCCACCTCCACAGGCGCGCCCGCGTCCAGCCCCTCGCAATCTCGCGGCACGCGGATCACGCCGTCAGCGCGGCTCAGGCTGGTGACAGTACCCGCGCCCCGCGACAGAGGAACCGCAACAAAGGCGTCATCCACCTGTCCCAGCTTAACGCGAATGAGCTCCTCCATGCCCGGACGCGAAGGCAGGGGGTTGCAGGGCACGGCAGTAACCTTTTCCCGCTGTTCCAGCAGCGTGTCTGCGCAGCGTTTCTGCCATAGCAGCAGCAAGGGTTGGACAAAGGCTTCCATGGCGACAATGGCCGAAACCGGATAGCCGGGCGTGCCAACAATGGGCGTTTCCCCCGCAACGCCCAGCACCGTAGGCTTGCCGGGCATAATCGACACGCCGTGCACCAGCACTTCGCCCAGCGAAGCCATGACATCCGCGGAGTAGTCATGGCTCCCGGCTGAGGAACCGGCATTCAGCAAGATCATATCCGCGCCTTCCGCCAGCGCGGCGCGCAAAGCCGCGGCGATAGCTTCAGGCTCGTCGGGCACAATGGGACGAATAACAGCCTCGCCGCCTGCATCCTCAATCATGGCGGAAAACACAAGGGAATTAAATTCCGGCAGCACGCGCCCGGCCAGCAGGTCCTCGTCTCTGGCTTCTTCCAGAGGCACGATTTCCGAACCGCTGGGAATAACGAACACGCGCGGCCGGGCAAAAACCGGAACTTCCGTCAGGCCGCCAGCCGCCAGCGCCCCCAGTTCATAAGGGCCGATGCGCGTTCCCTGCGCCATGATGATTTCCGTGGCGACAATATCCTCGCCCATCTTGCGGACATGCTGCCACGGAAAGGCGGGTTTTTCGATGACGACAAAACGCCCCTCGTCTTCCACGTTGACATGCTCCACCATGATCACGGCGTTGCAGCCTTCCGGCAGAGGGTGCCCCGTATTGATCCAGAAGGCCTCCCGGCCCACTTCCAGACGCAGGGGAGAACGAGCCGACGCGGCAAAGGTGGCATCCGCCCGCACGGCGATACCGTCCATAGCCGCGCCGTGAAAGGCCGGAGAAGAACGACGCGCCGCCACAGGGGAGGCCAGGACCCGCCTGAAAGCGCGGCGCAGCGGCACCAGCTCCACCGGCAGGGCATGCTCCCCGGCGCGCAGACGTTCAAACCAGAGGTTCCGCGCCTCGTCGGGCGTCGATAATGTCAGATAGGTATGACGTGCCATGAACGGCCTCCTTCTTGATTCTCCAGCGTATGAGTTCAGGACTCTCTACTTTTTTACCCCATCTTCCCCAAAACCCGCGCACCATATCTGACAGGCAAAAACAGATATTTTTTGTAACACGTAATGATGTTTTATTTTTTCATATCATTGATTCGGGGGACGGTGGCCGCAGAAAAAAAGACGGCGTTCCCAAACACGCTTCATCTTCCTGAGTAAAGCGCGCTGGGGAAAGGATGGGGGGCTTGGGGGGAAGGAAAACACCTCCCGCGCTAGCGGAGGGGTTTCCCTTCCCCCCGAAATAACAAATGCCCCGCTTACAGCATCTCGACGCAGACTATCTCTCCGGCGGCGTAGCCTTCCCGGTTTTCGGGGCAGACGAGCAGGGCGTCGGCCTCGCACATGCCGGTCATCAGTCCCGAAGCCTTGACAACGGGCTCCGCTTCCCAGTCCGCGCCTTCCGCCGCGCAAGGACGGAGACGCACCCTGATATAGTCGCGCCGCCCCTGAGCCGAGGCAATGGAGCGCGTCAGGCGCGCGGGCAGCAGCGCGCGTTTCTTCGGCTGCGTGTCGCCCTGTAGCTGCCCGATGAGCGAGATCAAAAAAACGCGGGCGCAGATCAACGCGCTAGTCACATGTCCGGGAAGCCCCATAAGACAAACATCTCTTTCGTCGCGAGGGGCCCGCGCCAGGATAAAGGGCTTGCCGGGACTGATGGAAACGCCGTGCGTCAACAGTTCGCTTCCCGGAAGCGAGGTGAAGACGTTAACGGTATGATCGCGCATCCCCGCGGAGGAACCGCCGGAAACGGCCACAATATCCGCTTCGGCCGCCAGCCGGGTAACGGCCTCGCGCAGGGCGTCGGGGTCATCGCGCACCAGCCCGGCACGAACGGGCCGGGCTCCGGCCTCGCGACACAGGGCGGCCAGCGTATAGGCGTTGACATCGCGCACCTGACCGGGGCGCGGCTCTGCGTCTATGGGCAGCACCTCATCCCCGGTGGAAAGAATGGCCACCCGCGCGGGGCGTCTCGTCGTCACCTCGCGAATACCGAAGGCGGCCAGCAACCCGATATCTTCGGGCCGCAGACGGCGCCCCGCTGGCAACAGATCCGCACCCGCGGGCGCGTCGTCATCATGCAGAATAACATTGTCGCCCGGAGCCTGCGTCCGCGCCAATTCCACCAGCGCATTCCCCGCCGGACGGGAATATTCCACCATGACCACGCAATCCGCGCCGGGCGGCAGCATGCCGCCGGTCAAAATACGCGCTGTCTGCCCTTCTTCCAGCGAAAATTCCGGCGCCCGCCCCATAGGGCAGTCGCCTACGCACTCCAGCAACGCGGGACTGCCTTCCTGCGCGCCAAAGACATCGCGAGCCCGCACAGCGTAGCCATCCACTGTGGAGCGATCAAAGCCCGGCAAATCCGCAGGAGCAACAAAGGCGCGCGCCAGACAGCGCCCCACAGCTTCCTCCAGCGGTACCCGCTCTTCCGGCAAAGGTGCAAAGGAACGAAGGTGCTCCAGCACCTCTTCCACGCTCTGCAAGGTCAAAAAACTTTTCATGGTACCTTCTCTCTGGTTGGAACGCCGACAAAAAGCCATCATATCGTAACACAAAAACAATAAAAATCTTGCCAAGCGGCAGCGGTTGCCGTATCCAGCAACCTGCCGCGGGCAGCCTGCCGCTGTCCGATCGTTTCCGGAATCCATTTAGCAGCGGAGTTCTTTATGCTTTCCCTGTGGCGCTATCTGCCCGATATGCTTCCCTTTGGCGACAGTCTTGATTTGCCCGCGGACCTCGTCGAACGTGTCAACGCCTCTACCGGCGCGGAACCCTGGTTCAGCCATGCCTTTGCGGCGCGCGCCCAGCGACGCCATGTCTGCCTTGCCTGCCGCTGGCTGGTACGGTCCCTGCCCAAGGGCGCTACGGTCTTCGAGCCGGGCTGCGGCGCGGGAACGAACCTGATCTGGCTGGCGCGCGAGGGCCTTGTGGCCAAAGGATCCGATCTTGTGCCGGAAGCTCTGGACATGTGCCGCCGCATGGGCCTCTACAGCGGAACGCCGCTGGAAGTCTGGCAGGATAACGGCATTGAGCCCCGGCATCTTCCCGATCCTGTGGACGGCATTCTTTCGGTCAACTGGCTCTACCACGTGCCCGGCGCCAGCATGGATAATTTTCTCAAAACATGGCGTCCCGCGCTTAAGCCGCACGGCGTCATTGCCTGCGATACGCCGGACATTTCCTATAATCGCGTCAAAAATAATCAGTATCACAGCAGCGACAGGCATCTCCCCGAAGAACAGCGTCGCCCTTCGGAGTACCGTTTCCGGCTCTCCCGCGCAGATATGGAACGCATCGCCGCAGACAACGGTTTTCGCGTGGAGCGCCATGCGCTGCCGCTGCGCGGATGTCCTCGCCGCGGAGTTTACCTGCTGCGCCGCGAAGATTAAAGCGCTTTCTCTTTCCCGTATGCCCGCCCGGATACTCGCCCCGTATCCGGGCGTTCTTTTTTAGAGCGTTTCAAGTTTGAAAAAGGGAAACGCGAGGTGGCGGCGCAGCGCCGCCCGGCCAAAAGCGAGCGGAAAAACCGCGTTTTTTTCCGCGAAACGACAGGCCGTATGGTTTGAAACGCGCAGCGTTTCAAACTGAAAATACTCTATAAGAACAAAAGGGGAGGAAAATCCCTCCCCATGAGATCAGATTTCATCCCAGCGGCGGCCGAGCCGTATTTCGCGGGCCTGCAAGGCGTCAATGAGCGCCGGATCATGCGTGGAGCAGACCACGGTCACGCCGTCGCGGCGGCATTGCGTCACCGCCTCCGCAATGGCCCGCGCGCTGGCCGCGTCAACATTCGAGGTAGGTTCGTCCAGCAGCAGCACGCGCGGATTCAGAGCCAGACGCGCCGCCAGCGCCACGCGCTGACGTTCGCCGCCCGAAAGAGCGTTGGGGCCGCGCGCGGCAAAGGACCGGGGGTCGGCAAAACCGACGGCCCGCATGCAGCGCTCATAGATGCTTTCCAACTGCTCCCGACGATGACGCAGACGCAGGCCCAGCGTCACATTATAAAAGACGGAGGCCCGCAACAAATAGGGGTCCTGCAAAAGCAACGACACTTCCCGACGCGGGTTGCTCCTGTCGCCATAATAGAGCAGTTCCCCGGAGAAGGGCCGCTCGATAAAGGCCAGAAGACGCAGCAGGGTGGATTTACCGCAGCCGTTGGGTCCGGTCAGAGCTACGGCCTCGCCGCTTTCGATAACAAGGGATATCTTCGGCAGGGCCGTCCGCTGCTGGTAACGCTGCTCCAAATCCCTGGCTTCATAGACAGCACTCATGCGCGGGCCCCCCGACGGCGCAGAAAAGCCAGCGCCAGATTGACAAGAAAGGCCATGAAGAGCAGCACCAGCCCCAGCGCTATGCCCTGGGCAAAGTCGCCCTTGCTCGTCTCCAGAGCAATGGCCGTTGTCATGGTCCGGGTAGAATAGCGGATATTGCCGCCAAGCATCATGGCAACGCCTACTTCAGTAATGACGCGCCCGAAGGCCGTAACGCAAACCATCCCGATGGCAAAGCGACACTCCCACAGGGTGAGTAACGCCGTCTGCCGCGCATTGGCGCCGAGCGTCAGCAGCGTTTCACGACAGCGGGGATCAAGATTTTCCACAGCCTGCGCCGTCCAGGAGATAACGATAGGCAACGCGAGCACCGCCTGCCCAATGGCCATGCCGGGCAGGGTGAACAGCAGCTCGTATTCCCCCAGCGGCCCCCTGGCCGTAATGAAGGCATAGACAATCAGACCAATCAGCACCGTGGGAAAGGCGAGCAGGGTATCTGAAATAAGCCGCAAGGCGCGCCTGCCGGGGAAATCGCAATAGCCAAGAATGAAACCCGGCACGAGTCCCAGCAGAAAGGCGGCCGTCATGGCGTAGAGGGTGGAAAGAAGGGTGGCGTGGATGGCGGAGAGGGTGGCATCGTCCATATCGGCCAGCAGCGCCAGCGCGCCGAACCAGCCGTTGATCAAATATTCCATAAGCACACGACACAAGCGGCGAACCGCAGGGAACGCCGTCTGAGGTTGCGCGCAAGAACAGGGCGGCGGATGCTGCGCGACATGCACCCGCCGAAAAGAGAGCGTTTTGCCTCAAAAAAGCAAAACGCAAGGCGGCGGCGCAGCGCCGCCCGGCCCGAAGCGAGCGGAAAAACCGTGTTTTTTCCACGAAACGACAGGCCGTATGGTTTGAAATGCAAAGCATTTCAAACTGAAAATACTCTAAAGAGGCGAAGCGCGCCGCCTGCGGCTTCGCCTCTTTTTTGCATCACGGTCGGCCAAACCTCCCGGATGCGCAGCGTCTCAAGGATGTCGCCTACTTGCTCTGGGCGGCATTGGGGAAGAAGAGTTGCTTGCCCTGCAGCTTGTAGTCGGCAATGATCTTCTGCGTGGCGGGGCTGACCCACCAGTCTTCAAACTTCTTGGCCAGGTCCTTCTTGACCTTGGGGCACTGCGCGGGATTCACGGTCATGACGCTGTACTGATTGAAGAGCGCCTTGTCGCCTTCCACAATGATGGCCAGCGGGTTCTTGTCGCCCTGCTGCCCGGCAAAGGTGATCCAAGTGCCGCGATCCGTAAGGGCATAGGCCTTCTTTTCGGCGGCCATGTTCAGGGTGGCAATCATGCCCTGACCGGCGGAGAAATACTTGGGGTCCTTTTCAGGATTAAGGCCGGCGTCCTTCCAGAGCTTCTGCTCGGCCTTGTGCGTGCCGGACTGATCGCCGCGGCTGACAAAACCGGCCTTGGCGGCAATGATGCCCTTCAGGGCTTCAGCGGTGCCCTTGCCGGCAATCTTGGCGGGGTCATTCTTGGGACCCACCACCACAAAGTCGTTGTACATCACTTCACGACGATCAATGCCGTGTCCGGCTTTGACATACGCTTTTTCCGCCGCGGGCGCATGCACCAGCAGCACGTCGGCATTGCAGTTTTCGCCCAGTTTAAGAGCCTGACCGGTGCCTACGGCAACCCACTTCAGCTCAATGCCCGTATCCTTTTTGAAAATAGGCTCCAGGTATTCCAGCAGACCGGAATCCTGCGTGCTGGTAGTGGTCGCCATCATCAGGGTTTCGGCCTCGGCGGACAGAGGAGACAGAGCAAGCGCAGCGGCGGCGAGACCGGCTGCGGCATGGCGCGACAACAGGTTTTTCATAAAAAATTCTCCTTGTGTCATGAAGACAAGTAGCGGACAGGCATGCTGCCCATCCGCAAACACACGTCATCCTATCTCAAAAAAACATGTCATGCAAAGCCGATTCCCCGCGTCAGACAACATTCTGCCGGGAAAAACAACCCTTCCGGCACGTTACAGACGCAGCAGGGCCAGAATCCCCGGCCAGTCGCAATGCGCTTCCACAGCATCGGCCAGCCGATCCAGCTCCGGCCCCAGAGAATAGGGGCGCTCCTCGACCGCCGGGGCGCGTCCGGCGGCAACGCGCACACGGCGCAGCAGGTCATGCCGGAAAGTATCGTCATCAAAAATGCCGTGCAGATAGCTTCCCCAGACAGGAGGCAGACCGTCCCCCCGGCAGAGCCCCCAGCCGACGGGCTCGTCATCTTCCCGAAACACCAACGGCCGCACGGACAAGCCTTTCGGCACAGACGCGACCTCCGCCAGTCGCGTCACGCCATGATGAATTTCATAACCGCTCAGAACACCAGAGCGCGCCGCCAGCGGCCGCGCGGCCCGGACACGGCTTTGCCGCAACGTTTTTTCCGCGGCCAGCGTCGTCAGGAGCGGCAGCAGACGCATGCCCCGCATGCTGCCGCCGTCTTCTAAACGCAACGGATCATGCAGCGAGCTCCCCAGCATTTGCAGGCCGCCGCAAATGCCCAGCAGCATCCCCGCAAACGCGCCCTCTCCGGCGGCGGCGCAGGCTCCGCGCCCATAAGCGAGCAACGCTTCCTCCAGTCCGCTGTCCCGGAGGAAACGCAGATCCGCAAGACTGTTGCGGCTTCCGGGAATGACGCACATATGCGGGCTGCCCAGTTCTTCGGGCCGACGAACAAGACGCACGCGCACATGCGGTTCCCCGCGCAGGGCGTCAAGATCCGTCGCGTTGCTGACATGGGGCAGATCCACCAGCGCCACATCCAGAAGGGCCGCGTCGGCGGCCAGCGCGGCCGCATCAGGCCCCCCGATCTCAAGAGAGGGCAGGGCGGCCTCCCGAAAGCCGACGGAATCCTCCTCCGGCAGCCGCAAGCCCTCCAGCATGGGCACCACGCCCAAAAAAGGTTTTCCCGTCCTGCGCGCCACGGTTTGCAACGCCGCATCCAGCAGAGACGGATCGCCGCGAAACTTGTTGAGCAGAAAACCATCCACGCGGGCGCGATCCCGGCGCGACAGGAGGCTCATGGTGCCGACCAGCGCGGCAAACGCGCCGCCCCTGTCAATATCCGCCGCCAGCAGCACGCGGGCGTCGGCAGCGTGCGCCATATGCATATTCACAATGTCATGGGAACGCAGATTGATCTCCGCTGGGCTGCCCGCGCCCTCCAGCACTATCACGTCGTTTTCCGCAGCCAGCGCCGCATAGGCCTGACAAACGCTGCGCCAGAGTTTGCGCTTATCCCGAAAGTAGTCCGCGGCCTTCATGCGGGCCAGCGGCCGCCCCAGCACAATCACATGCGATCCGTCCTGCGACGTGGGTTTCAGCAAGATCGGATTCATGCGCACATCGGGCGCGCGCCCGCAGGCCAGCGCCTGCACGACCTGCGCCCGCCCCATTTCGCCGCCGTCCGGGGTGACAAAGGAGTTGAGCGCCATGTTCTGGGCTTTGAAGGGAGCCACGCGCAGACCGCGGCGCGTCAGCAGACGACAGAAAGCGGCGGTCAGCAGACTTTTGCCGGCGTTGGAGCAGGTTCCCTGCACCATGAGCGCCGGAGGCAAAGAAGACGAAAGAGGGGAAGGGTACTTCATGGCAAAAAAGAAACCGTGCGGGACGGGCGCGGCACTTGCAAGATCGCCGGGGCTTGGCTAAGTTGAAAGGACAGGAAGATACACATTGTCGAGGAGCTTTCCCCGTGTGTAAGGGTTCTGCGCTCCTGCCGCAAGCCCGGTCAGGGAGACCCCGTCGGACGTCCACGAAAAAAGCCAAGGAAAAAAAGATAGAAGACTAAAGCTTTTCGATAAAGTGGCGTTAAGAGGTGTGTAGTTGTCAATCAGATCCTGGTCGGAACGGGCAGAAAGGATATGCCCGTCCGCGGGGCATGGCCAACGGGTAGGCAAGCATGTACTTATTGATCGGCCTTATTATTGTTGTAGTCTCGGTGGTCGCAGGCTACACAATGTCACACGGGGAATGGGGTGTTCTCTTCCAGCCTGCGGAATTTCTGATCATTCTGGGCTGCGGTCTCGGCGCTTTCTTCGGCAGTCAGACCAAATATACCTTCAGTTTGATCATGAAGAGCCTCAAGCGGCTCTTTTCCGACCCGGGTTCCAGTAAGACCCGCTATCTGGAAACCCTGGCCATGCTCTACGCGCTGTTTACCAAGATGCACCGCGAAGGCGTCATCAGCATTGAAAGCGATGTGGAACGGCCCGAATCCAGCCCCATCTTCAACAAGTTTCCCGCCATCGCCAAGAATACCGTGCTGATCAACTTCATCGGCGATACTTTGCGCGTTTATCTGACGACTGGCGACCCTGCGGATATCGACAGCCTGATGAAGGTGGACATGCAGACCATCCATGAAGAAGGCATGCTGCCCGCTCACTCCGTGAGCCACATGGCAGAATCCATGCCGGGTATGGGTATCGTTGCCTGCGTTCTCGGCGTCGTGCTCACCATGGGTAAGATCAATGAGCCGCCGGAAGTGCTCGGCCACCACATCGGCGCGGCTCTCGTGGGTACCTTCTTCGGTATTCTCTGCTGTTACGGTCTGTTCGGCCCCATGGGTTCCAAGCTGGAAAACTACGAAGCCGAAGAACATTTCTACTTTAACGCCGTCAAGGAAGCCGTCTCCGCCGCCATTCGCGGCGCGACGCCCCTGATTGCCGTGGAATATGGCCGCCGCGCCATTCCGTATCCCTTCCGTCCCAAGTTCTCCGAAATGGAAGACAAGCTGAAGAGCTAAGGTGCCGCGCCGCACCGCACGCGCGGCCTGGAACGGCGGGCGGGGCACTACGCCTCGCCCGCCGTTTTTTCACCGTCCCCACACGGATTTCCCACAAGGAGTTGTCTTATGAGCAGTGCATGGAAAGTCGCCTATGCCGACTTTGTGACGGCCATGATGGCCTTTTTCCTCTTGCTCTGGATTCTGAACATGGTTCCGCCGGAAACCAAGGCCGGTCTGGCCGCCTACTTCAGCGGCGAACGCAATTTCGATTCCAGCTCCACCTCGCATGTCAGCAACAACCCCTTTATTCAGAATACCGACAAGATCAATACGCAAGACAACATAACCATCAACGAAACCCAGAAGTCGCATATCGCCATTGCCAAGAAGCTGAAGGAAATGATCATGGCCGACGCCATTCCGCAGAATGCTTCCGGCATCAACGCCGACGATGTGGGCGTGCAGCTGCGCATCAATTCGGACGCCATGTTCAAGCCCGGCTCCGCGGAATTTTCCACGGAAGGGCTGAAGGTGCTGACTTCCGTCAAGCAGATCCTTGATGAATACAATCTCTATCTTGTCGTGCGCGGCCATGCCGACAGCATAGAAACGCGCCTGCCTTACAGCTCCCCCTGGGAGCTCTCAGGAGCCCGCGCCGCCAACGCCATCGCTCACCTCACCCGCATGGGCATCAAGGGCACGCGCCTGCGCGGCGTCTGCTACGGCGATACCCGCCCCCTGCGCCCCGGCACGGATGATGCCAGCCGCTCCATGAACCGCCGCGTGGAATTCTATTTCCACCGTCCGGAAGTCATGTCCTACAGCGTCGTGTATTAGGCTCCCAGACCCGCCAGTATTCATAAAAACGGCCTGCGAGCTCCTTTCCATCTTCTGGAAAAAACTTTTGCAGACGCGCACACACGAAAAGCCCCGGCGACAAAACTCGTTGTTGCCGGGGCTTTTCGCGTTGCAGGCAGTCACAATGCCAGAGCGCAAACTATTTCTCTCCCATGACGCGCCTCACGCCTGCGTCGGTATCAGCGCGCAGAAGGCAGAGAAGGGCGGGAGCGGGAGAAAAAAGTTTAGAGCGTTTCACCTTTGAAAAAGACGAAACGACAGGCCGTATGGTTTGAAATGCAAAGCATTTCAAACTGAAAATTCTCTAGGGCCTGTTAACACAAATTTTACAAATAATTTCAATAGATAAAATAAATAGACTGTACACGCGCCACTTGTCTTTGGTGGCGGGGTCGCCTCGTATTCCTGACTTTTCCCCGATAAAAGCGCGCTGGGGAAGGGATGGGGGG
>CALVHG010000091.1 GCA_944327285.1 uncultured Desulfovibrio sp. | reverse complement strand
GGCTGGGCCCTTCCCCCCAAGCCCCCCATCCCTTCCCCAGCGCGCTTTTATTGGGGAAAAGTCAGGAATACGAGGCGCCCCCGCACCAAAGACAAGTGGCGCGTGCACAGCCTATTTATTTTATCTATTGAAATTATTTGTAAAATTTGTGTTAACGGGCCCTAGAGCGTTTCAACTTTGAAAAAGGTGAAACGCGAGGCGGCGGCACAGCGCCGCCCGGCCCAAAGTGAGCGGAAAAACCGCGTTTTTTCCGCGAAACGACAGGCCGTATGGTTTGAAACGCACAGCATTTCAAACTGAAAATGCTCTAGCGTTTGCTGCCTACGCCGATGCCGACCGACTGTTCTCCGCGCACGGACACGCCGCCGCAGCCGCCCGCGGCCAAAAGCGCCAGCAGCAACAGCAGACACACGACAACACGGGCCATTAGCGCGGCCGCTCCTGAGCAACTTTGGAGCCGGCCGGGACGTCCGCGGTAATCCAGACATTGCCGCCGATAACGGCCCCGCGCCCCACAGTCACGCGGCCGAGAATAGTCGCTCCGGCATAAACGGTAACGCCATCTTCGAGAATGGGATGCCGGGCAATGCCCTTGACCAGCGTTCCGTCGGGATTCTTGGGAAAGGACAGGGCCCCCAGCGTGACGCCCTGATACAGACGACAGCCGCGGCCAATGATGCAGGTTTCCCCGATGACGACGCCGGTGCCGTGGTCAATAAAAAATTCTTCGCCAATGGTTGCGCCGGGGTGAATGTCGATGCCCGTGCGCGAATGGGCCATTTCGGAAATGATGCGGGGAATGAGCGGCACCTGCAATTCATAAAGCGCATGGGCAATGCGCTGATGCGTCATGGCATACATGGAGGGATAGCAGAAGATGGTTTCGCCGGGGCTGGTGGCTGCGGGGTCTCCCTCGTAGCCCGCCTGCGCGTCCCCGGCCAGCAGATCGCGGATTTCCGGCAGGCGATCCATAAAGGCCAGCGCCTTGTCGGCACTTTCCCGTTCGCAGCGCCCGCAGGCGTCGCGCGCGCCGTCGCAGGCAAAACACAGGCCGCAGAGAATCTGATCGGCCAGCAGGCGATAGATACTGTCGAGATTGGCCGCCAGATGATGGCGCATGGACGCGATCCGCACCTTGCTTGCGCCAAAAAAGCCGGGGAAGATAGCGGCGCGCAGACGATCCATAATTTCATTCAGCACGGGCAGAGAGGGCATGGCCGCGCCGTGGGCGGGACGGTGCCAGACCTTGTCCAGCGACGAAGAATGGCACAATTTTTCCGTTACAGCGTCTATATGGCGCATGGCTTCTTCGCCGTCGTGCCGGGCCTCAGGACTGTACTGTTCGCTTTTCATCCGTATTTTCCTTTCCGTATCGCCTGCCGACGATGCCGCACAAGATGTTTTCAGCGGCGTGTCCGTATTCGGACAGACCGTCCATCCGCGCTCCGGGACGGCGCGCTGCCGCAGTGTACACTGCGCCCCCCCGATTCCGCAATCTTACCCCCTCAAGTTTTCCGCGGACTTGCCGATAGAGGTGCATGAGCCGTCGCAGGGGGAGTCCCTTCGACGCACCCTGCAAGGAGGTTTTATTATGAATAGTCTGGAATCCGTGCAAGCTGGCATCAACGTGGCCCTGTCCCGCTCCATCATGGAAATGCAGTCCAACATGGCCGCCGCGCTCATCAACGGCAGCCTTCAGGCCCCCGCCGACGGGTCCCGCGAAGCCGCGCTGGCCGCTCAGGGCATCGGCACCAAGCTGGATGTGGTTGCGTAGTTCATAACCGCCCACCCCTTTGGGCCCATCCTCTTTTGCGCCCGCCGGTCTTTCCGGCGGGCGCTTTTTCATTGCCATCGCCGCGGCATGAAGCTATGTAGAAAGAGGCGCACAGAACACCCTTTTTCCCATTCTTACAGCTTCCATGCAGCAATCAATTCTTCCCTCTCCGACAGGAACCCCCCGCAGGGGGCGTCGCCTGCTCTTTGTCCTTGTTCTTCTGGCGATTGCCGCCGCAGCCTTTGTGCTTCTTGGCAAAAAAGGAGGCCGCGGCCCCATGCCGGCGCCGACTGTCCCCGTCCGCGTGGCCGCCGTCCGGCAGCAAAGCATGCCTCACTTTCTCAACGGTCTCGGCACGGTAACGCCCTCTGCCGATGTTCTCGTGACCAGCCGCGTTGACGGACAGCTTATGCGCCTGCACTTCACCGAAGGACAGCACGTCAACGCGGGGGATCTTCTGGCAGAAATTGACCCGCGCCCCTTTGAAGCCTCGCTGGCCGAAGCGCGCGGCACGCTGGCCAGAGACAAAGCACAGCTGATCAACGCCCGACGCGACCTCGACCGCTACGCCAAACTTGCCGCCGGAGACTATATCGCCCGGCAGCAGTACGAAAGCCAGCGCGCAACCGTGCGCCAGTACGAAGGCACCGTGGCCGCCGACGAGGCCGCCGTTCAGTCCGCCGCCCTGCAACTCGAATACAGCCGCATTGTGGCCCCCGTATCGGGGCGCCTCGGCCTGCGCAACGTTGACGAAGGCAATATGATCAAGGCCTCGGACACGGAAGGCCTTGTGCGCATTACCGAAATAACTCCCTGTTATGTGATCTTCACCCTGCCGGAAAATCGTGTGCCGCTGGTGGGCGCGGCGCTGCGCCAAACGCAAGAGGGCGCGGCGCGCCCGCTGGTGCAGGCATGGGACAGGGAGCAGAAAAACCTGCTGGCCTTCGGCGAGCTGCTCTCTATGGACAATCGCATTGATCAGGCTACGGGCACGGTGCGCCTCAAGGCTCAGTTCGCCAACGATAAACTGGCTCTCTACCCTAATCAGTTCGTCAACGCGCGCGTGCTCGTGGCGGAACTGCCCGACGCCCTGACCATTCCCACGGCGGCGGTACAGCTGGGCAGCCGCGGTTCCTATGTCTATGTCATCGACAAGGAAAATATTGCCCATGTGCGCACCATCACCCCCGGCATTGCCACCAACAGTCTAACTGTCGTGGACAAAGGGCTGCAAGCCGGGGAAATGGTCGTAGTAGACGGGCTGGATCGCCTGCGCGACGGACTGCGCGTCAAGATTGCCGCCACTGTCGAAACGCCGCAGGCCGAGAATATCCGCCCAGCCCTGTAGGCCCTCCGGCCCCGCCTTTCCGGGCTTCGCCTTTACGACGCCCATTGCCTGAACATCAAGAGGGAGAAGGAAACCGCGGTTTCCTTCTCCCTCTCAACATGCGGGCAACAACTTCTGGAGGATGTGTTGCGGGGAAACAGATCAGAATAAAAAACTAGTCCAGCAGCCCCAGCAGACGGGCCACGCGCTGTTCGTTCAGGCCAGCGTGAGCGGCCAGAGCATCCCGGCCCTGCTGGGCGGTCTGCAGTTCCACCTGATGCAGCGCTTCTTCCATTTCTTCATTGTTCAGCATGTGCGGCGTCACAGAGCGGGGAGCGGTGTCCAGCGCAGGGGCGGCGCTGGTCTGCTCCGCCGGAGCGGGCATCATGCCGTTAAGGCGTTCGCGGAACGTAGGCATCTGGGGGCCGAGGTCGTTATTCCGGGGAAAGACATGCAGATCCATAAACGCTCTCCTTGATGGCGGCGATAGTGCATTCATGATCCGTCCCGCCGAATCGCCATCGGCCACCATACGCGGAAGACCTTGTCAAAAGCAGGACGGCGGACGGAAAAAATATCCGTCCGCCGTCTTTCATGCAAAAATCATGCTAATGTCAGATTTTTTGACACATTATTTTCAGAGGTAAAAGATGGAGAGAACTGAAAATCTTACCAGCCCCCGCCATCACGGCCTGAAAACATACTTCTGCGCACAGCAGCGCCCCTTTTATCACAGATTACCGGAGCATTTTCAGTTTGAAACGCCGTGCGTTTCAACTCATACGGCCATTGAGCGGGTTTTGGGGAAGATGGGGGAGTTTGAGGGGGAAGGAACCCCTTTTTGCCGCGAGCAAAAGGGGTTTCTTCCCCCCTCAAGAAAACCAGTTCTAATCGTCGCTGTCGCTCAACGCATAGTATTCGGCCAGCATGGGACCGAAGAATTCCGCGCCGTCGCCCAGTTCTTCCTCGATGCGGAGGAGCTGGTTGTACTTGGCCATGCGTTCGGAGCGGCAGAGAGAGCCGGTCTTGATCTGGCCGGCATTGACGCCCACGGCGAGATCGGCAATGAAGCTGTCCTCGGTTTCGCCGGAACGATGGGAAATAACGGTGGTGTAGGCGGCTTCCTTGGCCATTTCGATGGTGTCGAGGGTTTCCGTCACCGTGCCGATCTGATTGAGCTTGATCAGAATGGAGTTGCCCACGCCTTCGTTAATGCCTTCAGCCAGAATGGAGGGATTGGTCACGAACACGTCGTCGCCCACCAGCTGAATGTCGCCGAGAGAAGAGGTCAGCATCTTCCAGCCGTCCCAGTCGCCTTCGGCCATGCCGTCTTCGATGGAGATCAGCGGATACTTGTTGGTGAATTCTTCCAGCCAGGCGGTCATTTCAGCATTGCTAAAGGTGCGGTTTTCACCCTTGAGCACATATTTGCCGTCCTGATAGAATTCGGAGGCGGCGGCATCGATGGCCAGCACGATTTCGCTGCCGGGATTGTAGCCCGCTTCCTCGATAGCCTTGATGATGTAGGCAAAAGCCTCGTCATGGCTCTTGAGGTTGGGGGCAAAGCCGCCTTCGTCGCCCACGCTGGTCACATGGCCGTCGGCCTGAAGGATTTTCTTCAGGGCATGGAAAACTTCCGCGCCCATGCGCAGAGCGTCGCGGAAGCTCTGGGCACGGACGGGCATAATCATGAATTCCTGAATATCCAGATTGTTGGGAGCATGCGCGCCGCCGTTGATGATGTTCATCATGGGAGCGGGCAGCACCTTCGCATTGACGCCGCCAAGGTAGTTGTACAGAGGCAGGCCCACATACTGGGCGGCCACGCGGGCGCAGGCCATGGACACGCCCAGCATGGCGTTGGCGCCAAGACGGGACTTGTTGTCCGTGCCGTCAAGATCGATCAGGGTGTTGTCAATCTGCACCTGATGCAGGACATCCAGACCCAGCAGGGCGTCGGCAATTTCCGTATTGACGTTTTCCACGGCCTTGGTCACGCCCTTGCCGCCGAAACGCTTCTTGTCGCCGTCGCGCATTTCAAGAGCTTCGCGGCTGCCGGTGGAAGCGCCGGAAGGCACGGCCGCGCGGGCGCTCTGTCCCGATTCGAGGGTGACTTCCACCTCGACGGTGGGATTGCCGCGCGAGTCGAGAATTTCACGACCGTAAACCGACGCAATGCTGCTGCTCATGATGTTCTCCTTGTGTTTGCGGCGCCGGGAGAGCGCCGGGGCCGTTATCGGCCGATGCTTTCAAAATGCAGTCGCCGCAGCCCTTCCAGCAGCAGCGAGGGAAAAACTTCCGTAAAAATAGAGGTGACGCGCGCCATGCCCTGCGCAAAGCCGCCCGTGGCATAAATGGCCGTTTCGCCGGGCAGCTGCCGGGCCAGACGGACGCACAGGCTTTCCACCATGCCCACAAAACCGAAGTAGAGGCCGTGCTGGATGCTTGTGCTGGTGCTGCGGGCAATGACGGGCTCTGTCGCGTCCAGCTCCAGGTCCACCCGCGGGAGCTGCGCCGTCTGGCGGGCCAGGGCGGACAGCGCCGTCTGCGGGCCGGGGAAAATAAGCCCCCCGCGATAGGCGTTGCCCTCCACGCAGTCAAAGGTAACGGCCGTGCCGAAATCGACGACAATGAACGATGCCGGATCGGGATGCAGACGCCGGGCAGCGTATGCGCCCACCAGCCGGTCGGCGCCCACTTCGGAGGGGATATCGTAGTGATTTTCCAGCGGCACGGGAATATCGGCGGGCACGAAGGCCACGGGACAGCCGATATAGCGGGCCACGCAGGCGCGGACAGTGGCGTTGATGTTGGGGACCACCGAGGAGATGACGCAATGCGTGATGCCGTCGGCAGAAACGCCCGCATGGGAAAGCAGCGTCAGGAGACTGAGTCCGAGGCTGTCGGAGGTCTGCCCCGTGTCCGTGCGGAGGGTATAGGATGTGCAGACGCGGGACGCATCCGCCAGACCCACCTTGATGGAGGTATTGCCGATGTCGAAAAGCAGAAGTTCGGCCTGCATTGTTCTTCCCGCACATGCCGCCCGGCCCGGAACGGCCGACGGTTGCATTGTGGACGGCCGGAAGCTGCTTTTCCGCGACACAACCGGCACATTGAGACTGGGAGAGTATGCCAGACGCACGCAGCGGACGCAAGCCCTGCCGGGCCCGCGCAGCCGGGGAACGACGGTCTTTTGCGGCGGCAAAATCAGGAGTTCTGCCCCTGACGTCTGTGCAGCAGCAGCCAGCCCTGATTTTCCCAGACGATCTCGCCCAGGGGCAGCAGCGCGTCCCTGTCCTGAAGCCGATCCGTCAGCAGCCAGGGAGATTCCGACGCCTGCCAGGCGGCAATATACCCCTGCTCTCCGGCCGCGTGATAACGGTTGAAGCGCAGCCAGACGCGAGCGGCTTCAATATTCTTGTTATAGAAGGGATGAGAACCGTCCTTGAAGGTGTGATCCAGCGGACGCAGAGCAATATGACGCACGCCCATGTCGCCGCTGTTACTGTAGACGCGCTCGCCTTCGGGGACGATCCGGGCGACGGCATCCAGCGCGTCGCGGTGCAGACGGCTGTGCGCCCGCCATTGCTGCGCGCGCTGCTCATAGGGCAGCGGCAGACCCGTCCACTGCGCAACGGCATGCTGCGCGCCCACGTTCTGCCTGTCGGGATTTCCGAGGAAGAGGCCGCAGGCCAGCGCGGCAACCGCCGCCGCGCGCAGCAGCCGGGGAATGCGCGGCCAGAAGGGCGCCAGCAGGGCGACAATCAACAGCCAGGACAGAGGAATAAGATAGCGCAGTCCGCGAATCAGTTCGTGCCCCATGGGCAGGCGGCCGTACTGGGCCGCAAAACGGCTTTCCGCCCAGCTGAACAGGACCACAAACGCCAGGCCCAGCAGCATGCCGGGATAGAGACGCAACAGCAGGCGGACACGCTCCGACCCGGCCCGCCAGGCCACGCAGGCCCCGCAGACGGCCAGCAGAAAGATCGGCGGCTGAAAGGCATAGCGGAACAGATAGCCGGGAATGGCCTCCACAGTCTGCGTGTAATCGCGGCTCCAGCGCAGACGGAACAGCTCCAGAAAGGTTGCCATATCCCCGGACGTAAAGTCCTGCGGCTGCCCCAGCGACGCCCTCAGAAAAATCACTACGGGGATGAAGTAACAGACAAGACAGAGCAACAGATTCAGAATATGCCCCTTGAAGTTCAGCGTATCCGGCTTCATCAGGACATAAGCGCAAAAGAGCATGCCGCCGAAAGCAAGGCCATTAAGGCCGTGCATCCAGACGCTGAGGCCGACGCAGAACATGGCGAGCGGGCGCAGGCAGGCCCGGACAGCTCCGGCCAGCCCCGCCAGCAGAAGCAGCGGCCACAGAGCGGCATAGAGCGTGCGCGGAATGGGATCAGAATGCGTCAGGCCCCAGAAAGTCCCCCAGCCAACCCAGATGGTGACGCTGAACAGCATTGCCAGCACCGCGGCAAGTCCAGGGCTGGAGAACAGCCAGCGGCCCAGAGCATAGGCGGAGCAGAGCCCCAGAAAGATGGTCAGCGCGCCCGCGCGGAACAGGCCTACGGCATAGGCGTTGTCCGGGGTCAGCACGTCGGCAAGGAACTGAAAAAGATTCCAGAAGGAGTTGGCAGGGGTCAGCGTGCGGAGAATAGGATCATTGACGAAATATTCAGGATGGGCCAGACCGGCCATAGAAAAGGCGTAGGTGCTGAGGTCGCTGTCCATGTCCGCGCCGCCCGAAGCCATGTCCGGCACGCCGCAGGCAACGGCAACGGCATAGAACGCGGCCAGCAGAATAAAAACCAGATCCGCCGTCCGGAAACCGGCAGGCGCGGGAAGAGACGGCATAACAAGATTTTTCGGGGAATGCGACATCGGGACTCCTTGGCGCTGCCCGGCGGAAAACCGGACTCGCCGGGGAAGAAGACAGAACGAGGAGCCCGGAGAAAAGGGAGAGACTCTTTTCCCCGGCATGACGGCATGCGACGGCGTCGAACTGCTCTAGCGCAAAAGACGGCACCTCTTCAAGCGAATTCCTGCTCCCGACGGACTTGCAACATCCTTGACCCCGCGTGTACAGTGCCGCATGCACATTGCTTTTTCAGCAGGACGGAAACCATGACAGCACAGCCGCAGACCGAGGCTCCCTTTTTCTTCTTTCACCTGCCCCGCACGGCAGGCACGACCCTGAACGCCATTCTCAAGGACAATTTCGCTCCCGAAGAAGTTCTCAGCGTCTACCGGCGCGAGGATTACGCAGCCTGCCGCGAACTGGAGGTAGAGCGCCTGAATCGCCTGCGCCTGATTCAGGGGCATCTTATGCCGCAGTCCCTCTATCCGCCCACGCTGTACGGGCGTCCTGTGCGTATCTTCACCTTTCTGCGGGAACCCGTAGCCCGGCTGGTTTCGGAATATCGTTTTCTGCGAACCTGGCCCCGCAATCATATGTATGCCTATCTGAACGAAAACAATATTTCGTTCGAGCACTATCTTACGGGCAAGGAGCATCAGCTCTGCCTGCGCGGCAGCAACTTCATGACGCACGCGCTGGCCGGGAAATTCAAAAACATCGACGACGCCGAGGCGCTGGAACGGGCAAAGGATCGCCTGGAAAACGCCTTCTGCGGCTTCGGCATACAGGAGCGCTTTGACGAAAGCCTGCTTCTGCTGGCAAAAACGCTGGGGCTGACCCGTCTGTTCTATGAACGCCGGAACGTCCTGCGCAAGGACTCCCCTCTGCCGCCACTGACGGACAAAGATCTGGAACTGGCTGCGGAACTCAATCAGGCGGACGCCGCTCTGTACGCCTTTGCCGTGGATCTGCTGGAACGGCGCATTGCCGAAGAGGGGCCGGCCTTTGCCCAGCGGGTGGAGACGTTCCGAGTTGTCAACGGCAAATTTCAGAATGTCTGCGAACTCATGGCGCGCAAGCTGCAAATCAAGGAAGACGGGGCCATCATCCGGCCCAAGTCCTAGATTCAGGACTCATTACGAGAACCTTGAGGGGGAAGGAACCCCTTTGCTCTGCTGTCGATGCCCGTAAGGCTGTCGCCTAACGGACACGGCCTGCGGCCGCCCGTCGGGTCGCTGCTCGCGGCAAAAAGGGCCAGCCCTTCCGTAGCGAAATGAGGGAGGGCGTTCCCGTAGTTCCCCCCTCAAACTCCCCTATCCTCCCCAAAAACCGCACATTGTGATATAACAAATAAAGTATGCCGCACACTGAGCGGAAAACCGCATTTTTCCGCGAAACGACAGGCCTTTGAAACATACAGCGTTTCAAACTGAAAATGCTCTAATCGGACGCCGGATCACAAGGAGACGCTATGGAAACATCGGAACGCCGCACGCCGCGCATGCGCGCCCTGAAAGCTCGTCTCAGACCGTTGCTGGCCGGAGAAGACTGGCAGGATCATCTGACGGAAATAGAGGACTACGGCCTGTCCGCCGTGGGGCCGCTCATCGCCTGCCTGCCGCTGGAGCCCCTGACGCGTCATCGCGCCGCCGTGGCTCTGGGCCGCGTCGTCAACCGCATTGCCGAAGCGCACCCCGAAGACATGCGCAACATCATGCGCCGCCTCATGTGGCACATGAACGAGGAATCCGGGAATATCGGCTGGGGCATCCCCGAAGCCTTTGGCGAAATTGCCGCCGCCTGTCCGCAGGCAGGGCGGGAGTTTCACCGCGTTCTGATCTCCTACATCATCGAACTGGAAAAGGACGACAATTTCTGCGATCAAGACGTGCTGCGCCGTTCCTGCTACTGGGCCATCGGCCGCCTTGCCCAGAGCCGTCCCGATCTGGCCGCCCCCGCCCGCCCCTGGCTGCGCAAGGGCGCGGCCCTCGACAGGGACACCGTCTGCCGCGGCATGGCTGCCTGGGCGCTGTCCTGCCTCGGCCCGACGCTGGACGATATGCCCGTGCTGCGAGCCCTTGCCGCAAGCGGCGATCAGACGCCCTGCACCATCTTCGACGGGCAGACTGTGCGCGTTCTGCCCCTTGCCGACGTGGCCGCCCAGGCCCTGAGCGCCCCCGCGCAGCTGAGCTGACCCATGCAGGCATCCACCCCCACGCTGGCGCGTCGCTATGCCTACAAGCTCCTGGCCAATGTGGCCTCCGTGCCGGTCTATCTCGTCATGGAGGCAATCCTGCCGCGTGCCCTGGGGCCGCAGATGTACGGCAACTACAGCTTTGCCACCAATCTTTTTCAGCAGCTGTCCGGCTTCCTCGACATGGGCACGTCCACCTGCTTTTACAATGCCCTTTCGCGGCGGCAGGGAGAGGGCGGCCTCATAGCCTTTTATGTGCGCGTGGGTCTGCTGGTCCTCTGCATCAGCCTTGCGGCGGCGGCGCTCATGCTGGTGCCGTCCGTTGGCAATTTGCTTATGCCCGATGTGCCGGTCTGGCTCGCGCCGCTGGCCGCCCTCTGGGCCTTTCTGACCTGGTGGGGGCGCGTTTTGCGCTCCACCAACGACGCCCTCGGCGAAACCGTCCCTTCCGAACTCGTGCGCACAGCGCTTTCGCTTGTCGCCGTCGTGGCGCTGGGCGCGCTCTTCTGGTGGGATGCCCTTACCATTCATACTCTCTTTGCCCAGCAGTATGTCATGCTGGGCTCCACGGCCTTCGGTTACTGGCTCGTGACGCGCACGGCCTGGCGGCGGCGCTTCGGCGCGCCCGTGCCTCTCTCGCTGGAGTCCCATACCCGACGCGCCTACACGCGGGAGTTCTTTGACTACAGCCACCCGCTTTTTGTGCAGGCGTTGCTCTCCTTTGCCCTGCTCTCCGCGGAACGCTGGCTTTTGCAATGGTTCGACGGCAGCGCCGAGCAGGGCTTTTTCGCCCTGTCGCAAAAGGTCAGCATGGCCTGTTTCCTCTTTGTTTCCGCCATGACGCCGCTGGTCATGCGCGAGCTTTCCATTGCCTGGGGACGCAAGGATGCCGCGGCTATGGGACGCCTGATCAACCGCTTCGCGCCCCTGCTCTACGTGGTGGCGGCCTACTTTTCCTGCTTCACGCTGATCGAAGGCGCGGCCCTCGTCCGCATTTTCGGCGGCGAGGAATTTGCCGCCGCCATCGTGCCCGTGCAGATCATGGCCCTCTACCCCCTGCATCAGGCCTACGGACAACTCGCGGGCTCTGTCTTTCACGCCACCGGCCGGACCCGCATTCTGCGCAACATGGCCGCGGCGGAGTGCGTCTATGGCCTTGCAACCGCCTGGCTGCTGCTGGCTCCCGCGGATCTGTACGGTTTCCACCTCGGCGCTGTGGGGCTGGCCTGCAAGACGGTCTTCGTACAGATGCTGACCGTTAATATTTATCTCTGGCTGGCATCCCGCTTTGTGCCGCTCCACTTCTGGCGCAATCTGGCCCATCAAATCTGGAGTCTCGCCGCTCTGCTGGCCCTGGCCTGGGGCTGCCGCGAAGCCAGCCTCCTTGCCGGCCTGGGCGATGTGGAAAGCATCCCGCGTTTCTTCCTGTCCGGCGTTCTCTATACCTGCTGCGTGGCCCTGTTCGCGGCCGTGCTGCCCGCCTTCCTCGGCCTCTCGCGGCAGGAAGTCCGGGAGCTGCTGATCCGCTTCCGCCGCCGCAGAGGCTGATTTGCCGACAGCGTGTTTTGTTGGGGGGGCGTCGGGAGGGCAGGGGGGCGA
>CALVHG010000090.1 GCA_944327285.1 uncultured Desulfovibrio sp. | reverse complement strand
TCCTCAACATCCGCCCCTCTGGTTTTGCGCTGCTGACCACCTTTTCGCTACCATTCCCCCTCAATATAAACCCACCCCTACGCGCGCAGGGCGCGGAGGCTGTTGGCAATGACCAGCAGACTGGTGCCGACATCGGCAAAGACGGCCATCCACATGGTGCCGAGCCCCATGAAGGTCAGGGCCAGGAAAAGCGCCTTGACGCCGAGGGCCACGGCAATGTTCTGCACCAGAATGGCATGGACGCCGCGCGAAAGGCGGATGAAGCGGGGAATCTTGCGCAGATCGTCATCCATGAGCGCCACGTCGGCAGTCTCCATGGCGGCATCGGTGCCGGCCGCAGCCATGGCAAAACCTATATGCGCGCTGGCAAGCGCCGGGGCATCGTTGATGCCGTCGCCGACCATGCCCACGGGGCCCTGTTGCGCCAGCTCTTCAACGGCACGGAGCTTGTCGCCGGGCAGGAGCTCGGCGCGCACGTCGTCTATGCCCGCCTGCCGGGCAATGGCGCTGGCGGCGCGGGCGTTGTCGCCGGTCAGCATGACGGTCGTCATGCCCAGAGCCCGGAGTTCCCGCAGGGCGGCAACGCTGCTGTCCCTGATAGTATCGGCCACGGCCAGAAGAGCGTGAACGCCGCGATCGTCCATGAGCAGCGCAACGCTCTTGCCCTGATTTTCCAGTTCAAGGATGCTGGCCTGCGTTGCCGGAGCAAGCGGGGCGACGGCTTCGGCCATGCGGCGATTGCCGAGGCTCCAGCGCCGCCCGTCCATCGTGCCGCTGACACCCTGCCCAGGAAGGGCGACGAAGTCCGCAACCGGCGCGGGAGCGATGCCGTCATGCTCGGCCTGCCGGGCAATGGCCCGCGATACGGGGTGATCGGAGCGGGAGGCAAGACCGGCGGCAAGGGCCCGCAGCCGGGGATCGTCGCTCAGAGGCAGAAAGTCCGTCTGCCGGGGGCTGCCGTGGGTGATTGTTCCGGTCTTGTCCAGCGCGAGGCAGCGCAGGCGGCGGCCCTGCTCAAGAAAAAGTCCTCCCTTAACGAGAATGCCCTGCCGCGCGGCGGCGGCCATGCCGCTGACAATGGTGACGGGCGTGGAGATAACGAGAGCGCAGGGGCAGCCGATGACGAGCAGCACCAGCGCGGTATACAGCCACTCCGTCCAGACGCCGCCGAAGAGGAGCGGCGGCAGAAGAGCCGTCAGCAGCGCGGCGGCAAAGATGGCGGGCGTGTAGAAACGCGCGAAGACATCCACAAAGCGCTGCATGGGAGCCTTGCCCGCCTGAGCTTCTTCCACGGCCCGGATGATGCGGGCAATGGTGGAGTCGTCGGCAAGCGCCGCGGAAGTGTATTCAAGCTCTCCGGATTGATTGATGGAACCGGCATAGAGGGCATCGCCGGGGTCCTTGGCAACGGGCATGCTTTCGCCGGTAATGGGCGACTGATCTACGGCTGAATGACCGCTGATAACGTGCCCGTCAAGGGCGATGCGCTCGCCGGGCCGCACGCGAATGCGGCTGCCTACGGGCACGTCGCGAATGGAAACGCTTTCCCAGCGGCCGTTGCGGCAGACGGTGGCCGTTTCCGGGGCCAGATTCATGAGGGTGCGGATAGCGTCGCGGGCGCGTTCAAGCGAGCGGGCCTCAATGGCTTCGGAAAGATTGAACAGCACCATGACCATAGCGGCCTCTGGATAGTGCCCGATGAGCAGCGCGCCGGTAACGGCAACGGACATGAGGGCGTTCATGTTCAGATTGCCGTTGCGCAGCGCAATCCAGCCCTTCTTGTAGGTGCCCATGCCGCCCAGAGCCACAGCCAGCAGGGCAAGCAGGGCGGAGAGCCAGAGAGCGCCGTTTTCCAGTCCGGGGGCGAAGACGCGCCAGTCCCGGCAGAGCTCCACAATTTCGGAGGTTGCGGCGAGCAGCCCCGCAACGGCCAGCCTGCGCCACGGGATAACGGCCGTCGGCGCGAGGCTGGCGGAGCGGGGCGTTTCCAGCGCTTCGGGGGCCATATCAATGGAGCGCAGGGCTTCTTCAATAGGGGCGGCGTCGGGCAGCGAGTGCGATACCACTAGAACGCGCTGCATCAGATGAAATTCCAGGCCGGTAATGCCCGCCATGCCTTCGAGCTTCTTGCGAATAAGAGCTTCTTCAACGGGGCAGTCCATGTTTGTGATGCGATAGGCGGCGCGAGTGGCGGAAGAGACGCCGAAGGCGCGCGGATCAAGAGGCGCGGCGGGCGCGTGCTCGTGCCCGCAGGCGCAGTGATCATGGCAACTTTCGTGATGATCGTGCTCATGCGCCGCCGAACAGGCGCAGGCGGCCGGGGATGGGGCGGGGCAGGGCGTGGCGGCGGCATGTTGCCGTCCGCACAGGGGACACAGGGCAGAAGCTGTACACATAGCATATCTCCGTCTTCCTGCGGCGGCATCCGCAGGTCTTTTTCTTTGTTGTAGGGTATGAAGCAACTTCAAGGTCAAGCAGTTTTCAAGACTGTCAGGATGACGGAGAATTTTTTGCTTTTTTGGCTCTTATATGGTAAAGAGGATTGGTGGCAGGCCAGCGTGCCGGACTTTTCTTCTGAATGCCGCGTTCCTGTCGGTACCGGAGAGATGCGCCGAAAGGGAAAACGTGCCGTTCTTTAGCGTAAGAACGGCGAAAAAGCAGACTTTTCGCGAACCATGCTCCATTCGTTCTTCTCCTCTCGCTTTTATTCCTTCACCATTGTCGGGACTGTTGCCTTTGCCGTGGCGGCTGTTCTGATGATGGGTTTTCTGCATGGCAAGGTGCAGCGAACCTTTCTGGAGGCCATGCGCACGCGCCATTTGCAGGGAATGTCCACGCTCAGCCTGATCGGCAGAGATACGGTGGACAAGCATCTTTCTCTCATCAGGCAGGAAATGCGGGATATCGCGGCGACGCACGGCAAGCGCTTGCGGGACGCGGATCATGAGCAGCGGGGACGGCTGCTGTCCGGTCTTGTGCTGCATGCCGCCGACGTTGAAACCTTCTTTTTTCAGGACACGCCGTGCTCTTGCCTCAAGTACGGCGTAACCGTGCCCTCAAGGATAGCCGCCCCGGCGCTGGAGGCGGCATGGAGCGGACATTTTTCGCTGATGGGGCCGTATTTTGACGATGCGGGCAAGTTCAGGCTCTGCATACTGGAACCCTGCTTTTCTGACGGAAGAGTGATCGGGATTCTGGGCGTGCAGCTGGACGGCGCCATTGTCAGCCGCTGGATAGAGCGCCTGTCGTTTCAGGGCGTGGCGGGCTTTACCTATATTTTTGACAAAAACGGTCTTCCCGTGGCCGCGTCTTCGGAAGGGGGACAGCAGCGAATCCGGGCATTCCGCGAGGCCGCGGAAACGGATGCGCAAGGGCAGGGAATGGAAATCATGAGCGTTATCCGGGCCGCTATCCTGCATAAGGATGTGGGGCCCGGCGGGTATGTTCTGGAGGAGGGGTCTGTTCACCTTTCCTATCAGGTGCTTGCGCAGGCGCCGTGGATTTTCTTTGTCGGTTTTGAGGAGCCGGTCCTGGGCAAGCTGGTCTCCAGAACGGCGGAAAAGGCCCTGCAGGGCGTCATCCTGTATTTTGTGCTGCTGGTGGGAGCCATTCTTCTTATTGTGGGCCTGACGCTTTTTGACGCCTTGCGCAATCGGCGTCTGAGTCTGCTGCTGAAGGAGCAGAACGCGACCATTTCCCGGCAGGCCGAAAACCTGCTGGCGTCCGAAAAGATGTTCCGCTACACCCTGACGCAATGCAGCACGGAGGTCATTGACTATGATGTGACCTCCCGCATGCTGACATTTTACAGCGGCAAACAGAAAGATGTCTTCCGCGTGCCGGAAGGCGAGGACTGGGGGCCGCTGCTGCTGCGCGACAAGGATATTTCTCCGGAAGCGCTGGCCGAGATCCGGGCTCTGGTGCATGACGTGCGTTCCGGGGCCGCGCGCGAATCCTGCGATTTTCGCCTGAGGGACAAGGCCAGCGGCAAGGAGCAGTGGCACCGTCTTTCCCTGTCCGGCGTGGGCGGGGAGGAGGGCGGAGCGCCGCGGCGTCTCATCGGCATTATTGAGGATATTTCCGAAGCCAAGGAAGCGGAATACGATCTCCTGACGCGCCTCTATAATCGCAAGACTACCGAGGAGATGATTCGTCATCAGCTGGCTGTCCAGCCTTCTCGTCAGCCTTATGCTTTCTTGTTGCTGGACGTGGATCGCTTCAAGTCCGTTAACGACACCTTCGGGCATCCCATAGGCGACAAGGTGCTGGAAGAGACGGCGGAGCTGCTGCGCGCCACTTTCCGGGAAGAGGATGTTCTCGGACGCCTGGGCGGCGACGAGTTCTGCGTGTTTCTTTCCGGCGAACACCTGGAGAAAGACCGTCTGGAAGGCGCGCTTGCGTCCCTGCACAGGAGGGCGCACGATATTCTGAAAGGACCCGTGGGCGAAAGCCCGGACGTCAGTTTCAGCTGCGGGGCCGTGCTCTGCTGCGCGCGTCATTCCTTTGAAGAGCTGTATTTGCTTGCGGACGAGGCTTTGTATCGCGTCAAGGAAGGCGGCCGCGACAATTTTGAAATCGTTATCTGGGACTGCCCGGAAGGGTAGTCCCGACAGTCTGCGGACAAAGAAAGTCCCCCGGCAGGGTTTCCTTGCCGGGGGACTTGTGTTTTTAGAGCATTTTCAGCTTGAAACGCTTTGCACTCCAAACCATACGGCCTTGTGCCGTGCCCCTCGCGCTTCACCTTTTTTCAAAGCTGACGCGCTCTCTTTTGAGGGAAAAGAACGCCGCCTTTCCCCAAACGCAAACTGGTTGCGCAAATGAGTGGTGTCTGACGTTAGCTGTTCCAGCGCTCATAGGGGCCGTTGCCCTGGCAGAGACGGCAGCGGTCGCCGAAACGGGCGGGGTAGTATTCGCCGCAGTCGGGGCAGCGCGTGACGGGCCCCTTGCCCTGACGGGCGAGAATGTCCGGATGGATTTGCACGGGGGCGGAGGACAGCATGTCGAAGCCGCCTTCGCGGATTTGGCGCGCGATGGCTTCGGAGTCCTGTTCCTTCTTGGGCTTTTCCTTGAGGAACCACGAGCGCACGTCGGGATAGGCGCGCAGCCGTTCGGCATCCAGCCGGACGCGCACGCCTTTGCCGGTATGTTTGTCGTACAGGCTCAGCGCGAAGATGCCCAGATTGTAGACGCGCAGCCAGCCGTTGCCGACAGTGCAGGGCGTGAGAAGCTGGATGGCGTCGGGCAGGCACTGCACTGTCTCGGATACGGCGTCAAAGAGCACGCCCTCAGGCATGGCGCGCCGCGCCGTCTCCACCATGTAGCCGCCGATGACAACGCCCGGAGCCGTGTGACCGTGAAAGGCCAGAACCTGCTCCAGATAGTGATCATGGCTCCATTGACCGATGACAGGGGTTGCAGACATGCGGGAATGCTCCTTGAGGGCTTGAAATCTTCGGGGGGAAACTACATGCCGAGCTGGGCAAGCATATCGTCAATAGCGCTTTGCGAAACGCTTTCCTTGCTGGGACCTTTGAGATTGGAGTCGTCCGACAGCACTTCGGCGACCTTGGTGCGGCTTTCGCGGAAGGCTTCCATAGCCTTGGAGGCTTCGCTACGCAGCGAATCCATGGAGCGCGTGGGGTCCTTTTCGGCGCCGTCCATGACAAGGCCGGAAGAAAGATACATATCCACAACGGACGCCTCAATTTCGTGCAGCGCCTTGACGACCTTTTTGATGCGCTGCCCCGTCAGGTCCTGGAAGGAAAGGGCCGTGATGATTTCTGTCAGGTCCTCGCCCAGTTTGTTGTTGATATACGTGAGGCGGGCCAGCTGGGCGGAACAGGGCTGTCCGCTCTTGATGCTGCTCAGCAGCTGGGCGCTTTCCATCTGGCAGTCAAGCTGGGCTTCAACCAGTTCCATGATCCGCATGGTGGCTTTTTCAGTGGCCTCCATGATTTCGTTCAGCTGAACAGAAGCTTCGGTAAACAATTCATCATGCCCCGTACCGTTAGGGTTCTTGCCGTCGCCGGAGGCGCTGACAATTTCCTGATAGATGCGCCGCAGACCCTGGCGCATATCATCGCTGACCTGCTTGTAAACAGTCGTACTATTGGCCGTTGCATCGGACATGGCAGCTCCCGTGCCTCCTGGAGGCTCGCTCTCTTCGTGTGCGCTCGCGCTGTTGCCGGGGAGGGATGGTTTCTGTTGAGTGCCGCAGGAGAAAGGCGGCTGTGCGCGGCACATGAAAGACGAGGGGGAATCAGGGCCCGCGGCGGCGTGTCGTCCCGTCGCGGCCCCCGGTCTTTCATGGCGGGCGCGTAACTACTTGTTGGTCTTGAGAAACGTCTTGGCGCGCGCGGCTTCCGCGGAATTGGGGTACTTGCGGATCAGTTCGTTGAGGCGGGACTTGGCCGCCGCGCCCTGATTGATCTTGCTGAAGCAGATGCCCTGCTTCAGATAGGCTGCCGGGGCCTTGGAGCTCTTGCTGTACTTGGTGATGACCGTGTCATAGGCAAGGGCGGCATCGGCAAACTGATTGCGCTGGAAATAGCATTCCGCCAGATAATACTGCGCTTCGGGCGCCATGGAATGATCGCCGTAGTTCTTGATGAAATCCGAGAAGGAACGCTGCGCTTCGTCATAGCGCCGCGCATTGAAGGCATTGAGGCCGGCGTCGTACAGGGCAAGGGAAATATCCTTCTGGGCCGCGGGCGCGGCCTGCGGCTGCGGGCTGGCCTGTCCCCAGGTGCTGGCCGCGGGAGCGGGAGCGGCGGTCTGCCCCGGCTGGCCGCCGAAGTTGGCCCCGGCCGCATAGGGGTTCATGTTGGCCGCATCCTGCGCGGCATTGCCCGTGCCGCCCATAGGCATGGCTGCGGTCGCCGTCGCGGCGGCAGCGGCCGCCGGAGCAGCCCCTGCGGGCAGGCTCGGCAGAGCTTCGCCCAGATTCAGATTCAGGGCCATGCTGGTCTCGATCTGACGCAGAGCCGCGTCGTGGCGATTGACGCGCTCCACAAGGGCGCGCGCGCCGCCCACATTCTTGAGATCGTCCACCTGTCCTTTAAGGGCGTTCAGTTCCTGGCGCATGGTCTGGACCTGATTCCACATGTCGGCCTGCGCGGGTTGCAGCTGTTTCAGCATCATGTCGTGCTGCTGCACCTGCTGTTCCAGAGAAAGATTGCCGCTGCTCGACGAGGAGGAAGACAGGCCGCCGGCAGCGCAGCCGTTCAGCACAAGACCGGCGCAGCAGAGGGCGGAAAGGGGGAGAAGGCGTTGACGACGCATGGCGCTACCTCGTTCAGAAAAGTTTTTTGCCGGCCTTGCCCCGACCGGCGAAAATATAGATCAGCCCGCCAATGACAGGCAGAAAGACGACGAGAACAAGCCATTTGCTCCGCTGCAGGGGGGAGGAAAAGGCGTGGCTCCAGATATGCCAGATGCTCCAGAAGGTGGGAAGCATGGGCAGCAGGGCTACCAGAATGTACCACCATTCAAAGGTGATGGGTGTGCCAGTCATGCTTGTGTTCCTTTGCGCGGTTCTTCCTCGCGCGGATGCCGCCAGAGGGACAGGCAGGCCAGCAGCGCGCCGAGACAGATGGCCACGTCCGCCACATTGAAGGCCGGCCAGTGCCACGCGCCGATGTAGAAGTCCAGGAAATCGATCACGGCGCGAAAGCGCACCCGATCCACAAGGTTGCCCAGTGCGCCGCCCATGACCAGGCCAAGGCCCAGCACAAGACGCCGATCATCGGCGCGCATGGAGCGGATCAGGGCAATGATGGCGGCAACCGCCACCACCGTTGCCCCCAGAAACAGCCAGAACTGCCATTCTATATCCGATCTGTTCAGAAAGCCGAAGGCGGCTCCCCGGTTGCGAACATTCACCAGATCAAAGAATCCGGGAATGATCGGAATCGGGCGATGCTCGGGAATATAGGCAAGGGTCAGCCATTTTGTCCACTGATCGAGCACCATGACCACAAGGGCCACAAGCGCCAGCAGACCAAATCGGGATCGCATAGTCTAGGCCAGTTCCTTCAGAGCCGCGGCGCAGCGCGGGCACAGCGTCGGATGTTCGGGATCGGTTCCCAGTTCGGTATTGTAGATCCAGCAGCGTTCGCACTTTTCGCCCGCGGCCTTGTCCACGCCGATGGCCAGACCCGGAACTTCGGCATCCTGCACGGCCTGCGCCGGAGCGTCGGCCAGAGGCGCCGTGCGCAGCTGCGAGACGATGCAGAAGGCGCGCAGATCCGTTTTCAGACCTTCCACGCGCTCGCGCAGTTCGTCGGCCATGTACAGAGTCACGGCCGTATCCAGCGAGTGGCCCACAACACCGTCGCGGCGCAGCGGCTCAATGGCCCGCGTCACCGCGCCGCGGACATTGAGCAGAGTGTTCCAGTCGTCGCGCACGCCGTCTTCAAGCAGCCAGGGGGCGGCATCCAGCGGCGGCAGGGCAAAGACCGTCGGCGCCTTTTCCCGCAGACCTTCGGGGATGTAGCCGAAGATTTCCTCGGCCGTGAAGGAGAGCACGGGGGCCATGTCGCGCACCAGCATGCGCAGGATATGGCACAGGGCCGTCTGCGCGGAGCGGCGCTCGCGGCTCTTGGGCGCGGAGGTGTAGAGGCGATCCTTCAGAATGTCGAGATAGACGCCGGAAAGATCCGTCACGCAGTAGTTGTGCAGCGTGTGATAGACCTTGTGAAATTCAAAGGTCTGGTAGGCGTCCTGCACGCGCTGATGCACCTGGGCGGCCACGTCCAGCGCAAAGCGATCCAGCGACAGCAGCTCCTCGGCGGGGAGCAGATCCGCCTCGCTCAGATCCGCGATATTGCCGAGAATGAAACGGCAGGTGTTGCGGATGCGGCGGTAGGCGTCTACCAGGCGGCTCAGAATCTGATCCGAAATGCGAATATCTTCGCGGTATTCCACGGAGGCCACCCACAGGCGCACGATTTCCGCGCCGAACTTGTCGATCAGTTCCTGCGGCGCGATGACGTTGCCGATGGATTTGGACATCTTGCGGCCTTCGCCGTCCACCACGTAGCCGTGGGTGAGCACGGTCTTGTAAGGCGGCGTGTTGCGCGTGCCTTCGGCAACCAGCAGCGAGCTGTGGAACCAGCCGCGATGCTGGTCGGAGCCTTCCAGATAGAGATCCGCCGGGAAGCGCAGCTCAGGGCGGGCTTCCAGCACGGCCGCAAAGCTCGTGCCGGAGTCAAACCAGACGTCGAGAATGTCGCTTTCCTTTTTCCAGTGCTGGCCGCCGCAATGGGGGCATTTCAGCCCTTCCGGCACGATTTCGGAGAGATCGGCCTCATACCAGTAGTCGCAGCCCGTGGGATGCGCGGCAAAGCGCTCTGTCATCTCCGTCATCCACTGCGGATCGTTCCAGGCCTCGCCGCAGTCTTCGCAGAGCAGAGCCAGAATGGGCACGCCCCACTGACGCTGCCGCGAGATGCACCAGTCCGGGCGCGATTCAATCATATTGTAAATGCGCTCGCGGCCCCAGGCCGGAATCCAGTTGACCTTTTCGTTGATGGCGGTCAGGGCCTGCTGGCGCAGATTGTTCTTTTCCATGCTGATGAACCACTGGGTGGTGGCACGGAAAATCACCGGATTCTTGCAGCGCCAGCAATGGGGGTAGGAGTGGCTGATTTTCTGCTCGCGCAGGAGCGCGCCCACTTCCTGGAGCTTTTCGATGACTTTGGGATTGGCTTCAAAGACATTCAGACCGGCGAAAAATTCCACGCTGGGCAGGAAGCGCCCCGCGTCGTCCAGCGGGGAAAGCACGTCCAGCTTGTATTGCAGGCCCACTTCGTAGTCTTCGCGGCCGTGGCCGGGAGCCGTGTGCACGCAGCCGGAACCGGCGTCCAGCGTCACATGGCGGCCCAGAATCAGAGGGGAAACGCGATTGTAGAAGGGATGGCGGGCTTCCAGTCCTTCAAGAGCCGAGCCTTCGGCCTCGCCCAGAATTTTATAATCGCTCCAGCCGAAGGTCGCGGCGCAGCTTTCCGCCAGTTCGCGGGCCAGCACATACTGCGCGCCGTCGGCTTCCACAAGGACATACATGAATTCGGGATGCAGGCAGACGGCCATGTTGTCCGGCAGCGTCCACGGCGTGGTCGTCCAGATGATGACATAGCTGCGGCTGGTGTCGGCCTGCGGGAAGATGTTCTTCAGCTTCTGATCCGGCAGGGGGAAGCGCACGAAGATGGAAGGCGACGTATGATCGGCGTATTCCACTTCCGCTTCGGCCAGCGCCGTATGGCAGGAACAGCACCAGTAGATGGGCTTCTTGGCGCGCACCACGTTGCCCTTTTCCACAAAGCGGGCCAGTTCGCGCGCGGTGATGGCCTCATAGGCCGGGGTCATGCTGCGGTAGGGATTTTCCCAGTCGCCCAGCACGCCGAGGCGGCGAAATTCCTTGCGCTGAATATCAATCCATTTGCTGGCATAGTCGCGGCAGCACTTGCGCACCACATGGGCGGGCAGGGTCTTTTTCTTTTCCTTCAGCTCCTGCTCGACCTTATGCTCAATGGGCAGACCGTGGCAGTCCCAGCCCGGCACGTAGCGGGCCTCGAAGCCCTGCATGTTGCGCGACTTGATAATGATATCCTTCAGAATCTTGTTGAGCGCCGTGCCCATGTGAATGTGGCCGTTGGCGTAGGGCGGGCCGTCGTGCAGCACATAGGCGCCTTTGGCGGTGCAGGTGTCCACCATGGCCGCGTAGGCGTTGCTCTCTTCCCATTGCTTGAGCATCTGGGGCTCGCGCTGGGCAAGATTGGCCTTCATGGGGAAGGCGGTCTGAGGCAGATTCAGGGTCTTTTTATAGTCGCTCATGCTGGCTCCCGTGGTGCGACGCATTCCTGCGTCCAAAATGAACGGCGGCACGCGCGCCGTAAGCACTTAACTCTGGTGAAAGACGCGCCTAAAGTCAAGCCGGGCTCCTGCCGTATATTCATATCAGGGAGAAAAGAATAGAAAAGCCCGGAGCGTTTTTCCGTTGGGGAAGCTCTGCTCCGGCGGGCGGCGGGAAATCGCAGCCGACGGCTTCGGCGGAGGCGCGGCATACCCGCGCCGCTTCTTTTTTGAATAAAGCGTGCCGGAGAGTGAAAGAAGACGGAACGCCTCTCCTCTGGAAAGGCGTTCGCAGAGCGTTTTTAAAGCGTTTTACCTTTGAAAAGGGCAAAAGGCGAGCGGCGGCACAGCGCCGTCCGGCCCGAAGCGAGCGGAAAACCGCGTTTTTCCGCGAAACGGCAGGCCGTATGCGAAAACGTTCTAGAAGGGCGCCGGAGTCCCGTCGGAGGCTTCCACAAGTTCCCGCAGGGCCGCGAGGCTTTCCTGCGCTTCCTGCGGATTCATGGAATGCAGGGCAAATCCGGCATGGACAATAACATAGTCGCCCACCTTGGGCGGTTCGGGCAGCAGATGCATGGAGGCCGTCAGATAGGTGTCGCTTTCACCGACCCGAACACGGGCCATGCCTTCGGGCTGGAGCTCCACAATCTGGGCTGGAATGGCAAGACACATGGCAGAATCCTTGAATGCGCGTTACGGCGCGGCAAAAAGCGCCGCGCCCTGTTCACGACTATAGACACGCCCGGCGCACCTGACAAGATGGGACGTTTCCCGGAAGAATGTCCGGGCGCTCTCGACGCGCGGCGCGTCAGAGATGCAGCAGCGCGACGCCGCAGATAAGCAGGAAGATGCCCGCAAACGCGCAGGGACGGAGCTTTTGCCGGAAGAAAATCCAGCCGCCCACAGAGGTTCCGAGAATGCCGAAGCTGCCCCAGAGGGCATAGGCAACGG
>CALVHG010000089.1 GCA_944327285.1 uncultured Desulfovibrio sp. | reverse complement strand
AAGGTCCGCGCCGACGCCCACGCGACACGCGGCGGGCGGGGTACAGCCCAATTTAAGAGACGCCTTTCGTAGTACCGAGAAGCGGGGAGTACGGGGGTGCAGGGGGTGTAGAGGGGCTGCGGCCCCTCTCACCCCATGCCCCGCGCCGGGCAGGCGACCTGCCGCCCGCGCCGGGCAACAGCCGCAATACAGGGAAGAAGAAAAAAAGAGCTGTTCGCCGGGCAGGCGACCTGTCGCCCGCTCCAGGCAACAGCCGCAATGCGAGGAAGAAAAAAACAGGTATGCAGGCAAGAAGAGAGAGAGAGAGAGAAAAAAAAAAAAAAACGGCGCGAACACCGCGCCTTGAGGGGAGAAAACCCGTGCCCGGAACGCGGGTTTTCTCCCCTTTTTGTCTCCCGACGCGCTGACAGAGAAGGAGCGTTGCGACGCCCGACAGGGCCGGGCGCTTCCCCCCGACTGCGGGGAGAAGCATCGGGAGAAAGACCGCCCTGAAGCCTTTTCAGTTTGAAACGCTTCGCATTTCAAACCATACGGCCTGATGAAACGCTCTACCTGACGGAAATGACGGTCGCGGAAGCTATGGTTTCTTCCGTCAGTTCCTGCCCGATGCCGGGCGCTTCGGGAATTTCATAATGCCCGTTTACGGGCATATAGTCGTTCGTGCACATTTTTCTGTTAAATTCCAGCAAAGAGAAACGATGCAGCTCATGGATCAGGAAGTTGGGAATGGCGGCTTCCATGTGCAGGGCCGCGGCGGTGGAAATGGGCCCGCCGCAGACGTGAATCTGCACGCTCGCGTCATAAATATGCGCCATGTCGCAAATCTTCTTTACTTCGGTAATCCCGCCGCAGGTGCAAATATCGGGCTGGATCACGCTGAGAGAGCCGCTTTCGAGGAAGGGCCTGTAGCCCCAGCGCCAATAAATGCGCTCGCCCGCGGCCAGAGGAATGTTTACCCTGTCCGCAATCCGGCGCATCAGCGTGGGATTAAGGGGCATTACCGGCTCTTCGTAGTAGAAGACGCCCAGCTCCTCTATGCGCTGCCCGAACTGAATAGCCGCCGTCGCGGACGTAAAGGCGTGCATTTCCACAATAATATCCACGTTGGGCCCCACGGCATCGCGCATGGCCCGCAAACGGCGATAGCCCAGATCGATCACGCGCTCCGAAAGCGGCCCCTTCAAATCGCGCTGATTCCAGTTCGCATGCTCGTCCATAGCCAGAACGTCCACCTTGAGGGCGTCGTAACCGTCCGCCACGGCGGCCTGCGCGGCGGCGGCGTATTCTTCCGGCTCCACCAGCATGGCCTTTTCTCTGCCGTTCCCCCAGCCGAACTGCAACTGGCTGGCATAGGCACGGATACGCTCCCGGCACTTGCCGCCCAGGAGCTTATACACAGGCACGCCAAGGGCCTTGCCCTTGATGTCCCACAGCGCGATGTCAATGGCGCTCATGGCGGCGGAGAAAATGCCGCCGCCCCCCTGCCCCCAGAAGGTCTTGCGCAGCATCTTTTCCCAGATGGCTTCGTTGTTCATGGGGTCCATGCCCGGCAGCAGACCGGCCAGATCATGGGCCATGCCGATACCGCCCGACGCCCCTATGCCGTAGGCAAGACCGATTTCCCCGTAGCCGGAAATGCCCTCGTCCGTATTGATGCGGACAACGGACGGACGCCAGCGACTGGTTGCGGAGTGAAAGTCCCCGGCCACGTCGATGATATCTATGCTGGTAATTTTCATTGCTGTCTCCCGGAACAACGCGCCTCGCGCGACGCGCCGATCCTGTCCTCCGGGACGTGCCGACACGTCCTGACACAAATTGAAAAGAGCAAAACGCGAGGCGGCACAGCGCCGCCCGGCGCGTATCCCCTCTGAAAAAGCGCGTTGGGGGAAGGATGGGGTTTCCTTCCCCCCAGAAAAACAATTCAAACTAAAAACGGCCTAGATAACCGGCCCCAACGTATAAATATCGATGGCGGACACGTAGCCGATGGCCTCGTTTTTAGTCATGGCGCCGCTGAGGGTGCGGAGCATGAGGGCGAAGGCTTCCTCGCCGACTTCCTCGATGCTCTTCTTGCCCTCGATGATGCAGCCCGCATTGAGGTCCATATCTTCCCGCATGTGCTCGAAGGTGTGCGGATTGCCGCAGATTTTGACCACGGGCATGCTGGGGAAGCCCTGCGGAGCCCCGCGCCCGGTGGAAAAGAGCATGCACTGGGCCCCGGAACAGCCCATGCCCGTCAGGATTTCCGGCTCGCGGCCGGGGGTGTCCTTAATCCAGAGACCTTTCTGATCCGTCACCATGTCGTCATATTCCAGCACGCCCTGAATGGGACGGGAGCCGGACTTCATGATGGCGCCCAGAGATTTTTCCTCAATGGTGGACAAGCCTCCGGCGATGTTGCCGGGGGTGGGCTGGCCCTTGCGCATGTCGCAACCCAGAGATTTGGCCCGCCGCTCCATAGCGTCAACAATGCCGAGGATTTTCTGGCCGACTTCCTCCGAAACGGCCCGGCGGGCCAGAATATGCTCCGCGCCGAGAAATTCGGTGGTCTCGCCGAAAAGCACGGTGCCGCCGCAATCCACCACCTTGTCGGCCACGTAGCCGATAACGCAGTTGGAAGCCATGCCCGACGTGCTGTCCGAAGCGCCGCACTTTATGGACATGACGATGTTAGACACATCCACGGGCTGCCGTTGCAGACCGGACACGGCGCACACCAGCCGCCGGGCGGCGTCAATACCGGCCTGAATGCCGCGCGACGGCCCGCCGAGCTCCTGAATATGAATGATTTCCACAGGTTTTCCCGTGGCGCGGATGGCCTCGTACACCTGCTGATGATCCGTGCCCTCGCAGCCGAGACTGACCACAAGAGCCGCGCCCACGTTGGGGCTGCATCCGAGAGCGGCGAGCGTCCTCGTCACGCGATCCAGATCGGGGGGAAGCTGGCAGCAGCCCTGATGATGAAAAAAGCCCACCGTTCCCGGCACCTGCCGCACAATGGCCTGAGCAACGTCGGCGGCGCATACCACGCTGGGGATAACGGCAACATGATTGCGGGAGCCGACCTTTCCATCCGGCCGCACAAATCCCATAAATTCCATGATAATTCTCTCGTGTTGGAGGTTTGCTCCGGGGAACGGCGGTCCGCCGTCCCGGAACGGAGCGTCTTTCGGGCGACCGCAACGCGCCCGAAGCGACGCGACTTTCCGCCAGCCGGGGCCTGTCAGCGCTAGCTTTCCTATTTATTTCAAACAAATAGAAAATACGGCCTGTTCCCCCTGAAAAAAGCGCGTTGGGGGAAGGATGGGGGGTCTGGGGGGAAGAACTACAAGAACGCCTTTCCTTCGGAAAGGCTGAGGCCCCTTGCGCGCTAGCCGCGACCGAACGGCGGCCGCAGGCCGTGCCCGTTGCGACGAAGGAAGCTACGGGCATCGACAGCAGAGATAAGGGGGTTTCCTTCCCCCCAGTACCACAGCTAGCCGCGACCAAGCAGAGCCAAGGGGGTTTCCTTCCCCCCAGAAGACCCTTTTAGCGCTAACAGCCCCTAGGCCAGATCGCCGCGTCCGCGCATGCTGTCGAGATTATGGATATGGACGTAATCCCCTTTGCGGATAGCCGTTCTGGCAATGCCGAGTTCCTCGCCGTATTTGATGACCGGCCGGGACGCCTCGATGTCTTCGAGGGCCAGCTTGTGCCCGTAGGGAATCTCCTCGTTGACGACCACGCGCCGGGCGTTGCCCTTCTTGTCGCGGACTTCGACCTCTGTTCCGGCGCAGACGTTTTCCGCAAACAGCGTGGCCACGTTGTCCCTGTCATTGACCTTCAGGGCTAATACAAGAGCCATGAATCCTTCCTCCGAAAAAAAGATTACTTCGTTGCCATGACGGACACCCCGTCAGGAATCAGAACCACGGAAGCATCCGGGCCCTTGATGTCGAAAGCGAGCTTGAGCGCCTCTTCGGGCGTAGCGGCGGGCAGCATGTGCGCCTTTCTGATCAGATCGGGAGAGAGCATGTCGCTGCACACAATCACCGTGTGGCGCTTGAGAATGCGAGCGTAAATCTGCGCGCACCACTGTTCAGGAATGGTCTTTTCGGGGGGGATGGCGGCAAGGTGACGCTCTATCTCCTCCACGGAGCCGGACAGCATCAGCCGCTCGAAATGCTCGCCGCCGATGCCGTCAGCGCAGCCCGCGCAAAGGATGATCACGCCGTCCTCGCCCGCGCAGGCTTCGGCCGTGGAAGCCGCCTTGGGCGTCTGGTAGAGGTTCTGATCCAGCGGATAGCCGCCGTTGGACGTGATGACGATGTCCCCCGTCACAGGCTCGCAGCGGGACAGACGGCGGATGAAGTCGCAACCCGCCTCGTGCGCCTGCTCCAAATCCCCGGCAAAGGCCGCGATAATCTCCTTGCGGGCGTTCAGGGCCACATTGCAAATAAAGGCCGTGTTCACCTGCCGGGCCGCATAGACCATATCCTCGTGAATGGGATTTTTCTTCAGCACGCCCGTGGTGGCGTAGGGGCTGGCGATGGCCTGGAAGGAATGATTCTGATTCACGGTTTCCTGCGCGCAGATGCCCGGCAGAATGCTCTTGCGCCCCCCGGAAAAGCCCGCGAAGAAATGCGGCTCAATAAAGCCCTCGGCCAGCAGCAAATCGCACTCGACAGCCAGACGGTTGACCCAGAAATCCGCGCCGGAAGGCAAACGGCAGACATGCACGAAGGCGGAGGGGTCAAAGGCGTTGTTGATGCTGATTTTCTCGCGGGCAACAATCTCTTCGCCGAACATGCGCTTCTGCTCTTCCAGCGTCGTAGCGCGATGCAGGCCGGTAGCGATGAGGATGGTGATGTCGGCGTCCGGCGAACCGGCGCGAATTTCTTCCAGCAATATGGGCAGAGTGATACGGCTGGGCACGGAGCGCGTATGGTCGCTGGTAACCAGCACCACCTTGCGCCGCCCTTTGGCCAGATCGCGCAGGCGGGGGCTGCCGATGGGCGCGGCCAGAGCCCGCCGCACCAGCTCTTCCTGTCCGGCATCGGGCTTGTAGTTATGCAGGGGCGCTTCCAGCACGGCTTTCACGTTGGCGTCGGGAAGAGAAAATTCCCTGCTGCCGGTATGGTACGGAATGGAAAATGTCTTCATGAGCGTATCCTTTTGGCAAAATTCCGGCGTGTCTCAGGCGCGCCGCTTTGCGGCCGAATACAGGGAAAGACCCAGCGAAAGCGCCGCCACGGCAAAGAAGAACAGAGCGATGGGCCTGTCCAGAAAGCCTGCCAGGCTGTCGCCGCCCAGACTGTAGGCCGCGCGGAACTGGGATTCCGCCATGCGTCCGAGAATGAGCCCCAGCACCAGCGGCAACAGCGGAAAACCGGTCTTAACGAGCCCGTAGCCGACAATGCCCATGCCAAAGAAGACCCAGACATCCGTCATACTGCTGTTCAGGGCGTAGGAACCCACAACGCACAGCGTAATGATGACGGGGCACAGCACGGACTGCGGCACCTTGAGCGCCTTGATCATCACCTTGATGAAGTTGATTTGCAGAAAGAGCATAAAGAAGTTGCTGACGAGATAGGCTATGATGATAACGGCAACGAGGTCGCCGTGATCGCGCATGAGCAGCGGCCCCGGCTGCACGCCGTGAATCATAAAGGCCCCGATCATCATGAGAGTGGTGGCGTCGCCGGGAATGCCCAGCGTCAGCAGAGGAATAAGCGCGCCGCCGGTCGCCGCGTTGTTGGACGACTCCGAAGCAATGATGCCGTCAGGGTTGCCCGTGCCGAAGCTGTCGGGATTCTTGGCGCTGTTTTTTGCCTGGGCATAGGCAAGAATATTGGAAAGACCCGATCCCGTCCCCGGAAGGATGCCGATACCTATACCGATGAGGGATGATCTCAGCAGATTCCAGAGCGAATAGCGGAAGCGGAGCCCCACCTGCCAGAATTCCTTCAGAGAAAAGTCCGCCTTCATCACCGCCAGCGGCTTACCGAGCCCCGACAGGTCTTCCAGAAGCTGAGAGACGGCAAACATCCCGATCAGCACCGGCATGACGGAAAAACCGGACTGGAGCCAGTCCGTGCCGAACACAAAGCGGGGAATGCCGTCAATCTCGCTCAGGCCGACCATAGCCAGGAACAGGCCCAGCAGGGCGGAAATAGCCCCCTTGAGCAAGGACTTGCGCGAAATGGAAACAATACAGGTAAGCGTAAACACCACAAGGGCAAAATATTCGTACGGGCCGAAGCGCAGGGCAAACTTGCCGAGCACGGGCGCGAGCAGCAGCAGGGCGACAAAACCGAGCATGCTCCCCAAAAAGGAGGCGATGACGCCGTAGGCCAGAGCCTTTCCCCCTTCGCCGCGCTTCGTCATGGGATAGGCGTCAAAGGTGGTGGCCACGGACGAGGGCGTGCCGGGAATGTTGAGAAGCGACGCCGCCACAAGGCCGCCCGAAATGGAACCCATGTACACGGCCACCAGCAGCGCCAGCCCCAGATGGGCCTCCATGCCGTAGGTGACGGGCACCAGCAGGGCCACGGCCATGGTGCTTGTCAGCCCCGGAATGGCGCCGATGACAAGCCCCCCGAACACACCGGCCAGCATGACGACGAGCGTCAGAGGCTCAAAGACAAATGACGATCCTGTCAAATCCAAAAACATGGCGTTATCCTTTCCCGGAAAGAATCGGGGGGCCTACGGAAGAAAGAGATGCAGCAGATCCGCAAAGACGTATTGCACGCCGCAGGTCATGCACAGGGCAATGACGCCGTATATGAGCAGGCTTTTTACGGCGCGTTTTCCGAGAAGCGTCATGGCCGCGACCAGATAGACGAAGGTGCACGGGGCGTAGCCGCCCAGGGGCAGCGCAAGGATATAGGCGGCGGACAGGCACAGCAGCGCCGCCCGGTAGAAAAAGGTTTTTCTGTCCGCAATCGCCGCGCCGCCGGAGGCGGGAGCCCTGCCCCGCCCGACGCTGCGCACCAGCAGAATCAGGCTGCACAGGGTGATGAGCCCCATCAGCAGATAGGGGAAAAAGAGCGGCCCAAGGGCAAAGTTGATGCCCTGATCAATATTTCCGCTCTCGTTCCAGCAAAAGCCCATCAGCGCAAGCAGGATCAGCGAACTGCAAAAGTCGGATTTTTCGGCAATATGCATAGGCGCGCCTCCTGTTCGGCGGCGCCGCGGCGCCGCCGAACATTTCACATCACTTCAACAGCTTGTATTCCGTCGCCAGAGTACGATAGAGCGCCTCGTCCTGTTCCCAGTTGCGGATGGTCGCCGCCGTGTCCTGGAAATCGGGATGGAACATCTGCGCCTTGAGGGCTTCGATGGTTTCCGGGTCTTCCAGCGTCTTCTTCAGCGCGTCGATAAGAATGGCCTTGACGTTGTCGGGCGTATTCTTGCCGGTAAACACGGAGCAGCGGTAGTCATAAGCGGCGTCGATGCCCTGTTCCTTCAGGGTCGGGACATCGGGCGCCAGGTCGGAACGCTTGCTGTTGACCAGCGCCAGCAGGCGCAGGTCGCCCGATTCCACATATGGACGGGCCGCGGCATAGGAAACGCAGGTAACGTCGCTGGTGCCGCTCAGCAGGCTGACGACTCTGTCCTTGTCGCCGGAGGTGGGAATCAGCTTGGCGTCCAGCTGACCGAGGCTCTTGCACATGGCGAGATAGGCGAAATGAGAAACGCCGTTGAGGGAAAGCGACCAGCGCAGCTTGCCGGGATTCTTCTTGATGTAGTCAAACACGGCGCGGGCATCCTTGAACGGGCTGTTCTTGGGAACCAGCATGGCCATGTCGGAGCTGACCACCGTGCACAGCGCGTCGAAATCGCGCCAGGAGAAATTGGCTCTGGTCACCATGCTGGCGACGGCCAGATTGCCGGGATGCTCCCAGAGCAGCGTGTAGCCGTCCGGGCGGGCCTTGAGCACCTGCCGCGCGCCGTTGAGGCCCAGCGCGCCGGTGATGTTGCTGATGACAAAGGGCTTGGGCAGGAACTTGCGGATTTTATCTCCCACGATTCGGGCCGAGATGTCGCTGCTGCCGCCGGGATTCCACGGCACCACCACCTGAACGGGCTTTTCGGGCCAGGTTTCGGCAAAAGCGGGAACCGCCAGAAACACTGCGAGCAGGACTGTAAAAAGACGCTTCAACATGACAGAGCCTCCTGTATGTGTCTTGAGCCTGCGGACCGCTCCTGTCCGCTCCGGGAGGGAGCGGCCCGCGGGCCTGTTGCCACGGAATGCGCGAGAAATAGAATATACGTTACTAGTTTATCAAAAACAATGTCCTTTCAAAAAAACTTCCACAGTCTCGTCCATGCCGAAGGTTTCCCCTCTGGTAAGCTCGCCGCTCGCGACGTTGCAAATATGCTCAAGCAGTTTGCCGCTCACGTCGTGAATGGAGGCGTGGTTCTCAAGCACGGACGCCGCCGAAAAGTCCATGTCGTCACGCACCTTTTCCCAGGTGTGGGGATTGCCCGTCATAAAGAGCACGGGAGCCACTACGCCCGCGTTAAAAACAGGCATCATGTAGCCCTTGCCGAAACTGCCGCCGCCGACCTGAAAGATGTTCAGGACAGAACCGGCCGCGGCAAAGCCGAGAAAAATCACGGATGAAGACATCCACGAATCCATAAAATGCAAACCCCGCTGCCGGGGCCGCTCCCCGTAGAGCAGACAGCTGCGGACCGGGGAAGTGCCGGACTTTGAAACCGCGCCCAGCGACTTTTCTTCCAGCGTCGTCAACCCCGCGGCGATATTGGCCGGAATGGGATTGATGGATCGGATATCCTGTCCGAGCTGCCGGGCCTCGTTCTCCACCCGCGCGACGGCGGCGAGGAACTTTGCCCGTTCTCCGCTGTCGGTAAAGCGGGCGGCCACAAGATGCTCCGCGCCGATGACTTCCGTGGTTTCCGCGAAATAGGCGTTGCCGCCCGCGGCAACAATGCGGTCAAAGGCCTTGCCCACCACGGGATTTCCGGCCATGCCCGACGTTGTGTCCGAATAGCCGCACTTGACGGACACGGACAAATCGCCGAGCTCCGCCTCGCTGCGCCGCGCCCGGCTGGCCGCAATGAGCAGCCCGCGCGCCTTGCGCACGCCCAGAGCAAAGGCCGCGTCAAAGCCGCCGCACTCGTCCATGAACACCGTGTCTACAGGCTTGCCCGTGGCGACGATGGGCTCCAGAAAATTCTTTTCCGAAAACTCTTCGTGGCTGCCGTTGCGGGACAGCCCCACCACCAGCACGGCCCCCACGTTGGGATTCATGGCCAGCCCGCGCAGGGTCCGCGCCAGCGTGGCCCGATCCGCGGGATCGCGTCCGTTTTCATTGGTGGCGACAAAGATTTTCGTTCCCGCCACAATGCGGGAAATAAGAACGCCCAGATTGGCCGCCGCGCGTCCGTTGGGTACGATCAGGGTATGATTGCGAATGCCAACGCTGCCGTCCGGGCGGCGATATCCCAGAAATTTCATATCAGCCTTCCTTGCGCTCAAGATCGCCGCGTCCGCGACCGCCCGCGACATTGTGAACATGCACAAGCTCCCCCGCCGCGATGTCTCTTTCCGCAAAGCCTATGGGATTGCCGTACTTGATGATTGGCTCCCCTTTGGGCACGGCCCGCAGGGCCATCTTGAAGCCAAAGGGAATGTCTTCCAGCGCCCGCGCCGAGAACATGCTGTCGCCGACGGACCAGCAGACGCCGTCGCCCGCTTTGACATCCTCAAGGACATTTCCGACATTATCCATGTCGTGAAGAGCTAAAAGCTGTTTCATGAGGACTGCCCTCCTTTACGCCGGGGAGAGCAAAAGGCATGCCAATGATTCTGAGAAAATATACTCAAATAACACTTTGAAATGTAAGGATTTTTTAAGAAATATTCTGTATCAAATCATTACGGACAGAGGCTTTGCGCATTTCAAAATGAAATGGTATGCCATTCTGAAACAACAGGGAGCAGCGCATGCAAACCGTTTCTGTCGGCGTCGTCTCGCCGGACTCCTTCCTCACGGACGTTTTCAAAAAACTCCAGGACAAGACCGGCTCCCCCTTTCTGCTCCAGGAAGGGCTCATGGAAGAAGGCGTGCAGACGGCAAAAGAGCTCATACAGCAAGGCGCGCGGGTCATCATCTCGCGCGGGGAAACCTGCAATCTCATCCGCCGGGCGGCGCTGTCCGCCGTGGTTCTGTCCATTCCCATCACCGTGCGCGACGTGCTTTCGCTCATCAACACGGCCTGCGCCAACAGCCGGGAAATAGGCATCGTGGGCTTTGGCGACATCTATCACGCCGCCGCCACCATCGCCCACATTCTGCCGGTAAACATCCGCCTGTTCCGCCTGCGCACCGCGTCGGACATTCCCTCTGTCATCGATGAAATCATGGCGAGCGGCCTGCGCGTCATCGCCGGAACGCCCTGCGTGGTGCAGTGCTGCGAGCAGCGGGGCCTGCAAGGCTTTGCGCTGCGCACCCGCTGGGCCGTGGCTCTTGAGGTGCTGGAACAGGCGCATAAAATCGCGGAGCTGTACGCCAGCCAGGGCCACATACAGCTGGAATACGGCGTGTTCCGGCAAATGCTCGGCGGCGAGGTCTTTCTGCTCGACAAGGAAGGCAATCTCATGCGCGGCAACGCCGCGGACAGCGACGCCGCCCTGCTCCCCCGTCTGGACGCCCGCCTTGCCTGGGCCGTCCGGCACGGACAGCCTTTTGAGGGGCACATTCGGGGAGACAGAGGCGAGGACATCCACTGCCATCTCCACCCTCTTCTGCGACAGGGAGAGAATCAGGGCGCCGTGCTCGTCCTCGACGGCGAAGAAAAGGGCTCCGCGGCCCTGCGGCAGCAAACCTGCAAGTATCCGGCCCGCTACACCTTTGAAAACATCGTGCACAAAAGCGAGTCCATGCGGGCCTGCCTGCGCACGGCGCGCATCTATGCCGACCACGATATTTCCGTCTGCCTGCGCGGCGAAAGCGGCACGGGCAAGGAGCTGCTGGCGCAGTCCATTCACAATGCGTCGCGCCGGGCCGGCAGACCGTTTGTGGCGGTCAACTGCGGCGCCATGCCCGAACAGCTCATGGCAAGCGAATTGTTCGGCTACGCCAAGGGCGCGTTTACCGGCGCGCGCCAGAACGGCCGCGCGGGCATGCTCGAACTTGCCGACGGCGGAACCATATTTCTTGACGAAATAGGCGAAGCTCCCTGGAGCCTGCAACTGCATCTTCTGCGCTTTCTTGAAAACGCCAGCTTCTTCCGCATTGGCGGCGAGCAGCTTATCAAGGTCAACGTGCGCGTCATCTGCGCGACCAACAGCAACCTTGAGGAACTCGTCCGCAAGGGCGAATTCCGCAAAGACCTTTACTATCGGCTCCATATCCTGCCGCTCTTTGTCCCGCCCCTGCGCGATCGCAAAGAATGCCTGCCGCTGCTGATCGACTACTTCCGCCATACGGCTTGCGCGGACTGCCTGTCCGGCGTCCCCGACATCTCCCGCGGCGCCATGCGGCTTCTCTCCTCCGGCCAGTATCCGGGCAACGTGCGCGAACTGAAAAACCTCATGACCCGACTCGTCGTCCTCTCCGAAGGCAAACTCATCGACGAGGACCTCGTGCGCCGCAGCGAACTCCCCCGCATGGACGCCCCTCTGCCGGATTCGCTGGAAGCAGACGAATTGCGCCATATCAAACGCATCCTCGACGAATGCGACGGCAATAAAAGCCAGGCCGCCCGCCGCCTGGGCATCAGCACCTCCACCCTCTGGCGACGCCTCCGCAGCGCCCCGGAAAAACTCTGACCCACCTGCCCCACAGGCACAGCCTGCGGCAGCCGGAGAAGTTGGGGGGAAGGGTGAAGCCTGGAGTGCCAGCAGAGACACCCTACAGACCACCCA
>CALVHG010000088.1 GCA_944327285.1 uncultured Desulfovibrio sp. | reverse complement strand
GACCGAAGGCGGCCGCAGGCCGTGCCCGTTGCGACGAAGGAAGCTACGGGCATCGACAGCAGAGATGAGGGGTTCCCCTTTCCCCCAACAAGCTATGCACCCTAACGAGATTCCTTCGTATCCTTGGGAGCGGAGAAGAAGGAGGCCACGATGCCGATGGTCAGAATAATCAGCACCACTGCCAGCGAGAAGTGCGGCGACAGTTCAAAGCCCACGCCGAAAATGTGCTTCACGGCGGAAAGCAGCAGCTTAAAGGCAATGAAGAAGAGCAGCACGATAACGGCCTTCTCCAGATGCACCAGATAGCGGCGCAGGGCTTCCAGCACGAAATAGAGGCTTCGCAGGCCGAGAATGGCGAAGATCATGGCGGAATAAATGATCAGGGGCTCGCGGCTCACGGCAATGACGGCGGGCACGGAGTCGAAGGCAAACATGACGTCGCTCACTTCGATGACGGCCAGACAGATAAACAGCGGCGTCGCCACATACGCGGCCTTTTTGCCGATCCCTTCCACCGTCAGACCAAGGCGGGCGGATTCTTCCTGCGCATGAGCGCGCGACAGAAAGAAATCATGCCCGTGCAGACGCGGCCAGACAGGGAAGATGCGACGCACCCAGCGGCAGGCCACATGGGAGGAGTAGTCTTCGATTTCTTCCTCTTCGTTGCCCTTCTTGAGCATCATCACGGCCGTATAGGCGACCATAGCGGCAAAGATCAGCTCCACGAAGGGACCGAAGGACATCAGGCCCGCGCCGATGGCCACAAAAATGGCGCGGAAGACAATGGCCCCCACAACGCCCCAGTACAGCACGCGATGCCGAAATTCGTTGGGAATGGAGAACCACGAAAACACGGCCATGATCACGAAAAGATTGTCTACGGACAGCACCTTTTCCAGCACATAGCCGGTAAAGTAGAGGCTGGCCATTTCCGTGCCGTGATGCACGTAGAGATAACCGCCGAAAGCCACGGATACGGCTATCCAGAACAGCGACCAGAGGCAGGCGCTTCTCAGGCTGATGTCCTCGTCCTTTTTATGGGCGAAGAGATCGAGGAAGAGCGATCCCGCAACGGTAACGACAAAGATGATGACTGTTTCCAAAGGAAAACCAAGATGTTCCACGACACTACCACCAGTTCTGTTTCAATCGGAAAAAACAAAAGGGGACAGGGGGCCCCCGGTCGGGAATCCCCCGTCACCCTTACAGGACGCGCAGTTTTTTAATCAGCAGTCAAAATCGGAAGCAGGCACGTTGAGTTCCGCGCAAAGTTCGCGCACGGCCTTCTTTTCGTTTTCCTCAAACACGCCGTCGCTCATGGCAATGAGAATGGCCACGCGCACCACGAGGCGGGCCTGATCATCCTTGCCGCGCAGCTTGCCGACCTTCTTCATGGCCTCGGCCTTGCCGATGCCGGGATCAAAGTCGTACATGTCGGCGACAGCCTTGAAGGAGGCCGCCACCTCTTCCGGAGAAAAGCATTTCAGCTCTTCGGAAATCTGCACGTAATCAAAGAGCTTTTTCTTTTCTTCCGAGCTGATGCTCCCGTCAGAAGCGCCGATGACTACCGCGGCGGCAACCACGCTGTCCAGAAAGGTCTTGTTGCGAAAACGGCCCACTTCAAGAGCCAGCTTGTCACGACCTTCATGCAGCTTTTCTTTCAGCGTATCCAGAAATCCCATGTGTATCTCCTTTTATATGGGGATAGTCCCCGCGCCGGGAAGAATCGTTTTCCGCCCCGTAAAGCGGCCTGTGCGTACAGACCGCCCGGAGCCGCCCCGACTATCTCTGCATACGGCAGGGAGCGTCAGCAAAGCGTGAGGACCGCCCCGCGACGCCGCCTGAATATGCAGTCTTCAAATAACGCCTTTCCCTGCCTTGTCCAGAATTGTCACCTGATTGTCACAATCCCGATCGCCGCATGCGGAAACGGCGCGGGCCGCCGGGCCATGCCCGCAAGCGCGGCGCGCCCTACTCCGCCCGCAGGCGTTCCGTAATGCTTTCAAATTCCTGCCGCAGACGATCGTCATAAAGCAGCGACAGGGAAGGCGGCTGAAACTTGAAAATCTCCGAAAAATCCGCTTCCGAGCGCTTCATGAGTCCCAGAAGCTCCGTGCCGGTGCGCACGGTGCGATAGGTGTTGACGGCCACCTTTGCGGACGTGGACGCTTCCCCAAGCAGCGCGCGCAAATGGCTCTTCTGCCGCTCCAGATAGCGCCGGTAGAGATCCACGGCTTCCAGCGTGCGCTGATTGGCGGGAATATTGGCCGCCAGAATCTTTCTGTCGCTTTCTCCCGCGCGGGCCATCATGGCCTTTGCTTCGGCAAGCAGGCTTTCGGCCTCCTTGCGGATGCCGTCAAGACGCTTCAGATAGCTTTCGTCGATACGCTGCAACGCCAGTTCGATAGCGTACACGTAGACCTTGCGGCACATCATGTAGACGCCGGTGTAGCTCTGCACCAGCTCCATGCTTGCGCCGGGCTGAGAAAGCTGCTGTTCGATGGCGGCCTGAATAGCCTTGATATTCTCGGCAACGGCCATGACCGAAGCCGTGTCGTTGCCGTCGATGGCTCCCAGCATGGCGTCCACCTGCTCACGGCTGACGGGCAGCCCTTTAGATTGCAGGGCGGCAAAAGCGCTTTCCCGCAGCTGCCCCATGCGGGCTTCGTTGTCGGCAATTTCCTGCCGCATGCGCACCACGTCTTCCCGGATGCTCTGCTGCGTATCCTTCAGAGGATTCCACGAGGACGAGGGAGCGGAGACGGCCTTTTTCTGCAGCTCCGCGATTTTCGCCCGTTTTTCAGCATTGGCCCGCCGGATGGCGTCCAGCTCGCGGATGCTCCCCGTAATGGAAGAATCGGCCATGACCTCAAAGCATTCCTCCATCAGACGCGCAAACTTTGAATCCCGGAAGGTCAGAATTTCGCCCCACGAGCGCTCGTCGGGATTCTGGCCGGAAGCGACAATATCCGCGCCCTGACTCATAAGAGGCATAGCGTCGTCCCAGACTTCCTGAAACGATCTGACGGCAAGACACGGCGACGCGCTCCCCAGCAGGACAAGCAGCGCGAGGCAGAAGGACGGCATCCTGTACATGGCAACCTCCAAAGGCAGAAAGGTTTTCACCTTGTAGCCCACTCGACCGGAATGTGCAAATATGCCATGCTGGGACAGGTTTCCCATGCAGGGAGGTTCTCCATGTTTGAAACGCGAACGGAACATGACTTTCTCGGCGAGATGGAAATTCCCGCCCATATCTATTACGGCATCCAGACCTGCCGGGCGGTGGAAAATTTTCATATTTCCGGCATCAGCATTTCCTCTCAGACCAAGTTCATTCAGGCGCTGGCCTGCGTGAAGAAGGCCGCGGCCCTTGCCAACTGCGAACTGGGCGCGCTGGACAAGGAGAAGTGCGACGCCATCTGTCAGGCCTGCAACGAGGTTGTGGCGGGCAAGTTTGACGATCAGTTCCCCGTGGATGTCTTTCAGGGCGGCGCGGGCACGTCCTGCAATATGAACATCAACGAGGTCGTCGCCAATCGCGCGCTGGAAATCATGGGGCACAAAAAGGGCGAGTACCAGTTCTGCCACCCCAACAACGACGTCAACTGCTCCCAGTCCACCAACGACGCCTACCCCACGGCCATCAGGCTGGCGCTCTATACCAAGATAACCCAGCTTATCGGCGATATGGACTATCTGCGCGCCGCTCTGGCCGACAAGGCCGAAGAATTCAAGGATATCATTAAAATGGGCCGCACCCAGCTCCAGGATGCGGTGCCCATGACGCTGGGGATGGAATTTGCCGCCTATGCCGAAACGCTTTCCAAAGACATGATGCGCATGGGCGAAGCCCGCAATCTCATCGCGGAAATCAACATGGGAGCCACGGCCATCGGCACGGGCATCAACAGCCCCGTGGGCTATGCCGAACTGGTGACGCGCCGCCTGCGCGAAGTTTCCGGCGTGCCCGTCAGCATGGCGACAAATATGGTGGAAGCCACCTGGGACACGGGCGCCTATGTGCAGCTTTCCGGCGTTCTGAAGCGCTGCGCGACCAAGATATCCAAAATCTGCAACGACTTGCGCCTGCTTTCCTCCGGGCCGCGCTGCGGACTCAACGAAATCAACCTGCCGCCCCGGCAGCCGGGTTCTTCCATCATGCCCGGCAAGGTGAATCCCGTCATGCCGGAAGTCATGAACCAGATATGCTTCGACATCATCGGCAAGGACGTTACCGTCACGCTGGCGGCCGAAGCCGGGCAGCTGGAGCTCAACGTCATGGAGCCCGTCATCGCCTACGCCCTGTTTGCGGGCATTCACCGTCTGGGCGCGGGCTGTCGCTCGCTGGTCGATCTCTGCATCCGCGACATCACCGCCAACGGCGAACGCTGCAAGGACATGGTGCGCCACTCCATCGGCATCGTGACGGCCCTCAATCCCCGCCTCGGCTATGAAACCTCCGCTTCCATCGCGCGGGAGGCCCTGACCAGCGGCGGTTCCGTCTATGACATCGTTCTCGCCCGCGGCCTCATGACAAAGGAGGAGCTGGAAGACCTGCTCCAGCCGGAACACATGATGGCCCCCACCAGCCGCATGGGGCGGCAAGGGGAGGAAGGCCCGCAAAAGTAAAAAAAGGGATATTCGGCCGCGGCTGCGCCCCGCCCGCAGCTCCCGAAACAACTAGAGCATTTTCAGTTTGAAACGCTGCGCGTTTCAAACCATACGGCCTGTCGTTTCGCGGAAAAAACGCGGTTTTTCCGCTCACTTTTGGCCGGGCGGCGCTGTGTCGCCGCCTCGCGTTTCACCTTTTTCAAAGTTAAAACGCTCTAAGGGGGAAGCCTTTCGCGCGGAAAGACTTCCCCCTTTTTCGGTTCTTCGGGCGGACGTTGATCTTTCACGTTTCCTTTGCATCCCTCCCCGGAGACGCGGCCGATCCTGCCGACAAAGAACCTGAAGACCGGCGGGCTTCAGACAGCCGCCTCGCTTCTGAGCAGCGGCAGCATGACGCACACCCGCAGCCCCATGTCCGTGCGCTCTACAAGGGCGTTGCCCCGATGGCGCACGGCAATCTTTTTCACCAGCGTCAGGCCGAGGCCCACGCCCGGCGCGTCGTCCGCGCAATCCCCCCGGAAAAAGGGCTCGAACGCATGCGCCATAACCTCGTCGCTGAGGCCGGGATGACTGTTTTCCACCTGCAGGCGGACATAACCGTTATGCACATCCAGCACGAGCAGCACGCGCCCGCCAGCATTCGTATATTTTACCGCATTATCCAGCAGGTTGGAAATAATCAGGGAAAGCAGCGAGGCGTCGCCCCTGACCCAGAGCAGGGGCTGAATATCCAGATTCAGGATCAGCGCCTTCTCCTTGAACAAGGATTCATGCCGCAGCGCAATATCCATGCACAGGGACGAAAAATCCACATCCTTTGCTTCCTGCATCCTTTCCTGAAAATCCAGCCTGCTGTTCAGGAGCGAAGACCCGACCAGCTTTTCCATATGCTCGATTTCCTGAAGGATGTAGCCGATATGCACGCAGGCCAGCGGCGTTCCGGCGGCATCGTAGAGCAAATTCGGATTCCTGCCGCCCTCCTGCCCCTGCGCCAGCACGTCCAGCCCTTCCTGCACAATGGTCGCGGAAATATTCATGCGGGCCAGCGGAGAGCGCATTTCATGCGATACGTCGGCGACAAGCTTTCTCATGCTCTTAATATTGTTAATCATGGTGTGCGCCATGCTGTTGACGGCCCGCGCCACCTGCACCACTTCTTCCGGCCCCTGTTCGCTGACGCTGTTTTCCAGATTGCCGTCGGCTATCTGCAACACCTCCGAACGCAAATGCCGCAGCGGGCGGGCTATGCGCTAGGTAATCCACAGAGCCAGCGCGCTGCCGATGATGACCACGGCAATGATATTCTGGAAGAACATCAGATACAGAGGAGGCAAAGGCTCGCCAAAACTGAAACAGATAACGGCGTTGCTCTTCTCCAGCGGCAGGGGAACCCGCGCCAGGTAAGCGCCGGTCTTCGGGTCCCGGAAAATGGACACCCGTTCATCCCTGGTCAGGTCTTCCAGCGAGGAGCGTCCCTTTTGCAGAAAAAGCGGATCAGGGCTGCCGAAGGCAATTGTTCCGTCCGCGTACTCCAGCCACATTTTTTTCTGCGATTTTTCCAGAAACGTAGCGAGCGTTTCAAAGGCCCCCACATCCTTGCCTTTCATGACGGACGCCATCTGAATGCCCATTTCCGTCAGAAAGCGCACATGCATTTCCCTGCGCGTCGTAAAATTAAACAACAGGGAACTGATGAGGTGCGAAATCAGCACCAGCAACAGAGCATAGGCAAATACCCGTTGCCACAGATGCGGCAGCATGCGCACGGCTTTTCCCTCCTGCCTGCCAGAGCATTTTCAGTTTGAAACGCGCCGCATTGCAAACCATACGGCCTGTCGTTTCGCGGGAAAAACGCGATTTTTCCGCTCGCTTCGGGCCGGGCGGCGCTGCGCCGCCTCGCGTCTTCCCTTTTTCCAAAGGAAAAACGGTCTATCGGGGATGGTCTGCGCCCTCGTCGCTGACCCAGCGGTAGCCCGCCCCCCAGACCGTATGAATGGGAGACTCCTCGCACAGCTTGCGCAAGATGGTGCGGGCCCGGCTGACATAGACGTCAATATTGCGATCGTTGCAATAGTAATTTTCCCCGAACGCCAGCGTTTGAATCTGATCGCGGGACAGGACTTCGTCCGGTCTGCCCATAAAGGCCCGGATGATGCGAAATTCCGTTGTTGTCAGCTGAACGCTCTGCTCCCCGCGGTCAAGCCGCTGCCGCTTCAAATCCAGACGGATGGACCCCACCACCAGCGTATCCTTGGGAGGCTCCTGCGCCGCGGCGTCGGGTTGTGCCGAGGCGCGACGCAGCACGGCCTTGATGCGGGCCAGCAGCTCCCTCGGATTAAAAGGCTTGGGCAGATAGTCGTCCGCCCCCATTTCCAGCCCGACGATACGGTCGGCGTCATTGCCGCGGGCCGTCAGCATGATGACAGGCAGATCCGACACGCCGCGCAGACGCCGCAGCACCACAAAACCGTCGTCATCGGGCAGCATGACGTCCAGAAGGACAATATCCGGCTTCTGCTCCTTCACGGCCTCCTCGACGCCTTCCCCGCTCCTCATGGACGTTATCTGGCAGCCGTAAGGTTCCAGAAAGTCTCGCACATTGGTCTGAAGTCTGGCGTCGTCATCCACCAGAAGAATATGAATTTTGACTTTTTCCCGTTCAAAGACCATTGCGCCCTCCGGGTAATCCCCAGCTTCATGCCTCCGCGAACGCCGGAAGACGGCATGTCGGTCGGCTCGTTTTCCGCAACGACGGGCGTCAATTCCGCGCCGACGCGCCCCAGGCACGTCCGCGCGCGCCCTGAAACCCTTGCACCGCAACAGAAAACCCTTGTTCCGCCTGAGATATTCCGACGAAAAAGGTCTTATGCTACGACTTTTTTCTCGGAGGAATGGCCCCTTTCTTGCATAAAAACAGTGGCCGCCTCGCCAAAACCGCAATGCGGATTCGCCAGCTTTTCGGGCGGAATGCCGCATGCCATTTTCTTTCAGAATAGCAGAAGACAAGGGCGAGGCGTAGCCCCTGTCATACATTGATACAACTACGAATTTCTCCGATTCCCCCGGTCCGTTGCCAGGCAATCCGGCCCGTTCGGAGCGTTCGCGCAGGCAGACAGGTTCTCCCGTGCCGGTCTGTCAAACTTTGATACCTTTTATTACGCCGCAGTCATACTTTTGGCGTCGGGAACGTGTAGAAAGAAGCCATGAGACGAGCATCAGCGCTCAAGCGCCTGCCACAGAAACTGACGCCAACCCAAATGGAGGAACCCATGCCCATAGGCTCGATAACATCCGTTGTGAATCTGCCTATCGTAAAGAGGTTGCTCCTGAGCATGAAGATTCCTCAGGAAACTGCCGACCGTCTTGGCGTATCGCCGGATCAGCTGGAATCCTGGCTGCATTCTCTTGCCGGGCAGCTGGATACCCTTTCCGCCGGTCCCGCCCCCCGGAGCGTTCCCGCCTCGCCCTCCTGTTATGCGGAACTAAGCTCCGAGGAAATGAACTTTCTGTTGCACGGCTACGAAAGCGCCTGCAGCCCTCGTCCCTAGAGCGTTTTCGGTCCTATACGGCCTGTCGTTTCGCGGAAAAAACGCGGTTTTCCGCTGGCTTCGGGACGGGCGGCGACAGCGCCGCACCTCGCAAAACGCTCTGCCTACTTCATCCTTCCCCCCTCCCACTCGTCACTGGCCGCCGCTTCGGCGGCGGCCACGACGGCGCGCGCCACCGCATCCGCTCCCAGCGCTCCGAGCAGATTTTCTGTCCAGGGCCCGGCAGCGGCAGGCAGCGGCCGTCGTGAAGACAGCGCGAACACAATATCCCCGTCAAGCGTCAGATGCGCGGGCCGCAGGCAGCGGGCCAGACCTGTTCCGGCCATACGCGCCAGACGGCTTGTCTGCACCTTATCCAGCGGCGCATTTGTGGCCACCACGGTCAGCACGGTATTGGAAGGCGGCGTATCCCTCCCCGCGAGGCTGTCGCGCATTTCTTCTTCCGAAAACGGCGTGCCGTCCTCCCTGCGTCCCCCCGTAAGAAAGGCTCCCGTACGGGGATCATGAATGTTGCCCAGCGCATTGACCACCGTCAGCGCGGCAACCAGAATGCCGTCATACCGTTCCACAGCCGTTCCCAGGCCGCACTTCTGCGTCGCCTGTTCCCCGCGCGCGAAGAACAGCCGCCCGCAGCGCGCTCCGGCCCCGGCGCCCACGGAGCCCTGAACAACCGGCGCAGCCGAAGCCGCTTTCGCCGCCGCGTAGCCCATGCTGGCATCGGGCAACAGCCCCGCCCTGCCGTTCATATCAAGATCATAGATGACCGCGCCGCCCACAATGGGCACAATGCCGTGCGGCATGACAAAACCCGTTCCCTGCTCGCGTAAAAAGCGCATGACGCCGTCGGCGGCCGCCAGACCAAAGGCGCTTCCTCCGGCCAGCACCAGGCCATGCACCCTGTCCACCAGAGATTCCGGACGCATCAGCTCCGTCTCGCGGCAGCCCGGCGCAAATCCCGGCACGGCAATGCCCGGCGTAAAGCCTTCGGGACAGAGAATCGCCGTGCAGCCGGTATGGTTGTCCGCATCCGTGGCATGTCCCGCCAGCAAACCGTCAATAGCTGTCAGCGTATCGTTATCCATAAAGATTCCTCCAAAGAATGCAGCAAGGCTGGATGGTTGCCAGCACAGGGGATTCTGCTATGCTGGAGCGACCACAGTATTGCAAAGGGCAGCTCCATGATGGAAAAATATATTCGGCAACACTGGCAGGAACTGACGGCGCGCTCGCCGCAATGGCGCGACGCCGAATCCGCCTTCGCCGCCGCCGTGCGGCTGCTCGTCGCCTGCGCCCGCAGCGGCGGCAAAATTCTGCTTTGCGGCAACGGCGGCAGCGCCGCCGATGCGGAACATATCGCGGGAGAACTTATGAAGGGGTTTCTTCTGCCGCGCCCCCTGCCGGAAAGCTGGCTGCGGCGGGCCGAAGAACAATTCCCCGATCACGGCGGCGCCCTGCGCGCCCTGCAATGCGGCATCGCCGCCGTGCCGCTGGTTTCCGGCGTCGCCCTGCCCACGGCCTTTGCCAACGACGTGGACGGCGTTCTCCTCTTTGCCCAGCAGGTCTACGCGCTGGCCCGCCCAGGCGACGTTCTCTGGGCCATCAGCACTTCCGGCCATTCGGCCAACGTCAATCACGCCCTGCGCGTCGCCCGCCTCCTCGGCTGCCCCACGCTCGGCCTTTCCGGCCGCGACGGCGGCGACATGGCACCCCTGCTGGACGTGGAACTGCGCGCCCCCTCCCAAAGCACCCATCGCATTCAGGAACTGCACCTGCCCATGTACCACGCCCTCTGCGCCTGCGTGGAAGCCTGTCTGTTTGCCTGAAATACTTTTTGGGGGGAAGGGAAACCCCTCATCTCTGCTGTCGATGCCCATTCCTTCATCGCAACGGGCACGGCCTGCGGCCGCCCGTCGGGTCGCTGCTCGCGCGAGAGGTGTTTCCATTCCCCAGCGCGCTTTTCTTCAGAAAAACAATACGTTGCGAGAAAGCTGTCGCACTCCTGCGGCAACAGCCCTCTGGAACACAAAAAAATTACGGACGTTGCCTGTCTCAAGACAACATAGCGGCATGCAGGCTGTTCTGTCACAGACTCCCTTGCGCGCTTTTGTTTTCATATTTCCGGGAAACTAGAGCGTTTCAACTTTAAAAAAGGTGAAACGCGAAGGCGGCGGCACAGCGCCGCCCGGCCAAAAGCGAGCGGAAAAACCGCGATTTTTCCGCGAAACGACAGGCCGTATGGTTTGAAACGCACGGCGTTTCAAACTGAAATTGTCTTAAGAACGCCGCAGCAGAAGGGTGTGCAGGGTGACGGTGGTTTCCGTCCAGTGAGACTTGTAGCCCATACGCGGGCCAGAAATGGGGCCCATATCATAGCGCAGTGCGCCGTCTTCGCAGAGCCAGCGGATTTTTTCCAATTGCAGCAGATTGCCTATGGAAAAAGAACGCCAGGAATCCACAAAGCTGAACTGCTGGCCGCGATAGATGTTTCCGGCCATGCCGCCGAAAATAAAGCCGATATCCTGCCCCTCATGCCGGGCAAAGATGACGCGGGCATCGCCGGTGCGGGCCAGCGCCGCCAGAAGGATTGAGTAGAAACGGCTGCTTGGGGGTTCGGCCATGCCGCAATGCCCGATGCCCTTCCAGCTCTGTTCCTCCACGGCCAGCATACGCGCAAAAGTCGCCTGCGCGTCTTCCGACGACAGAGGGCGGCAGCGCTCAAAGCTGACGCCGACCTCAGCCGCGCGTCGGGCGCATTTTTTCAGCTTGTGCCGATGATTTGCCGAACGCCGGGAAAGAAAGCCGTCCAGCCCTCCGGCCAGCGAAGCGGAACATTGCTGGCTTTCCTGATAAAGATAACAATGGAATATCCTGCTGAAGCCCTGCAACAGACGGACAAAGAATGCGCTTCTCCGGATCTGGCCGCTGATCAGGATATCGGGACAAAAGCCATATTCGCCGGTCCAGTCCACCAGCGCCTCGGCCAGCAGGTCCAGAGAATCGCGCCCCAGCAGCGGAGAGCCGAAGAACCAGGAAGGCTCCAGCGGCACAAGACAGCGCTGTCCCGATGAAGCTGTTTGTTCGGCAAAGGCCAGCATACAGCCGTCGCCCTGTCGCAGATCGACCCGGCAATTTTCGGCAAAGCTGCGATGAAAGGACAACTGCCAGACAGGCTGGCAGCAGAAGGGGTCCCCTTGCGCCGTTTCCAGCGCCGCCTGCTTCCAGACGGGCCAGTCCCGCTCATAATCGTCATTGTTCAGAAGTCGCAAGGCCATGCCATTTCACCAAATCCTGTCTGCCCCGCAGAGTTCCGGGCACGCTATCGCCATAAAAATTTCCGCGCGAGGGAAACGCCTTTCCTCAGGAATGGGTCCCTCTCCACCAGAGCATTTTCAGTTTGAAACACGTTGCGTTTCAAACCATACGACCTGTCGTTTTGCGGAAAAAGCGCGTTTTTCCGCTCACTCCGATCCGGGCGGCCGCAGGCCGTGCCCGTTGCGACGAAGGCATGGGCATCGACCGCGGCGACGAGAGGTTTCCCTTCCCCCAACAATCAGAGAAGAGCATCCGCCTTACCGCGTCAGCGGCAATCCGGCGGCGTTCCAATCATTGATGCCATGCTCAAGATGATAAATTTCATTCTTGATGCCGGCCTTTTCCATGCGCTCAATAATGGAGCTTGAACGATTGCCGGAGCGACAGTAAATCAGCAGCGGCGCATCCGGGGGAAGCTGCGCCGCGCGTTGCAGAAAATCAGGCTCCAGAGAATTCATATTGACAGCGCCTTTAATGTGCCCCGCCGCAAATTCCCCCGGCGTGCGCACGTCCAGAAGAACAAGCCCGGCGGGAGGGTTGTCCAGCAAAGCCTTCGCCTCGGCGGCCGTCATATCCTGACGGGCATCCGCCGACTGTGCCAGCAGAAGGGAGAGGGCCAGCGCCCCCAGACCGCACCGCAAAAAACGTCCGTACGACATGAAAACTCCTTAGAGCATTTTCAGTTTGAAATGCTTTGCATTTCAAACCATACGGCCTGTCGTTTCGCGGAAAAAACGCGGTTTTT
>CALVHG010000087.1 GCA_944327285.1 uncultured Desulfovibrio sp. | reverse complement strand
GGGGAGGTTGCGGGGGGGTTTGGTCGGGTGAGCGGGGGGCGGGAGGCGCCCTGTTGGCGTGCCTGCAGTGCGTTCCTCTCTCCCCCAGACACCCACCCCTTCCCCAAACGCGCTTTTATTGGGTCAATGAGAGGCGCCGTGGCCTCAAAATATCTTTCACTGTATCGCCGTCCCCCGGAACTGTGAAGCAAGGGCGTATGGAAGGAACCGGGGGACGGTGGTTTTCGGGAAAGCCGCGGCGCAACCGGGTTGCCGCAGCGACCATAGTAAAAGTTTCAGGAAGGGAGAGGGGGGTGGGGGAGAGGGAGAACCCCTTTTCAAAGGGGTTTCCCTCTCCCCCTCAATCAAACTCTCATCCCCCATTATTTCTGATCTTTCTTTTTTCTGGGAGCGCGTTTGGGCGCGGCGGACGCGGCGGCGGCTTTGGCCTTGGGAGCGGTTTCGGCTTTGGCTTTGGCTCTGGTTTTGGGGGCCGCGTCGGCGTTGGCGTCGGTTTTGGTTGTCCTGCGGGTGCGTTTGGGCGCGGCCGGGGCGGCTTCCGGCGCGGGGGCTGCGGCCGGAGCGGGCGTCGGCGTGGGGGCTGCGGCCGGAGCGGCGGAGGGCCGGGCGGCTTCGAGGGCGGCGTCGAGACGCATGCTGAAGTCCGCAAGGACGTTCATATAGTTGATGTAGGCGTCGTAAGGCGTGCCGTAGGGGTTGAAGTAGCTGTGCACGTCGCCGTCGGCGAACCACTTGGTGCACATGTAATAGAAGTGGTCCGAGGTCTGGAGACGCTGCCAGGTGCGGAGCATGCCGGGATTGTTCAGCTGCCTGATTTTGGGCTCAAGACGGTAGACGGCCTCGATGGCGTCGTGCTGCATGTCGTTGCCCAGCCAGGCGGTAAGGTCGCGTTCGGCGTCGGCCCAGGACATGAAGTTGTGCACGTCGAGATCCGCGACGGGTTCGTAACGGTCAGCGGCTTCGGAGGGCGTGACAAAGCCGAAACCGGGCAAACGCAGGATGTAGTCCGGCAGGGCCTCCATGAACTGGAAGATACCGGTGGTTTCCCACTGATGCTCGCCGAAGGTTTCGTAGTCCATAAACAGATTGATGATATTGCCGGAGGCCACGGCGGCCTGCGCCCATTGGGTGAACTTGTCCGCCGTGAGGGGAAATTCGGGCCACTGATGGTTGGAGAAACGGAAGGCAATATCGTCGGAAAGACTGTAGTTTTTAAGCAGCAGTTTGAGCTTTTCGCAGCCTGCGGGCCGATAAAGGAAATTGGGGCTGCGCCAGCCGAGAACGTGATCCGCGCCTTCGGCAAGAATGGCCTTATAGCCCATGTCTTCCACGGCGCGGGCAAGGGCGTTGTTGTAGATCAGCTCGGTATTGCGGAAGACCACGGGCCGGACGCCGAACAGCTCCTCGATGCGGTCGTCGTGCTGCCGCACCTGCGCGCGGAATTCTTCCGGCGAATAGAGGAAGGACAGGGAGTGCGTGTAGGTTTCGGAAAGCATTTCCACGCAGCCCGTGGCCATGAGCTCCCGGTAACTCTGGATGACTTCGGGGGCGTAGGCTTCAAACTGATCCAGCGCCGTTCCAGAGATGGAAAAGCTGATCTTGAAGCGCCCTTCATGCCGCTTGATGAGCTTGAGCAACAGGGCGTTCATGGGCAGATAGCACTTGCGGGCCACCTTGAGCAGAATGCCGCAGTTGGCGTCCTCGTCTTCGTAGAAGGGGCTCTGCCCGATGTCGAAAAAGGTGTAATGGCGCAGACGGTAGGGCTGATGCACCTGAAAGTAGAAACATATGGCGGACATGATTTATCTTCTCCCGGCGATGAGGCGCTCGTAGGCGGCGCGCAGCTTGGCGGCGGCGTTTTCCCAGCGGATGTTTTTCAGTTCTTCGCGGCAGTTGCGCACTTCTTCCGCCGCCAGTACGGGATAACTTAACAGGGCGCAGATTTTATTGGCCATTTCCCGCACGTCCCAGAAATCGACCTTGATGGCGTTACGCAGCACTTCCACCACGCCGGACTGGCGCGATACCAGCACGGGCACGTCGCAGGCCATGGCTTCCAGCGGCGCAATGCCGAAAGGTTCGGATACGCTCGGCATGACATAGAGATCGCTCATGGCATACATGCGGTCCACGTCCCGGTTGCGCAGAAAGCCCGTGAAATGAAAGCGGCTGCCCATGCGCAGCTGCGCCACGCGGCGCACCATGTTGGGCAGCATGTCGCCGCTGCCCGCCATGATGAAGCGCGTTTCGGGCAGGCGATCCAGCACGAGCCGGGCGGCCTCCACAAAGTAGTCGGGGCCTTTCTGATAGGTGACGCGACCCATGAAGAGCACGCGCTTTTCCTTTTTGCAGAGAGCGGGAACGGGATAGGCGCGGTCTATGTCGCTGCGCTCCACGGCATTGTGGATGACTTCTATTTTGTCGCCCGGAATGCCGTAGAATTCCATGATTTCCTGTCGGGTATAGGCGCTGACGGCCACAACCAGATCGGCGGCTTCCATGCCCATGCGCTCAAGATTGGCGATGGCGGCGTTGATGTTGTCGCCGCTGCGGTCGTGCTCCAGCGCGTGGGCGTGGGCCACAAGCGGCTTGCCGGTAAGCTGTTTGACAAGAATGCCCGCGGGATAGGTCATCCAGTCGTGCACGTGGATGACGTCAAAATCCGTTTCCAGGGCAATGCTCGCGGCGGCGCGGGCATAGCGCCACACTTCGGCCATGAGATCGGGGCCGTAGCCGCCGCGCAGCTCCAGGCAATCTTCGGACTCCACGTTGCGGACGGACGCGGACGTTTCTTCTTCCTGACGGGAAAAGAGCACGGAGCGGAAACCGGGGTCTTCCCGGCGCATGCCGAGGCGGCGTTCCAGTTCGGAGATTTCCTGATCATAACTGCGCGAGGTCAGATAGGGGCGCAGGGGCGAATCTACGTGCCGTATGCGGATGCGCTCCCACCATTCCTCCTCGCTTACGTCGCGGGGCAGGCCCAGAGAACACAGACTTTCCCGCCACAGGGTATGCAGGCGGGTGTCTTTGCGGGTTTCCTGCGTAATGCGGGGAACCCGCCGCCCGGAGGCCGACCAGACGTCCAGCCCCTGCTGCACGTGCATGGGTTTGTTGCCCTCAAGGGTGCGGGGCAGCACAAAGACGATTTCCGTTCCCTTGCGGGCCAGCGCCGTGGTCATGCCCTTGCAGGCCGTGCCCAGACCGCCGCTCTTGAATGGCGGGAACTCCCAGCCGAACATGAGAACGCGCATCTAGTTCCCTCCTTGTCCCAGGCCCGCTTCCCAGCGGGCGTAGACGTCCGGGGCGGCCTGCTCCAGCGTGCGCAGCAGACGCAGACTTTCCGCCACGCTCCAGGCCTGCGCAATGCAGCCGTCGGGGCGGTGCGGCGGGTCGCCGTCGAAGATTTCGGAAATGGAGCCGACGCCCGCCTCCGCCAGATGACGGGTAAAGAGCGGCGTCAGCGTCTGGAGCAGGGCTTCCGCCGCGCCCGCTTCATCCCAGGCGGCGCGCAGCAGGGCGTCGCCGTAGGCTCCGAGCAGCCATGTCCAGACCGTGCCCTGATGATAGGCGCCGTCGCGTTCCGCCGGGCCGCCTTCGTACAGGGAATGATAGTCCGGGGCGCTGGGGGCCAGCGTGCGCAGGCCGTAGGGAGTGAGCAGGCACTGCCGCACGCGGGAGACGACGGTCGCGTAATTGTCCTCTTCCAGAACGGGATAGGGCAGGGAGACGGCAAAAAGTTGATTGGGCCGCACGCGGGCGTCCTTTTCGCCGTCGCGCCAGACATCGGCCAGATAGTCCCCGCGGAAGTCGCGCACCCAGTAGCGATGGGTGAAGACCACGCGCATGCGGCGGCGCAGGTTTTCGTTGTCGTGCCAGTTGCGGGCGTCGATTTTGCGGGCCAGCCAGTCGGCAAAGGCAAGGGCGTTGTACCACAGGGCGCTGATTTCCACGGGCTGGCCGTGGCGCGGCGTGACCGGGCGGCCGTTGACCGTGGCGTCCATCCAGGTGAGCTGCGTGTTGGCGTCGCCCACGTTGAGAAAGCCTTCCACATCCGTATGCACGAAGGGCACGCGCCCCTGCCCGTAGGCTTCCACAATCTGACGGATGGCGGGCCAGCAGTACTGCCGCACAAAGGGCAGGCTTTCGGGATCGGCCCGCAGCAGCATCTGCACGGCCCAGACGTACCACAGGGAGGCGTCCACGGAATTATAAGCGTGATTGCCGTCCGGCAGCAGCAGGTTGGGAATCAGCCCGTCGCGCGCGGCCTGTCCCATGCGGGCCAGCAGGGCTTCGCCCTCGCGGCGGCGTCCGGCATAGAAGGTCAGGCCCGGCAGGGCGATGAGCGTGTCGCGTCCCCATGCGCCGAACCAGTGATAGCCCGCAACGACGGAATCGGGCGTGCCGCCGTATTTCTGTTCGATGTCCGCCGCTTCGGGCGTGGCGGGCGCGGGGCGCGCGCCGTCCGCGGGCATGCGCACAAGAAAGCGCCTGCCCTCAAGCGCCAGATAGCGTTGCAGCGTGTCGGCCTGTTCCGTTTCCTGAAGGCGCAGGCTGGCGGCCTGTTCCCAGAGACTGCCGATTTCGCGGCGGCCATGTTCTTTTTGCAGGCTTTCGGTGGACGCGGTGAAGTAGACGGCCTCGCCGGGCTTGACGGCGATTTCAAACACGCCGGGCATAATCAGATCTTCCTGCCAGGCGAAACCGCGTTCCTGTTCCACGAGGTATTCTATGGTGCGGTACCAGTCCGGCGCGGGCGTGTAGGCGCTGTTGCCTTCCACCTGCAGGAAGAGTTCCGGCAGTTCGGGATTGGGACGCACAGAGGCCCCGAACAGCGTCGCCGACGAGCGCATATTTACGTCGCCGCTTTCGCGGCGCACGGCGTGCATGTTGCGGCAGGCCAGCAGAGGCTTGAGGCGCAGGGTCAGCGGCGGCACGTCCGGGCTGTCGCATTCGACCAGATAGCGGACGATCAGCGCATGCCGTCCGGGCAGCAGCATGATTTCCCGCGTCAGAAAAACATCTCCGAAGCGGTAGCGATGGCGGGGCCAGGGGCCGAGCTGCGCTTCCTGCATGTATTCGTGCCCGCGGGGATGGTAGACGCCCGGATGCTTGCGGCAGGAAATGAAAAATTCGCGTCCCGCCATGCAAATGGATTCTTCCAGCGTGGACAGCAGCACATGCCGTCCTGCCGGGCGGGCCAGCTCCGTGACGAAAAGGCCGTGATACTTGCGCGTGTTGCAGCAGACGAGAGAACTGGAGGCGTAGTCGCCGAGCCCGTTGGTTTCCAGCCATTCCCGCCGCAGTGCGCGGCGCAGATTCTGGCAGCTCGGCCTGTCGTAATGAAATTTCATGGCGCGCCCTCCGGGGGCCGTGTCAGCTCTTTTGCATGATGAGGATGAAACGCCGCCATCCCGCGTTGTCCGGCGTTGCGCTGTTCCTGCGGGGAAGCGTGACGGACGAAGCGGGCGAGGAGGCGTCCTTCAGGTGTCGAACTTGTGAAAAAATGTCTTTTTGAGGGCCTCGCTTTCATAAAAAAAGGGGCGCGGGCAATAACGGCGTCGCGGCGAGACCTCCCGGCTGTGCGCGTCGAGAGGAGTCATCGCAGCGAGTGAACCGAGAATGCCGGCGCCCCGGAGAAGGGGAAACGTGACTGCCAAAGAACCAGAGTCCGCCCGAACCCGGACGGGAAATTTGCGGTTTGAAACGCGAAGCCTTTCAAACTGAAAATGCTCATGTACCGGCGCGAAAAAGCCGCGCCGCGCGCCGTTCTGGAGTCGGAAAGTCCGACGGCGTACAAAGGCTTTTTCTTTTTTCCTAGAGTGATTCGGGAACTTTGTCCAGAGGGGCACAAGAAAAGCAAAGAGGCCTATGCGAAAGGGGGCTGGCGGGATGGCGCGGTTTTTTTTCGGGCGGCGCACAGGAGAAAACCCCACATTTTCAAGGGGTTTTCTTTCTGTCTGTTGCAGAAATCCCGTCGGAGGCGCGGGTACCGCGCCGCGTGGGCTTCTTTCGTCTGCTGCAAAAGAAGTTCCGCTATTTCAAGGAAATGTAAAAAGTAAGATTTTTTTGTAGGGAAATAGCGGGAAGGCGCGGGGCGGCTGTCTTTTTTACGCTGGCGTCGTTTTTTGTTCTTCCCTGTCCTGCGGCTGTTGCCCGGAGCGGGCGGGGGGCGCCTGCCCGGCGTGGGGCATGGGGTGAGAGGGGAACTTTCTTATTCTGTCGTTTTTTGCTCCTTCCTTGGATTGCGTCTGCTGCCCGGAGCGGGCGGCAGGTCGCCTGCCCGGCGCGGGGCATGGGGTGAGAGGGGGTCCCCCTCTACACCCCCTGCACCCCCGTACTCCCCTTTTTGCGGGAGCGTGGAAGGAGTCTCTTTAATTGAACTGTACCCCGCCCGCCGCGTGTCGCTGGGGCGTCGGCGCGAACCTTCCCGGCCGTTCCGGCCGGGCGATGTCCGCGCCTGCTGCGGCGCTCCGTCCGCCCTTCGGGCGCACGGGATCGCCTTCGCGCCCGCGCCATCGCTGCATCCGCGGCAAGAGCGGAGGGCGCGACCCTGCCGGGGGACAGCGTCAGCGGGGAAAACTGCGGGGGCTGTGTCGGGCGGCAGAGTCAGCGGGGGAAGCAACGAACGTGGCTCTGTCAGCGGCAATTTCAGCGGAGAAATTTCCGTGTGAGGTTGTGACGTGCGCCGGGAAAGGGCCCAGCGGGCAGGAGGCATGGGCGGCGGTGTCAGCGGGAAAATGGCGGCCAGGACCGCTCCGGCGCCGTTTCCGGCAGAGCGGGCAGATAAGCAGAAAATAAAGTAACAATTTGATATATAATAATAAAATCCATATAAATTTCTTTTCTGATATTTTTATTGGAAGTCTTGATTTTATAGCTTTTATTATATAAAGTTTTACGAAGTTTGCTCGAAAATATTTTTCGAGAAAAAGAAGTGTTTTTAGCGTTATGACGCATTGTTATTGTGCTGTAAATTTATTTATAAATAAATTTAAAAGAATTTTATTCCGGTTGTTTTATCTTATGAGCTACCGCTCCGGCAGGAGCATTCTGAAAAATTCCGTCAGCGAGGCTTGCCGTATGGAAGAGGCTTTTTGGAAGATATGGTATGGTAAAGACGAGATACTTCTTGGAACTTCATTTGTTACGACAGGTTTTTCCTCGTTGTCGTTTTTGTTTTCAGGAGCAATGAGCACATCGCTCCTTTTTAAGCGCTGCGCTCTCTGTGTATTCTGTCTGTCTATATCGTTCTGTTTTATATATTTTTGCATAAATCATGTTGACAGCGCGGAACGGCACTACAAGAACGGGCTTCGCTTCCTGAACGGAGAGGACGGTTTTTCTATTAACTACGACATTGCCATGACGGCCTTTGAAAGAGCTGGAGAATGCGGTCACGCGCAGGCGTATCGGCATCTGGGAGAGATGAAGATGGCGCGCGACGATGATTTTGCGGCCATCAAGGCATGGGACAAGGCCGTCAAAATGGGGGATGTGGCGTCCGCCCGTCTGCTGGGAGACTTTTACGAAACAACGTCCGTGGAGTTGCCTGCAACCCTGAGAAAGGAGCTCATCTATATCTCGTATTTTCTGGGCGGCTGTCTGGGGGATGAGGAACTTCGTCGCAAGGCCGAAAGGCTGCGCTTTGTCGTGTCGCCGGAGACGCGGGAGGACGCCGCGTCGTTGTGTGCGGAGATTTCCAGAAGCAAGGGCAGGTAGCCATGACATATTTTCGTTGCGCGATTCTGTTGCTGGTTTCGTTGTTGTTCTGTGCCTGTCAGGGCGGCTATCAGGCCTATCTGCCTGCGCCGCATGAAATGGCCGTCAACGCGGCCCTCGCCCGGGAGGTGAAGGTTGTGCCGGAAGCTCAGGTGCGCGTGCAGCAGTCGCAGGTTGTGGCCTCGGACGTGATGCAGGCGCTCATGAAGGCCCGGGGCTATGTGTACATCGGCAAGCGCAGCATCCGTTCCGAATATGCGCCTTCCGCTTCCAGTATCAGGAAGGCCGCCAGCGAGCTTGGAGCCTCGCAGGTGGTGTACTTTGTGACGAATAAGGAACAGGTTCGGGAAAGGCGCAGCAAGATGCAGCTCGATAGTCTTGTCAGCGATCTGATCGGCGCAAAAAATTCACAGGATATACGAAGAGCCGGACAGCGGGCCACAAAAATACGTGAATATACGGCGGATGTTACCTACTATACTTATACCATCACCTATTGGGCCAGAGACGATGGCGGGCAGGCAACTATATTGACGAAAAGCGAAACCCTGCTTCTTGAAGATGAATTTAAGAAGCTCCATAAGGAACTGCGTATCATAAGCAAAAAAATTTCAAAAATAGAACGAAAAAGGCCAGATATCCGCAATACGACCCAGTATGTACATACGACGACCGTCGTTGACGGGAACAATGATTTCCTTATTGCCGAATATCAGGCATTCCGGCAGCAGCAGGAGAAGCTCTCGCAGCAGCTGGATTATATTCAAGAGACCATGATGTCCTATATGCAGCGGCAGAAGAGCATGGGAGAAGGAAAGGGCAGTAATCCCATTGTGGACTCCTACGACGTTTTCCGGCGCAGGAAGTAAGTCTGTGCGGGCATTTCCGGGCTTTCGGGGACACCCAGCGCCGCCCGGCCCAAAGTGAGCGAAAAAAGCGCGCTGGGGAAGGGTTGGGGGGCTTGGGGGGAAGGATTATAAGAACGCCTTTCCTTCGGAAAGGCTGGGCCCTCTCGCGCTAGCAGAGGGGTTTCCCTTCCCCCCGGAAAAACGATGAGAACCTACGCCGCGGCTTCGCGGGCGGCCAGGGCCGCGCCGCCCCACAGGCCGCTATAGGGCGTGTCGAAGCGGGACACGGGCACCTGCTCCAGCACTTGCAATTCCGGCGCGAGCAGAAAAGCCTCCCGGAAGGCCGGGTGTTCGGCGACTGCCGGATTGCGCAACACCATGCCGCCCGTCAAAAACAGCCCGCCGCGGCAGAGCGTGGCCAGCGCCCATTGGCCGCAGACGCGCCCCAGAAAGCGCGCGTACCAGCGAAGGCCTTCTTCGCTGGCGCACAGGCGGGCCGCCGCTTCGGCTTCCGGCAGGCGTTCGCCGCTGAGAAAGGCGTGCAGCAGCGCCACGCCCCGGCCCGTCACCACCTCGTCGGCGCAGAGAGCGCGTCGGTGCAGCGCCTCCTGGGCAAAGGCCGCGAAGTCCTGTTCTTCCCGCCCCTCAAAAGGAAAGGGCGCATGCCCGAATTCCGACGCGAACGCCTGACGGCAGGGACGCCCCGTCGCATCCCGCCCCGGCACAAGCCATGCCGTGCCCAGGCCCGTCCCCGCGCCCAGCACCGCCACAGGCCCGGCTTCCGGCCCGTCAGCATCGGCGGGCGCGGGCGCTTCCGGCCCGAACAGGCGCACGGCTCGCGCCCCGACGGGCGTCAGGCAGGCAAAAGCCTCTGTGATAAAATCGTTGACCACCAGGCAGCGCCGCACGCCGAACCGTCCCGGCGCGGTGCGCGGGTCCACTGTCAGCGCCGCGTTGCTCAGCCGCGCGACCCCTTCCGGCCCCACCGGCCCGGCAACGCCCATGACCAGCGCCCGCGCCGACGACAACGGCGCGTCCAGAGCCTCTTCCCAGGCCCGCAGCAGCGCGTCCGTATCCGGCAGTTCCGCCGTGGCCCGAACCTTCACGGCTTCCAGCGCCAGCCCCGAAGCCTCTTCTCGAAAACGCGCCAGGCGGCATTGCGTGCCGCCAATGTCCATCACTGCAAGCATGGTTCTGCCGCTCCTTTCGGCTGGTTCTGCTGGTTGTCGGTTACGGGTTGCGGTTATGACCGGGGGAAGGGAAAAATTTATTTTTGCAGCCAGGCGTCGAGGCGCTGACGGAGTTCGTCGGGAGCGTAGCGGGGGCTGTCGTACAGGCCCGCGGCTTCGCGTTGCCGGGCGGCTTCGGCAAGGATGATGGCGGCGGCGACAGAGACGTTGAAACTCTGGATCATGCCGTACATGGGGATATAGAGTTCGCCGTCCGCCTCCTGCGCGAGTTCGTCGGCAACGCCGCTGTGCTCGTTGCCCATGATGATGGCGGTGGGCCTGGTAAAGTCCCAGTGGCGGAGGGGCTTTGCGGTCGGCGTGCAGTCTGTGGCAAGAATCTGCATGTTCCGGGCGCGCAGCGCGGCGAAGAGTTCGGCCTTGTCCTTGTGCCGGACGGTTTCAACCCACTTGCGGGCCGAGGCGGATGTCTTGCGGCCCAGCGTGGGAAAGGGCGTGTCCGTATAATAAAGGTGCACCTGTTCCACGCCGAAGGCATCACAGGAACGGTAGATGGCGGAAACATTGTGCGGATCGTGAATATTGGCGAGCACAAGGGTCAGATCGGGCTGGCGATGCGACAGCACTTCGGCAAGGCGCGCCCGGCGGCGCTCGGTGGGTTCTTTCATGGCGGATTCCTCGTGATGATTTCCCGCGGGGCGGCAGCTGCGGCGACGGCGCGGGCGTAACTGCGCGCGGGCACGGTGTTTCCTGTCATTGCAGAAAAGCCGCCGCAAGGCAAGCGCGCCCTGCGGCGGGGATTGTGCGGGAATGTACAAGCCCGGAATTGAGGCGGGCGGCCTCTCTGGAGGCGCGTCTTCCCTACGTTGCCAAGAACGGCTCTTTGCCTTAGACTGGAAGGAGTATTCTGACACTATACAGACTAGAGGAGTCTTTCTATGCAACGTTGCTGGTCAATGGTCTTTGCCCTGCTGATGGTGCTGGGACTGCCCGCGCTGGCGCTGGCCGCCGGGGGGGATCACCCCACCATCCCCGGCCCCGAACTGTCCGCCATATGGGTTATCCCCTTTGCCTGTATGCTGCTGTCCATCGCTATCATGCCGCTGGCGGCCCCGCATTTCTGGGAGCACCATTTCGGGAAAATCGCCGTCTTCTGGGGCCTTGCCTTCCTCGTGCCCTGCGCCTTTGTCTACGGCTTCAGCACGGCCCTTTATGAAATGCTGCATTCCATTCTGGGCGAATACGTTCCCTTTATCATTCTGCTGTTCTCGCTCTTTACCGTGGCGGGCGGCGTGCGCCTGACGGGCTCGCTCGTGGGCCGTCCCGGCGTGAATACCGGCATTCTGGCCGTGGGTACCCTGCTGGCCAGCTGGATGGGAACCACCGGCGCGGCCATGCTGCTTATCCGCCCCCTGCTGCGCGCCAATGCGCACCGCAAGTATCGCGCCCATTCCGTTGTCTTCTTCATCTTCCTCGTGGCTAATATCGGCGGTTCTCTCACGCCTCTGGGCGACCCGCCGCTCTTCCTCGGCTTCCTTAAGGGCGTCAGCTTCTTCTGGACCACGCAGCATCTCTTCCTCAAGACGCTGCTCATGTCGCTGGCTCTGCTCGGCATCTACTTTGCCCTTGATTCCTGGCTCTTCGCCAAGGAAGGCAAGCCCCAGCCGCCGCACGATCCCAATGCCGGGGAAGAAAAGCTCGGCTTTGACGGCAAGATCAACTTCCTGTTCCTCGCCTGCGTGGTCGTGACCGTTCTGTCTTCCGGTCTGATGCAGCTCGGCACGGCTTTCACCGTGTACGGCGTGCCCATTGAAGGCCAGAACCTCCTGCGCGACATCCTCCTGCTTGTCATCGCCGGTCTGTCCCTCAAGTTCACCAGCAAGCGTTGTCGCGAACTCAACGGTTTCTCCTGGGCTCCTATTGAAGAAGTTGCCAAGCTCTTCCTCGGCATCTTCATCAGCATGATCCCCGCCATCGCCATTCTGCGCGCCGGCACCGACGGCGCTCTTGCCGGTCTGATTCACCTCGTGTTTGACGAAAGCGGCGCGCCCTCCAACGCCATGTTCTTCTGGCTGACGGGTATGCTCTCCAGCTTCCTTGACAACGCGCCGACCTACCTCGTCTTCTTCAATACGGCGGGCGGCGATGCGCAGGTGCTGATGAATGAAATGGCGAATACTCTGATCGCTATTTCCGCCGGCGCCGTGTTCATGGGTGCCAATACCTATATCGGTAACGCGCCCAACTTCATGGTTCGTTCCATCGCCGAAGATCAGGGCGTCAAGATGCCCAGCTTCTTTGGCTATATGGCCTGGTCCTGCGGTATCCTCGTGCCGCTGTTCCTTATCCTGACCCTCATTTTCTTCTAGGCCTGTTCTTTCAAGGGCAGTTCTGCCGGGGGAAGGAAACGTCTTTGCGCACCAGCAAAGGGGGTTCCTTCCCCTTTCTTTTTTCTTTTTCTCTTCCCTGGATTACGGCTGTTGCCCGGCACGGGCGGCAGGTCGCCTGCCCGGCGCGGGGCATGGGGTGAGAGGGGGAGGGGCTCTATTCTGTCCTCCTTTTTCTTCTTCCTTGGATTGCGGCTGTTGCCCGGAGCGGGCGGCAGGTCGCCTGCCCGGCGTGGGGCATGGGGTGAGAGGGGGAGGGGTTCTATTCTGTCCTTCTTTTCTTCTTCCTTGGATTGCGGCTGTTGCCCGGCACGGGCGACAGGTCGCCTGCCCGGCGCGGGGCATCGGGGGGGGGGGGGGGGGGCCCCCCCCCCCCCCCCGCCCCCCCCCCCCCCCCCTCTTCTCGGGGCGGGGGGCGGG
>CALVHG010000086.1 GCA_944327285.1 uncultured Desulfovibrio sp. | reverse complement strand
CTTTTAGCTTGCGCGTAAAAGGGTGTTTCCTCCCCCCTCAAACTCCCCCCGCCTTCCCCAAAACGCGCTCATCTGGAAGATGAGACAGCGCGGGAGCCCCGTCGTTTTCTCCTTGCTGACCGTCCCCCGGAAGAGTACGGCGCGGCATTTTTCCCTCGGCCCTGCTCCGCGTTGCAGGAAGATTGCGACAACAATTCTCCGTAGATTCCGGCACGCCTCACCCTTCCTGAACACCCCACGGAATCCCCCGCCAAAACCAACGCGCCGCAATCAGTCCGGCTTTTTTCCACGAACACGCGGAACTGCGGCGACATTGCGCTGCATAACCAAAACTGTGCGGAAAAATGTGCTGTTTCCGCTTTTGAGTTTCAATTTCGGGCATCGCTTACGCTGACTTCTCTTTGTAATCTTGCGCTACGGGGCGACGTAGTCCTCAAAAGAAGCCACAGGGGATTGCTTCGCTTTCCCGAACACAGAAAAAGTCCGCCATATTGGCGGGCTTTTGGATTTCATGCGCTGTCGATTTTTCTATGTTTCTTCGGGGGAGATTGCCTCGTTGCGTTACCGGGGGACGGTTGTCGCAGGAAAGCGGCAGTGTTTCCGAATCGTTTCATCCTCCCGAAAAAAACGCGCTGGGGGAAGGGGAGGGGGAACACCCTCTCGCGTCAGCAGAGGGGGTTCCCCCTCCCCCAACATCGACACGTCGCGCAACAAATACGACAGCTAATTCTTTATTTCTTCCACAAGCTTTTCCAGAGCGAAGGCCTGATGGGCAAGCTCTTCTATGGCCTTGGTGGATTCCTGCATTGCCTGAGCCGTTCTGCCGGCGATAGTGTTGATTTCGGCAATGGACTTGTTGATTTCTTCGCTGGTGGAGGATTGTTCATCCACGGCGGTGGCAATGGCGTCCACCTGATCCGCGGTGCCTTCGGCCATGCGCACGATTTCCAGCAGGGCCTCGCCGGACTGATTGACCAGCAGCGTGGCGTCGTCAATGGCTTTGGCGGCGACATCCACCTGAGCGATGCTCTTGCCCGTGCTGCTTTGGATATCCAGAATAGCCTTGTCCACTTCGGCTGTGGAAGCCATGGTTTTTTCCGCCAGCTTACGGACTTCGTCGGCGACCACGGCAAAGCCGCGTCCCGCTTCGCCTGCGCGCGCCGCTTCAATGGCCGCATTGAGCGCCAGCAGGTTCGTCTGATCCGCGATATCGGAGATGACGCCCATGATCTGGGTAATGGCCTTGGCGCTCTGGTCAAGCTGGCTCATGTCCGTCTTGAGTTTAAGGGCATGATGCCGGACGCTCTCGATGCCGTCGATGGCCTTGTGCACGATCTTTTCCCCGGCTTCGGCCTTGGTGCGCGTCGAGGCGGACGCTTTGGAGGCTTCCCCGGCGTTTCGGGCCACTTCCAGCACGGTGGAATTCATTTCTTCCATGGCCGAGGCGGTGCTGGTGGCGCGATCGGCCTGCTGGGCGGCGTCCTGCTCGGACTGGGCGATATACTCGGACAGATTCTTTGCGGCTGTCGAAAGCGTTCGGGCCATGGATTCCAGCTGACCGGCGGTCGCCCGAATGCGCTCTTTGTTTTCTTCCACTTCCTGAATATCCACAAGCGAACCGCAGGCCCGGACGGGATTCCCGTGCTTGTCGCGCGTCACGCCTCCGGTGGCCCGGAACCAGCGATAGGATTCGTCGCGCATACGCAGGCGATAACAGACGTCATAACGATCTGTCTTGCCCGACAGGGCGTCGCCGAACACGGCAAAGGTTTTGTCGATGTCTTCGGGATGCAGACGATCTGTCCAGGAGTTCACCTTATCGGGGAATTCTTCCTTGGTTTTGAAGCCCACAAGTCGCCGGAATTCGTCCGACCAGGTCCAGCGGCTATCCGGGGACATGGGATCGCCGTTGGCGAGCACGACATCCCAGAGCCCCACGCCCGCGGAGGTGCTCCACAGCTCCAGAATTTCCTCGCGCTGGTAGCTTTCGTGAATATCCACGAGAGAGCCGCAGGCCCGAATGGGCTTGCCGTGGCTGTCGCGCGTCACGCCCCCCGTGGCCCGGAACCAGCGATAGGAGTTGTCGCGCATACGCAGGCGATAGGTGACGTCGTAGCCGCTGGTTTTGCCCGCCAGAGCCTCGCCGAACACGGCAAAGGTCCTGTCGATGTCTTCGGGATGCAGGCGATCCGTCCAGGAGTTCACCTTGTCGGGAAAGTCGTCCTTGCCGGTGAAGCCCAGAAGCCGCCGAAATTCGTCCGACCATGTCCAGCGGCTTTCCGGGGACATGGGATCGCCGTTCGCAAGTTCCACGTCCCAGAGCCCGACCCCTGCCGATGTGCTCCATGTGCGCACAAGTATCGCGTTGCGACGCATTTTTTTTAAGAAATTCATTATGTTCCGTCCTGTGTCTGCCTGAGTGATGTATGTCGCTGGAAATATGTCGTGCCTTCCGGCGCGGGGCCGGATACGCTCTGTGGAGCGCCTGGGAGAAAAGGCGCAACGCCTCGTCCCGTATCATTTTCGATATTATTCCTTTTTTCAAGATTTTTGAATGCCGTATTGTTTGGGAAATAAAGCACATGTTTGTGACAAAAACTTGAAATACGGCTCTCCGACGCGGACGGGAGGAAGGGGCGACAGCCCTCAGATGCGTCGGACAGGCAATCTTGATTTTCTGGATCTGTTGAGGCAGTGTCGTAGAAATTGGCGTTTGTTTTTTAGGGAGGAATTGCCGTGGATTTTTCTCTGCAGACAATAGAAGGTCTGGCTCCTGACGACTCCTCCGTGCGTTCCGGGAAAGGACTGGCCAAGCCGTCCGCCTGGCAGGAGGTCGGCGAGGAAGGGGGCTTCCTGTGGGGCCTGTGCAAAGGGAGCGGCAGCAAGCCGTATCAGGTTCGGATAGACGCCTCCCGACAGGAGCTTGGTTTTTCCTGTTCCTGTCCGAGCCGCAAGATTCCCTGCAAGCATGTGCTGGGGCTCTTGTTCCTGCGCGCCCAGAACGGCGCGGAACTGGGCGGGGAGTGCCCCGACTGGGTGAAGGAATGGCGGGAAAAGCGCGCGCGGCGGCAGGAGGCTGCCGCCAGTCAGACAACGGCCGCCGAGGGAACCAAAAAGAAGAGCAGGAAGAAGGTCGCTTCGTTTGCCGATCGGGTGGACGGACATTTGCCGCTTATGACGGAAGGCGTCAATCTGTTGTATGAGCGCATGATCGACGCCGTGCGGCACGGGCTCACGCCCGGATGGTTGCAGGACCTGAGCAAGCGTCTGGTGGATACGCAGCTTTCCGGTCTGGCGCTGGTGATCGAGAAGATGGAGAGGGTCTGGAAGGGGCGCACGGATGAAGCCTCCCTGGAGCGCCTGTTGCCGCTGATGGGACGCCTGCAACTTCTGGTGGAAGCGTTTCGTTCGCAGGAACGGCTTTCGGAGGCGGCCCGTTACGATCTGTTTCTCGCGCTGGGAATAACGCTGGAAAAGGAGCAGGTGCTGGCCGACGGCGTTCATATGGGCGGAGTCTGGCAGGTGCTCGGCGTGGCGCAGGAAGATTTCGGCCGCATCAGGGAACGGCGCGTCTGGCTGGGAACCGCCGGGGGCGAAACGGCTTTGATTCAGGATTACGCCCCCAGAGGCAAGGGGTTTTCCGGCATCTACAATGCGGGGGACTTGTTTGCGGGCGAACTTGTCTTTTATCCCGGTACGGTTCGACAGCGCGCGCTGCCTGCGGAGAACTTTGCGCCCGCGCCGGAAGCGGAAAGGCCGCCGCTGCCGGAGACGGCCCTTGCCGTGCGGCGGGTGCAGGACATGGTGAAGGCTAATCCGTGGCTGTGGCGCTGGCCGCTGACGCTTGCCGACGTGCGCTTGTGCTGTGACGAAACGGGATCGCTTCAGGTGCTCCTGACGGACGGGCGGCGTCTGTCCTTTGCCGTGTCGTGCGCCGAGCCTGACGCCTGGGCCTTGCATGCTCTTTCGCTGGGCGGGCCGGTGCACTGTTTCGGCGAATGGAACGGAAGCGCCTTTGTGCCGTTGCGGGCATGGCGCGAGGGGGCCCTGCCCTGGCTGCGGGAGGAATGCGTCGACACGTTCGCGTAGTCCGCGCGCCGGGGAGGGGAAACTATGGCCGTAAGCGAACTTGCCCGCGTTTGCCTTGTCGGGAGCGACAAGGGAGGGAGCGCGGCGCTGGCGCGGGAGGATTCTCCGACGGGCGCGGCGCTGCGGGAGGCGGATACCTTTCCGCCGCGGGAAGGAGCCGGGCCGCAGGAAGAGGACGCGCGAAAACTGCTGCTGGCTTCCGGGCTTGTGGCGCTGCGGGAGACGACGCGCCTCATGACGCCGCAGCCGGGGGAAGACGTTTTCCCTGCTGCGGAGGAAGAAAGTCGCTCTATAAAGGCCAGTCCCGCCCCTTTTCTTGACAGGTATCCCTATCAGGTCGTTGCCTGGCTGCGCCTGCGCGGCGCATGCCTGCCGGACGTCGCGCTGCCTGCCGCGTTGCGGATTGCGGTAGAGGACGGGTGCGCCTGGGAGGATGTGCTGGGACGAATCGGGGAACGGCTTTGCCGGGATAATCCTGCGTGGCGGCCTCTGACGATGTTTTGCAATGGGGCGGCCGCGGATGCGATCAGCGAGGAAGAGCTTCGCGCATGGGAGGATACTACTCCGGACATGCGCCTTCTTCTGCTGCAACGTTTACGCGCGCGGGACCCGCGGGCGGGACGGGAGCTGGCCGCCCCCCTGCTGCGGGAGCAGTTTCGGAAAAATGAGAAATTGCTGTGCGCATTCCTGATCGGTCTTTCGGCGGAGGATATTCCTTTTCTGGAAGAGTGCCTGCAAAAGAGAACACCGCGAAAATTCGAGAGATATACCGACATCAATCCGGCAAGGGTTCTGCTGAGTCTGCTGCCGGAAAGCAGGCTGTATCGAAGGCTGGCCCGCGATCGTTTTTTTGTCCGGCGGGACGGGAAGCTGGAGAAAACCGAGGCCGGCGAGGCCCGGTGCGTCTGGCCTATGGGCGTGCCGCTGCAGCTTTATCCTCTGAGCTGGTGGCTTGAGCAGACGGGTATGGACTGCGGAGAGTTTCTGTCTGTTCTCATGGCCAGAAATAGTCCCGCTGCGCGCATGGCCGACAATCCTGTCGGGATGCGTATCTTCTTGGAAAACAATGCGGAATGGACCCGCCTTGCGCTGGATGCAGCCTGGAGAGCCGGTAAGGAAGGTTCCCGGAATTCCTGGAATTTACTGGTCATGCAGGTCGGCATGCTTGCGGCCCGGATGCTGCCGCGGGAGGAGATCGAACGCTGGCTGCATACGCTGTTCGGTTATGAAGGGAAAGACCCCTGTCTTTACGACGGGCTGTCATCCAAGATGATGCTGTATGCGCCCTTTGCGCTGCCGCGCGAAATCTGGAAAGAATTTATCGAGATGAACAGGAAGCGTGCGGAGCTTTGCCGGAAACAAAGAATATGGGCTCAGCAGCATGCGCGGGCCGGGTCGCGGTACGCGGAATTTCTTGAGAAAAGCTCTCGCCTTGAAAATATCGGTATGCTCTTTTCAATGTTCTGGAACGCTGAAATTTTCGAACCAGATCTCCGGAAGTGGATGGCGCCTCCTTTTAGGGGAACGTGCGGCAGAGAACTGGTGATCTTTCATTTCGCCTGGATTATGCCTCTGGATATGTTGGAAGAGTACATACGGGCGCTGACATTGCCGTCGGAGCCTTCCTGGTCCGAGGTCGTGACGCGGGAACTCGACGCTATACTGCGTTTTCGCGCACGGGCCGAACAGGCCAGCTGAACGGCGCGCGCGTTGAAAACCTGTGTCCCGGAGTGCTTTACCGTTAAAAATGGTAGAACGCGAGGCGCCTAGCGCCGCCCGGCCCGAAGCGGGCGGAAAAAACGTGTTTTTTCCCGAAACGACAGGCCGTATAGTTTGAAGTGCGCAGCGTTTCAAACTGAAAATGCTTTAAGGAAAACGCCATGAGCACAAACGAATTTGCCCGCATTTGCATAGTGGGGAGCGACAAGGGGGGCCTAGCGGCCCTTGCGCGGGAAGATTCCCTGACAGGCGCCGTGCTGCGGGAGCTGGAGGCGCTTCCCCGGCGGGAAGGGAGCGGCCCGCAGGAAGAGGACGCGCGAAAATTTCTGCTGGCGTCCGGGATTGCGGATTTGCAGACGCTGGAGCAGACCCTGCCGCAGCCGGGGGACGCGCTGCCTCCGGCGCTGGAAGAAAGCCTGCCCGAAGGGCCCGATCCCCGGTCGCTGTTTGCCCGTCACCATCCGCATGCGGCGCTGGCCTGGCTGCGTCGGCAGGGGTTGCGTTTGCCTGCGGTGTTCCTGCCGGAGGCGGTCCGGTGGGCGGCGTCGGGGCATCATGGCGACATCTGGCCTGTGCTGGGGCAGGCGGGAGCGCAGCTCTGCCGGGATAACCCCGCATGGCGGCGGCTGCGCGACGATTGCGCCGTGGCGGAAGCGGAACTGGCCGCCGAAGAGGACGCCCCCGCCTGGGAAGAGGCGTCGCCGGGCGCGCGCCGTTTGCTGCTGCGGCGTCTGCGCGCGCGGGACCCGCAGGCCGGGCGGGAGCTGGCCGCGCCGCTGCTGCTGGAGCAGTTCTCGAAAAACTGGAAACTGCTGTACGAGCTGCGGATCGGCCTGTCGGCGGACGATATCCCTCTCCTGGAAGAATGCGGCGGGAAAAAAAGCGACAAACACGGGCGGCATGCGGCAAAGGTTCTGCTGAGTCTGCTGCCGGAAAGCCGTCTGGCGCAGAGTCTGTCCGACGGAAATGTTTTTGCCTGGAAAAACAGAAAACTTGTGGTGACGCCGGGAGACGCGGAACTGGAATGGCTGGATAGCCTGCCGGAGGAAGTTTGTCTGACGCTCTGTCCCCTTGACGCGTGGCTTGCCCGGAGCGGCAAGGATTGCAGGGAGCTGTTGTCGTTCCTTCTGGGTAAGCCCCAGCTGGAGCCCCTGACGATGCGGATTTTTCTGGAGGACAGAAAAGACTGGCTGCGCGTCGGACTGGAAACGGCGCTGGAGGCGGCGTCGGGCGCGGCCGTCCCTTCCGGTCTGAGTCCTTTCGGCACGCTTGCGGCCGCCATGCTGCCGCGGGAGGAGGTCGAGGAATGGCTGTCCCGCGTGTTGCGGGAGGAGAACCTCAACCCCAGGGTCTGCGATGCGCTGGCCGCGCCGATGCTGCTCCATGCGCGTTTTCCGCTGTCGCGGGAACGCTGGGGCGAATACGTCGCCGCCGTCGGCAGGCGCGCGCAGGCTCTCTTCAAGACGGCCGCCGACGGGAAGAACACGGTTTTCAATATCTACTGGCAGAGGAGCTTTACGGCGCTGTGGAGCGACGCCTTCCGCGACTTTGCTCCCGAAACCTTCGACGACTGGACGCACGGAGCTTTTTCGGGCGCGCGGGACGCAACGTCGCTTTTGTATCATTGCGCCTGGAATATGCCTCTGGATATGCTGGAACAATTGGCGCAGGCGCTTCTGCTGCCGGACGCCTCCCTCTTCGAGAAGGAGAGGCAGGAACTTGAAGAAATACGGGCCTTTCGCGCGCAGATCGAACAGAGCGGCGCGGAAACAACGGCCCTTTCCCCGGAAAAAGCATAACGAAGGAGATTCATCATGGAGAAACAGACGCCCGCAAGCGAGTTTCTGCGTCAGCATGCCGAGCAGCTCTACGCCGGGGAACTGGAGGCCCTCAAGCGGCAGGATACGCATCCGCGTCCCGATCACTGGGAGCTGTCTCCGCGGGCCGTGTGCACCTATCTGCTGGGCGGCACGCTGGAGGACGGCTTTACGATCAGCCCCAAATATATCGGCTCGCGCCGCCTGATAGAAGTGGCCGTAGCGACGCTGGCCACGGATCGCGCGCTGCTGCTGTACGGCGTGCCCGGCACGGCTAAATCCTGGGTTTCGGAGCATCTTGCGGCGGCCATCAGCGGCGATTCCACGCGCATTGTGCAGGGGACGGCCGGAACGGGCGAAGAACAGCTCCGCTACGGCTGGAACTATGCGGAACTGCTGGCGCACGGCCCCTCGTTTGACGCGCTGGTGCCCAGCCCCGTCATGCGCGCCATGCAGGAAGGGCGCATTGCGCGCGTGGAAGAGCTGACGCGCATTCCCGCGGATGTGCAGGACACGCTGATTTCCATTCTTTCCGAAAAAACGCTCCCTGTTCCCGAACTGGGAACGGAAGTGCAGGCGCTGCGCGGCTTCAACATTATTGCCACGGCCAACAACCGCGACAAGGGCGTCAACGAGCTGTCGTCCGCTCTGAAACGCCGTTTCAATACGGTGGTGCTGCCGGTTCCGGCGACAGAAGAAGAGGAAACGGCCATTGTGAGCAAGCGCGTGGCGGAAATGGGGCGCAATCTGGCCCTGCCCGCCGAGCCTCCGGCGCTGGAGGAAGTGCGGCGCGTGGTGCGCATTTTCCGGGAGCTGCGCGAAGGCTGCACCGAGGACGGCAAGCAGCGTCTCAAGACGCCTTCCGGCTCCCTGAGCCCGGCGGAGGCCGTGTCCGTGCTGACCAACGGGATGGCGCTGGCGGCGCATTTCGGCAACGGAAGCGTGCAGGCCGGAGACGTGGCGTCGAGCCTGATCGGGGCCGTCGTCAAGGACCCCGTGCAGGATGCCATCGTCTGGGAGGAATATCTCGAACGGGTCGTGAAGGAGCATTACAACTGGAATGATCTTTACCGGGCCTGCCGGGATACGGAGTAGCGGGCATGGCTGCCGAAGTACGGATTTTCGGCATACGGCATCACGGGCCCGGCAGCGCCCGGACGCTGCGCCGGGCGCTGCATGCGTGGGAGCCGGACTGCCTGCTGCTTGAAGGGCCGCCTGAAGCGGAAGAGCTCTTTTCCTTTGTCCGGGAAGGCATGGAGCCGCCGGTAGCCCTGCTGATCTACGCGCAGGCCGATCCCCGGCGGGCGGCGTTTTATCCCTATGCGGCCTTTTCTCCCGAATGGCAGGCCGCCCTGTACGCCGTGGAGAAGGGGATTCCGCTGCGCTGCATGGATTTGCCGCTGGCGCAGCGCTTTGCTCTGGAAAAGGCGTGGGAAGAGGAAGATTGCCTTGCGGCGGAACAGGCCGCGGCGGGCGAGACCGCGCGGGAGCACCCTGACGACGGAGACGCGGAAGAAGCCGGGGAAACGGAAGCCGCGGAGAATGCGCGGGAAGAGCAGGCCGATGAGGCGGCGGATTTGCTGCGTCTGGACCCGTTCCGCAAGCTCGGACAGCTTGCCGGTTACGAGGACGGGGAAGCCTGGTGGTCCGCCCTTGTGGAAGAGCGTCTGGACGACACGGAACTGTTCGAGGCCGTGGCGCTCATGATGCGCGAACTGCGCGAGCAGAGTCCGGCGCCGGAAGGGCGGCGGGCGCGGCGCGAAGCCCTGCGGGAAGCCGCCATGCGGACCTGTCTGCGGCGGGCGCAGAAAGAGGGGCATCAGAAAATCGCCGTTGTCTGCGGCGCATGGCATGTGCCCGCGCTGGAAAGCATGCCTCCGGCCAAGGAAGACGCGGCCCTGCTGAAAGGACTGCCCAAGGAAAAGGTGGAGGCTACCTGGTCGCTCTGGAGCTATGCCAATCTTGCCGTGGAAGACGGCTATGCGGCGGGCGTGTCCTCTCCTGCATGGTATGAATTCCTCTGGCATCATGGCGCGGAGCCGGATCGCACGGCGCGGTGGCTGCATCGGGCGGCGCGGCTCCTGCGGGAAGAAGGGCTGGACTGTTCTCCCGCGCATTTGATCGAGAGCGTGCGTCTGGCGGAAGGTCTCGCCGGGCTGCGGGGAAGATCGCTTCCCGGTCTGGAAGAGCTGCATGAAGCTCTGTGCGCCACAATCTGCATGGGCGACGACGCCCGTCTGCGGCTCATCCGGCGCAAGCTCTTTGTGGGCGAGACCATCGGCGTTCTGCCGCCGGAAGCGCCCGCCGCGCCCCTGCAACGCGATATTTTCCGGGAGGGAAAGCGGCTGCGTATCGCCTTTTCCGCCGAGGAAAAGACGCTCGTGCTCGATTTGCGCAAGCCGCTGGATGCGGAGCGCAGCATCTTCCTGCATCGGCTGGATATGCTGGAAATCGGTTTCGGCGTCATCGATGCCGTCAGCGCGCGAGGGACCGGCACCTTCAAGGAAGCCTGGCGCATAAGCTGGACGCCCGATGTGGCGCTTGCCGTCGTGCAGGCCAGCCGCCGTGGCAAGGACGTGCCGCAGGCGCTGGCCTCCCTGCTCGCCGAACGCGCCGCCGGGGCGGAACCGGCGGAGCTTGCCCGGCTCTTCGAGAAATCCCTGTTCGTCAATCTGCCGGAACTGCTGCCGCCGCTGCTGAAGGCGCTGGAAGATCGGGCCGCGCAAAGCCGGGATTGCCTGCAGCTGCTGTCGGCTGTGCCGCCGCTTGTAAGCGTGCTGCGTTACGGCGGCGTGCGGCAGTTCGACAAGGGCATGGTCGAGAGCGTGCTTTCCGGGCTGCTGCCCCGCGCTTTGCTGGCTCTCCCGTGGGCCTGCACGGGCATTCAGACGGATCTTGCCCGCACGCTGGGGAAGACCGTCAACGAAGTGCACGCGGCCTTGCGGCTGCTCGACAAGAGCCCTCACTTTGCCTCGTGGCTTGAGACGCTGGCGCGGCTTGTGGGGCAGAAGTCCGTACATCCGCTGCTCCGGGGGCAGGCCGTGCGTCTGCTTGTGGACGCGCGGCACATGACGTCGGATGTCGTGGAGCGGGAACTGTCGTTTGCCCTGTCTCAGGGCGAGGAAGCGGAGCATGCCGCGGACTGGCTGACGGGCTTTCTTGAGGACAATACCCTTATTCTGCTGCATGACAGCGTGCTCTGGCATGTGGTGGATTCCTGGCTGTGCGGCCTGTCGGAAGACGCCTTTCTGTACGTGCTGCCTCTGTTGCGGCGTATCTTTGCCGACGCCCCGCAGGCGGAGCGCCGTTCTCTGGGCGAGCGGGCGGAGCAGGAAGCGCAGGCAATGCCCGCGTCGGAAGCGGCTGCGCCGGTTGCCGGGGAAGAGGCGGCGTCTCCCGCGCAGGCAGGGGAGCCGATCCCCGGTCTTATTTCTCCCTTGTTCCGCTGCATACTGGGCTTGCAGGAGGTGGCGCAATGATGACGGCACAGGAACGCGTGCGGCGCTGGCGGCTGGTTCTCGGCGACGCCTGTCAGTGCCCGCTTTCGGCGGCAGACAAAAAGCGCGACGCGGCGCTCGCCTTTCTCTACGGCGGCGGTAATTCCAGGGATCGGCGCGGCGGCTATGGGGATTCCGCGCCTTCCGTGAGCCGCTGGCTCGGCGACATCCGCGCCTATTTCCCGGAATCCACGGTGCAGGTGCTGCAACAGGATGCGCTGGAGCGGCGCAATCTCAAGGCCCTGCTGCTCAATCCCGAACTGCTGGCGTCCGTCAAGCCGGACGTTCGGTTGGTGACGGAGCTCATGTCTTTGAGCGGCGTCATTCCTGAAGAGACAAAGGCAACCGCCCGGCAGGTGGTGCGCAGCGTCGTGGACGAGCTGATGCAGCGGCTGGAAGAGCCCCTGCGGTCCGCCGTTTCCGGCGCGCTGGATCGCGCCACGCGCAACAATCGTCCCCGGCATGCGGAAATAGACTGGAACGCCACCATCCGCGCCAATTTGCAGCACTGGCAGGAGGAGTACCGCGCCATTATCCCGCACAAGCTCATCGGCTACGGGCGCAAGGCCCGCCGCGTGCAGCGGGAAGTTGTGCTGTGCATTGACCAGAGCGGTTCTATGGCCGAATCCATCGTGTATTCCGGGATTTATGGCGCGGTCATGGCGTCCCTGCCGGCCGTGGCGACCCGGATTGTCTTCTTCGATACCGCCGTGGTGGATATGACGGATTCCTGCGCCGATCCCGTGGATATTCTTTTTGGCGTGCAGCTTGGCGGCGGGACGGACATCAACCGCGCCGTCTCCTACTGTCGTCAGTGCATCCGGGAGCCGCGCAATACCATCTTCGTGCTGATTTCCGACCTGTACGAAGGCGGCGTGGAAAGGGAGCTTCTGCAACAGGCCGCGGAAATGAAGGAATCCGGCGTTACAATGATCACCCTGCTGGCCTTGAGCGACAGCGGCGCGCCCGCCTACGACAGAAACCTCGGCGCAAAGCTCGCCGCCCTCGGCATTCCCTCCTTTGCCTGCACGCCGGATCAGTTCCCCGGCCTCATGGCCACCGCCATACGCCGGGAAGATATCGGCCTCTGGGCCGCCAAGCAGGAGATCGCCGTCATCCCCGCCGAGTCGTAGCCGGGAAGGCTGGTGTTTGGGATTGAGGGGGAAGGGGAACCCCTCCGCTCGCGCGGGAGGTGTTCCCCTTCCCCCTCAAACTCCCCCATCCCCTCCCCAGCGCGCTTTTATCTGGAGGATGGAGGGAAGCGGGGACGCGGGCGCTTTCCTTGCGGCAACCGTCCCCCGAAGTGTCTTTTAGAGCGTTTCAACTTTGAAAAAGATGAAACGCGAAGGCGGCAGCACAGCGCCGCCCGGCCAAAAGTGAGCGGAAAAACCGCGCTTTTTCCGCGAAACGACAGGCCGTATGGTTTGAAATGCGAAGCATTTCAAACTGAAAATGCTCTAGAGCATTTTAGCTTTGAGAAAGGTAAAACGCGAGGCGGCGGCACTGCGCCGCCCGGTCCAAAGAGAGCGGAAAAACCGCGCTTTTTCCGTAAAATGACAGGCCGTATGGTTTGAAATGCACAGCGTTTCAAACTGAAAATGATCTAAAGACTATTTGCCATATCTCCTGTCCCCCAGAAAAAGCGCGCTGGGGAAAGGAAGGGGGGCTTGGGGGGAAGGGAAACCCCTCTCGCGCGAGCAGCGACCGAATGGCGGCCGCAGGCCGTGCCCGTTGCGACGAAGGAAGCTACGGGCATCGACAG
>CALVHG010000085.1 GCA_944327285.1 uncultured Desulfovibrio sp. | reverse complement strand
TTAGAGCGTTTCAACTTTGAAAAAGGTGAAACGCGAGGCGGCGGCACAGCGCCGCCCGGCCCAAAGTGAGCGGAAAAACCGCGTTTTTTCCGCGAAACGACAGGCCGTATGGTTTGAAATGCGAAGCATTTCAAACTGAAAATGCTCTAGCTGTACGATTCCCGCACGATCTGGAGGGCGCGACATCATGAAAGCCGCGATGAAGAAGTTTTTGAACGGCATGTTCTGGAGTGACTGCCGGCTGTCGCTGTCTGTGCCGCATGCCGGAACAACGGATACTGCCATTGCGATATTTGAGAAAAATCTTGCCTCCATCACATGGCATCACATGTCGTTATTTGAGCATATTCCTGCAACGCTGTCAGAAACAGAAGCCATATTGCAAGGCCGGGAGGCGGAAGGAATATGCGATGAGCACCGCGCACAGATTCTCAATTACGCGGACGGCGCTCAACAATTGATGGCGTTGCTGCGAAAAGATTGTTTTGCCCTGAATCAGGAGAACGCGAGTCTGCTGCACGGTTATGTTGGAAAAGAAGACGCTCTGACGTGGGGAACCTTCAGAAATTCCAATGTAACGATACATGGAGTAGCCTATGTTCCGCCTCGTTTTACAGAATTAGGCGAGATAGCCCGCAACGGTTTTTCTTTTTTGGCTGAGCATATAGAGCCAGCGACAGCCGCTGTCGCCGCCTTTCTTTTTATGGCGCGATCCCAGTTTTTTCATGACGCAAACAAGCGGACCGCGTCTCTAATGATGAACGGCGTATTGATGCAGTCTGGATATTCTCCGGTGGCTGTGCCGCACAGCGATGCGGAAGAATTTCATACGCGGCTGGCAGCTTTTTACGAAACAGGCGATGCCTCTGCCATGATGGCGTTTTTTTCTCGCGCCGTCGGAAACGCTTCTTTTTTCTCCGCATGAGGAGGAGCAGGGGGGAGCCGGTTTGTCATGCTTGCGTGAGCGTTTTACCTTTGGAAGAGGATAAAACGCGAGGCGGCACAGCTCCGCCCGGCCCGAAGCGAGCGGAAAACCGCATTTTTCCGTGAAACGGCAGGCCGGTTTGAAACGCACAGTGTTGCAAACTAAGAATGCTCATGGGCCGTACGGCGCGGCGCTATCGTGAACATGTTTTCTCCGAAGGAGGATAGTTCTTCCTCTTCTGAAAAATTTTCTCAGAAGGAATATTATGAAAACTTTATGCCTCCGCACGCCGTACAAACCGCATCCGATTGCGCGCCAGACTGCCAGTGCCTGCCAGACGAACGCGCGTTTCCGAACCGCCGGGAGCTGTTGGCGGCGCGGAGAAGAGTCGTTCTTTCAGCGTGTCGATTGGCGTGTCAGGCGAAGAGGTGAAGGGCGTTGCCCATGAGATCTTCCATGCGGCTGTCCGAAAGGCCGGATTTTTCCTGAAAACGGCGGATTTCCTTGTCCGGCGAGTACAGGGGCCAGTCCGTGCCAAACAGGAGACGTTCGCGGGGAAAATGGGCCAGCAGCGCCTTGAGCAGCTCCGGAGAGGCATAAGGGCTGGTGCTGGACGTGTCGCACCAGAGGTTTTCGCTGGGAGGGAGCCCTTTCAGCGTGTGTTCCCACATGCGATAGCCGCCGAAATGAGCGGCCACAATGGTAAGGCGGGGGAAAGCCGCGGCAAGGCGGGCGACCATGTAGGGCGTGGACGGGCACTCGGCAAGAGGCCTGCGAGATCCCACATGGAACAGCAGGATGAAGCGATTCTGACAGGCGTCAAGGATGGGCATCAGACGGGGATCGTCAAGCCGGAAGCCCTGAAAGTCGGGATGCAGCTTGATGCCGCGGATATTGTTGCGCTCCAGACGTTCCAGCTCTTCTTCCCAACGGGCATATTCGGGATGAAACGTGCCGAAGGCGATGACGTGTTCCGGGTGGGAGCGTTGCAGCTCCATAGCGTAATTATTGGCGGGAATGACCTGCGACGGCGTTGTCGCCGCGCAGAGCAGCACCATTTTTTCTATGCCGACGGCGCTTTCCTGCTCCAGCAGATGCGCAATGGTGCCGTCGCCCTCGCAGGCGAGATTGTAGGCCCTGTTGAGATGCTCCACGGCCTTGCGGGCGATTTTAGGATGAAAGGCGTGGGTGTGGATATCGAAAAGCATGATCAGGCCTTTTTCTTGCCTACGCCGTTAACGACATTGATGGGCGTGCCGTCGCGCCAGCGGCGGATATTTTCGGCCATGAGATTGATGATGTTCTGCCGGGAGCGTACCGAGGCCCACGCCATATGCGGCGTGATGATGGTATTGGGGGCGGAGAGCAGGGGATTGGACGCCGAAGGGGGTTCCTTGGCGAGCACATCCGTGCCGAGGCCGCCGATTTTGCCGTTTTTGAGGGCCCGCGCCACGTCAGCCTCGTTAAGCAGGGGCCCGCGCGCCGTATTGAGCAGGATGACGCCGTTTTTCATGCGGGCGATGCTTTCCTTGTTGATGAGGGCGTGCGTGTTTTCCGTCAGCGGGCAGTGCAGGGAAATAACGTCGGCCTTTGCCAGAAGCTGATCCAGCGAGGCAAAGGAGAAATTGCGATACTGAGGAGGATTGCGCGGCGTCCGGGTATGGGCAAGAACGTTCATGCCAAAGGCGTTGGCCAGCTCGCCCACGCGGCGGCCGATGGTGCCGAAGCCGATGATGCCTATGGTCAGGCCGGTAAGCTGCACGGGCGTTTTTTCCCAGAAGCACCACTGCCCGCATTGCTGCCATTGGCCTTCCTTGACGCGGAGACTGTGTTCGCTGGTATGGCGGCAGAGCTCCAGCAGCAGCGTCAGGGTATGCTGGGCAACGTCATCCACGCCGTAGGCAACGACATTGCAGACGGGGATATCGCGCTCGGCGCAGGCTGCCACATCAATGACGTCATACCCCGTGGCAAGAGCGCCCACAAAGCGCGCATCGGGAATATCTTTCAGGCAGGACTTGCGCAAGGGAACTTTGTTGAGAAGCAGCACATCGGCGCCGGCCGCGTGGCTGCGAAGTTCCGCGCTGCTGGTGGTGTCGTAGATGACAGTTTCGCCGAGAGCGGAAATCGGCGACCAGTCCACATCGCCGGGGTTGAGCATCTTGCCGTCCAGAATGGCTATCTTCATGAGGCTAACTCGTGTTGAGGATGCGGGGGACAGTGCGTTTCTTGTGGTAGCCCAGCCGACGGCATTTCGCAAGCGGCAGATAGCGCGTTTTACCTTTGAAAACGGTGAAACGCGCGGCGGCGGTCCCGCGCCGCCCGGCCCAAAGTGAGCGGAAAAACGCGTTTTTTCCGCGAAACGACAGGCCGTATGTTTTGAAACGCACGGCGCTTCAAGATGATTCTCTGCTCTAATAAAAAAAGGCCGCCCGAAGGCGGCCTTGCGAAATCGTGTCAGATGCGAACTACTGGGCGATCACGCGGAAGTCGTCGCGGCGGTTCTGGGACCACACGGATTCGCCGGAACCCTGCACCACGGGGTTTTCCTTGCCGAAGCTGATCATTTCCAGCTGGCTGGGATTCACGCCGAGGGTAACCATGTATTCGTAAGCGGCGCGGGCGCGGCGTTCGCCGAGGGCGAGGTTGTATTCCTGGGTGCCGCGTTCGTCGCAGTTACCTTCGATGCGCACGCGGATGCTGGGATACTGCTTCATCAGTTCGGCCTTGGTCTTCAGCACTTCCTTGTATTCGGGCTGAATGTCGAACTTGTCGAAGGCAAAGAGCACGCGGCCATCGGTGATCTGCTGCACGGCAGCCTGCAGAGCGGGATCCACGCCCTGATCAGCGTTGGGATCAGCGGTAGCGGTTTTCTTGGAGCAGCCGAAACCGGCGGCCAGAGCCAGAACCAGAGTCAGAATAAGAGCGTAGCGTTTCATGATGTTCCTCCTGAGATCTCTCGCGGCAGGAGCCAAGCCCCTGCCTGTGAGCAGAGAAAAATATTGCTCACAGGGCGGATGGTATATGTCATGCCGATTTTGTCAAGATGCGGCAGGGGCCGCAGGCCGTGTTTTAGGCGTGAAAAGGGGCGTTTTTCCTAGATTTATGAGGAAAAACGCCCTGTTATAGCGGTATTATTTTTTTTACGCTATTCGCCTTCGGGCATGCCCCAGCGCGGGAAAGAAGCGTCGCCGCCGCCGGTGGGCACCTTCTTGGCGTCGCCGCCGTGGCGGGTCGTGAGGTAGATGCCGCGCGAACCGCTGCGGCTGGAGGTAAAGGCAATAAAGTAGCTGTCGCCGCAGAAGGAGGGCTGTTCGTCGCTGCCGGGGCCAAAGGAGATCTGGCGTTCGGCGCCGGTGACCATATCCTGCACGAAGATACGGTGACCGTATTCCGTCATGCGGCTGTAGGTGACGAGCGTGCCGTCCGGAGAAAGATTCGCTTCCGTATTGTAGCCGCCGTTCATGCTCACGCGGGTGGTGGTGCCGCTGTTCAGGTCCTTGAGGAAGATCTGCGGGCCGCCGAGGCGGGAGGAGGTAAAGGCCATCTTGGTGCCGGTCTTGTCAAAGGTAGGCGACACATTGATGGAGCTGCCGCCCTCAAGGACGCGCTCCTTCTGGAACGCATGATTCAGCAGGTAAATAACGGGATACTTGCCGTTAGACAGGGCCACGGCCACCTTGTTGTCGGGCGTGAAGGAAGGGCCGATGACCACGTTGCCGGGGAAGCGCACGCGCTGCACGCTGCCCTTCTTGCGATCCCACACGCCAAGCGAGTGGGACTTGGGATCGATGTGCGTGAAGACGATAAAGCGGCCGTCAATGGACCAGGCCGGCGACAGGGCTTCGCCGGAAATGCGGGTGATCTGGCGCAGGTTGCGGCCCGTGGGTTTGCAGAGCCAGACGTTGGAGCTCATGCGGCCGGTCTTCTTGACAAAGGCCAGGGTGGAGCGGAAGAAGGCGCCGCTGCCGGTGAGCACTTCCAGCAAATCCGCGCAGAAACGGTCCGCGACTTCGGGCAGCTCCTTGGAGCTCACGCGGGGATATTCCTTGCCGAAGAGACGGCCGCCGGTATTGGTTTCAAAGGCGCGAATCTGTACGGACGAGGTGCCCCGGTCGCCGTTGGGCCAGTACGTCGTGACCACAATGTCGCTGCCGGCGAGCTGGAAGCGCTTGAAGTCGAGGTTCGGCGGCTCGTAGCCCTGAAGCACCGTGCCGCCAAGAACGGCCTTGGGATCGGTCAGGCGCATGAAGGGCAGAAAACTCAGGTTCTCGTTAATCAGCTTCTGAAGTTCCGCGCCCATGTTGCCCGCTTCTTTTTCGGGACCTGTCAGAGGCGCGGCCAGAGCCAGATTGACGCTGTTTTGTCCGGGACCATAAATGTCCACGCGCATGGCGGCATGTACGGAGCTCGCCGCCAGCAGGCACAGACCCAGAACCGACAGAAGAAAAGTGCGTTTCATGGAAAAGGCATCCTCGCAGATCGACGCGCCGCTGTTGCCGTTAGCGCGTCAGGGTTAAGGTGACGTCCATCGTGGAGCCGAGGCCGGCCGGCGGCGGCGGAATGCTGCCGGCGCGCTTAATGCCCTGGCGCACGTATTTGTCGAGGCGTTCGTCGCCGCTGCCGGAAACGATGTCGTAGTGCTTTATGTTGCCTGCCGTATCGACGTCAAGTCGTACGGTGACGCGATAGGTGCCGGGCTTGCTTTCCACTGGAATGAAGATGGCGTTGCGGAGCTTCCAGACGACATTGGAAAAATAGCGCTTGAACTGCGGGCCGTAGGCGTCCTGGGCAATGCCGGACGAGGTGGCCGGGACCGACGCCGGAGACGGCGTGATACCCTGATGCGCGGCCGTGGCTTCCGGGGGCGTGGTCAGCGCGGGAGATGCCGTCGGAGCTGCGGACGGCATCGCGGTTGCGGGCATTTGCGGGGCCGCCGCGGGCGCGCTCTTGGCGCGCGGGGTGCCAGTCCAGAAAGAAAGATAAACGTCGATGGGCATGCTGTAGGGCGGCGTGCCGTAGCTTTCCGTGGCCTTGACAGCTTCACAGGCGGAAATGTCCAGCGCCGGATACCCTGAAGAGCTCACCGGGGTGCAGGAAAGCACGCGGCCGCGTCCGTCGAGGGAAACGCGCACGCGCAGGAGCACGTTGTTCTTGATGGTCGGGGGCGACCAGCGTTCGGAAACCTTTTCCAGCATGGCTCCGGCATAACCGTCCTGCTGATCGGCGGCCATAATGGCGGCGGCATGCGTTGCGTCCGCCGCGCCCAGCAGGGCAAGAAGCGCGGCGCACGTGGCAAGGCGCTGCGGGCGGCGGATGGTTTTCAGGGAAAACAGGGGCATAAGACCTCCTTGCTGCGAAAAAAAACACTCCGCCCGCCGGGCGGATGGGCCGGAGCCGGATGACGATCCCGGAGATCGCCGTTCATTCGTGTGGGCTGCGCGTTCCGGCTCGCCCCGACTCTGTTCAGGAGGCGGCGCGGTACGCGCGGGCCGCCGTAAGAGGGACGCTTCAGAGACGGCGCGTCGTTATGGCGGCAGGGGCTGGAAAGGCAATTCCCCGGAAGGGGCCTTCCTTTGGCGCGCTCCCCCTTCGGGGCAGTCCCGCGGAGGGGGAGCGCGTTCTGAGTTGTCTTAGATCGTTTGAGGCCTGTCGTTTCGCGGAAAAGGCGCGTTTTCTCCGCTCGCTTCGGGCCGGGCGGCGTTGTGCCGCTGCCGCGCGTTTTGCCTTTTCCAGGGGCAAAGCGTTCTAGCGCCGCGACAGTTCGTCCATGCGGAAGACCAGATCGACCTCGCAGTATTCCGGGGAGGGCGGCTTCGGGAAGAGACCGGCCTTGCCCGTGCGGATTACGGCATTGACCGCCGAGGCATCGAATTGCGCGTTGCCTGAGCCCTGGGTGACCTGGGCATCCTGAATTTCGCCGTTCATGTCCACGCTGACGTGCACGATGCAGGCAAAGTTGGCGCGGCTGGCCGAGGCAAAACTCCAGTTGGGGCGCACGGCAAGCATGATCTGACCAAGGTAGACCTCGTTCAGACCGCCGCCGCCAGGACCGTCGCCTTCGCCGCCTCCGCCGCCGCCGTCGCCGCCGGCATTTTTGCGGGCCTGCGCCAGCGCCTGCTCCACGGCGGTGCCGCGGTCGCCGGATTCCACGCGCGAAGACGCCTTGCGGCGCGCATCCCGCAGCGCGGCCGCCACGGAATCCTTTTCCTTCTCCTTGCGCGCCTGTTCGGCCTTTTTACGCTCTTCTTCCTTCTTTTTTTGTTCAGCCTTCTTGCGGGCCTCTTCTTTTTTCTTCTGTTCGGCTTTTTTGCGCTCTTCTTCTTTCTTTTTCTGTTCGGCTTCGCGGCGTTCCTGTTCCTTCTTTTTCAGTTCCGCCTGCTGCCGTTCGCGCTCTTCCTGCTGCCGCTTGGCTTCCTCTTCTTTTTTCTTCTTGGCCAGAAGCGCCGCGGCGTTGTCGTCAGGCTTGGGACGGGGGCGCGGAGCTTCTTTGACTTCATCCTTGGGCGAGCGATCCTGCGCCGCTTCCTTTGGCGGGCTCTTGATGGGCTCGGCCTGGGGAGGGGTGGCGGCCGGAGCGGCTACTTCGGCCTTGGGGGCCGGCGCCGCAAAGTCCTTGGGGCCGGAGGTGGGCTGCCCTGCGGCGCCGAGAATGGAGGAGGGCGTGCGATTGCCGCCGGGAGCTCCGTCCACAAGACTGATCATGACGGGAGGCGCGTCCAGACGGACCGGCGGCGAAGCCGGCCAGAGCCAGATCAGCAGAATGATCAGCACATGGAGGCAAAAAGAGAGAATATAGGAAGCCCAATTCATGATGGCAGTCTTTTCTGTCTGGGCAGGGGAGCGCCCTGTGTGCCGCAGCGTTTTTCTGTCTGGCGCGCGGCGGTCGTGACGCGGTTCCCTGTCTTTCGGGGACAGCGGCAGGCCCGCGTCCCGGAGTCTGTTTCTACGAAGCGCGGCCCGCCTGGAAAACAGGCAGGCCCGCGGGATGCTCTGGAGCTTTTTCAGTTTGAAACGCGTTGCGTTTCAAACCATACGGCCTGTCGTTTTGCGGAAAAACGCGGTTTTCCGCTCGCTTTGGCCGGGCGGCGCTGAGCTGCCGCCTCGCGTCTTACCCTCTTCAAAGGTAAAACGCTCTAGCGACGGCCGGCAGCGGGGGCCTCGTCAGGTTTCTCGGCCACAACGCCGAGCTTTTCGATGCCTACGGCCTTGATGCGGCCCATGATGTCAACGACGGTCCCGTAGGGAACGTTTTTATCCGCCTGAAGGAAAAGAGTCTTATTCTTTTCCTTGACCAGCGCCTGGAGCTTGTTTTCGAGGTCATCCAGTTCCACGGCGTATTCGTCCAGAAAGATTTTGCCGTCCTGGCGCACTGTCATGACCATATTTTCCGATTCCGTGGGCAGGACTTCCACCTGCTTGGTCTGGGGCAGATCAACGTCTATGCCCTGGCTCATCATGGGCGTGGCCACCATGAAGATGATCAGAAGCACGAGCATGACGTCCACAAAGGGCGTCACGTTGATCTCGGAAACAAATTTGCTGCCGCCGCCGACATTGGCACCCATGATTACATCTCCGTGCTGCCGGTGCGCGTCACCGGGCGATGAGCGTTCAGTTCGCGCTGCACGCGGTTCAGGAAGACGCCGGCAAAATTGACCAGCAGGGTGTCCACCTGACCGATTTTGCCCATGAAGATATTAAAACCGATGGTGGCGGGCACGGCCACAAGCAGGCCGATGGCCGTGGCGACCAGAGCTTCGGAAATGCCGGGGGCCACCGTGGCAAGAGAGGCCGTCTTGAGCATCCCGATGGAGTGGAAGGAGCTCATAATGCCCCAGACCGTCCCGAACAGGCCGATAAAGGGGGCCGTGTTGGCCGCCGTTGCCAGTAGGGACAGGGAGCTCTGCAGGCGCGACATTTCGCTGGCCACGCCCTGCCGCAGAGCGCGGCGCACATTGTCCACAACCACTTCGCTGTCGTTGCCCAGCTCTTTGGAGCGGTTAAATTCCAGAACGCCCTGATGGGCGACATAGTAGAGGGGGGACGAGGGGTCCGAGCCCAGCGACTGCACGGCCTCGCGCAGGGTGGCGGCCTTCTCGAAGCGGGCGGTGCCGCTCAGGGCTTTTTTCTGCGCGGCATTGAGCGCAATGGCTTTTTGAATCATGAGGCCCCAGCTGCCGACGGACATAAGCAGCAGAAAGGCCAGCACGCACTGGGCCACCAGGCTGGCCTGCGCAACCATGGTAAAAAAGCTGAATTCCATTCCTGTCTCCGTAAAAAAGCGCGGTGATCGCGCCTGTCTGCCAGATATGGGCGCGTCCTGCCGGAACAGGACGAAAACGCATCGTGGTGCAGCATGCCGCGAAGTCAAGAGTTTTTCAAGATGAATTTTAGAGACGCGGCGCTGACAAGCGCATTGCCAAGCGCCCCCTTGCCCGTGTATAGTGATAGCCCATAATGCATGAATATGGCGTGGTTGATCGTGTTTTTTTCGCTGTAATTCTCCTGTCTGACAGGTTCGCGCACGGATTGTGCCGGGCCTCCGGGACGACAGTTTTTTTGACGCGCGCCCTGTCCGGATCAGGGAGCGTCGTGCGTGAGCAGGTGTTATGAAAGGCTGTTTTCTTTTTGGTCTGTGCGCGTTCGGGGCGGCGCTGACGCTGCCCGGCGGGGCGTGGATTGCTGATGCCGTTGCCGCGGATTCCCATGTGGCGCAAAAGCCTCTTTACGGCGGCGAACGCCCGCTGGGGGCTGAAGCCCGCGCCCGCGAGCCGCTGCCGCGCGGTCCTCTGGACATGCAGGGCGCCGTGGAGCGGGCGCTGCGGCATAATCCCAGCCTCGGCGCGGAGGAGGCGCAGAGCCGTTCCTCGGAAGAGGGCCGCAAGTCCGCTCGCGGGGCGTTCGGTCCCAGGCTGGGCATGAGCTACGGCGTGACCAAACAGGAGCGGCGTCCCGCGTCGGCGCAGCGCCCGGCGGAATACGGCGTGTATAGTTGGGGCATAGAGGTGTCGCAGCCCGTTTTTCAGGGCTTCCGGCTGCTGGCTACCTATCAGAAGGCGGCGCTGCAGGCCGACAGCGACAAGGCCTCCGTGCGTCAGGCCGAGCTGAGCATGACGGAAAAGGTGCAGACGGCCTTTCTCAACTATCTCCGCGCGGCAGAGAACAGTCTGAGCGAAAAGGAATCTCTGGAGCGCCTGCGCGATCAGCTCAAGATTACTCGCGCTTATTATGACGTGGGGCTGAGCCCGCGTCTGGACGTGCTTCAGGCCGAGGTTGACGTCAGCGAGGCCGAGCGCTCCTATATTCAGGCGGAAAATTCGCGGGAAACCTATCTGGCCGAGCTGAACACTCTTCTGGGGCTGCCGGCCACGGCGCAGGTCGCCTATGCGGGCGCGTTGCGCCACGTGCCGTTCCGTCTTTCGCTGGAGCAGTGTCTGGAACGCGCCTACAGGCAGCGCCCCGATTTGTATATTGCCGCCAAAAGCGTGGAAATTGCGGGGAAGAGCCAGAAGGAAGTGCAGAGCGAGTACTACCCGCAGATTGAGGCCTATTATAACATCACGCAGGAAGGCAATACGCCCGATCTGCGCAGCGCCGGGAACTACGGCTCGCGTATGTCCACGTGGGAAGTCGGCGCGCGCGCGACTTGGGAAGTCTTTCAGTGGGGCACCACCTACTACGCCGATCAGCAGGCAGGCTGGCTGGTGACCAAAATGCGCTACGAGGAAGAAGACCTCAAGCTCAACGTAGGCTATGACATCAAGTCCAAACTGCTGGCCGTCCGCGAGGCGGAAAAACGCATCGGCGTGGCGCAGAAGGGCGTGGCGCAAGCCAAGGAAGCCTACGACGTGGCCGTTGCCCGTTATCAGGAGCACGTGGGCACGAACTTTGACGTGCTGGACGCTTCTTCCAATCTCAAGACGGCGCATTCGTCTCTGACCGGGGCAAAGGCTGACTATTTGACGGCGCTGGCCCAGCTCTATGTGGCCATGGGCGAGTTTCATCCCGATGTGACGCGCGCGGCGGCGCGGCAGAACGGAGCCGCGCCAAAGAAGTAGCGCCGCGCGGTTGCATCCGCGCAGAATACGTCGCCTTCCCGACAGCGGCGAGAAAAGAGGGCGCGCAGTTGAGACTGTCGCGCCGCGCAGGGGGCCGGGAACGGCTTTTCTGTGCGTGTGCGCGTCGCGCATGCGCCTGCGAGCGGCCGCCGTCCGGAAGCGGGCCTGCCGGAGACGGGAGTTTTCCCGCAGAAATTTTTTGTCGACATGGTCGACTGTACGTCCCTGAACTGACGAAAGGGCAGACGCGCCGCGTCTGCCCTGTAGCGCTATTTGTGCGCGAAGCAGAGGATTGATGAACGAAGCCTACTTGACGATAACGCCATTGGGAGGGTTGGGCGAAATTGGCCTCAATTGCCAGCTGTGGGAAACCGCCAGCGGCGTGGTGATGATAGATTGCGGCCTGATGTTTCCCGATGATTGCCATCTTGGCGTGGATGTGGTGATTCCGCATTTTGCGGCCTTGTCTGCCATCAAGGAAAAATTGATCGGCATTGTGTTGACGCACGGGCACGAGGATCATATCGGCGCGCTGCCGTGGATCGTGCCGCAGCTGAAGGGCGTGCGTATTTACGGCTCCTGCTTTACGCTGGCGCTGGTGGAGCACAAACTGCGCGAGCACGGGCTGCTGGATATGGTGGAGCTGTGCCCTGTGGACAGCCGCGGGCGGGTGCGGCTTGGGGATTTGCATTTCCGCTTTTTCCCGGTCTGCCACTCCATCCCCGAAGGTTTTGCGCTGGGCGTGGAAACGCCCGTGGGCCGCGTGATCCATACCGGCGACTTCAAGCTCGATCCCTCGCCCATGAGCGGCATCCCCACGGATTTGAAAGGCATTGCCGAATTTGTGGGCCCCAAGGGGGCGCGTCTGCTCATGGCTGATTCCACGAATGTGGAGCGCGACGGTCACTCTCTGTCGGAACGCGAGGTCAAGGCATCGCTGGGCAGGGTCTTTGACACGGCCAAGGGCCGCATTGTCATCACGCTGTTTTCAAGCCATATTCAGCGCATTCAGGAAGTGTTCGATCTGGCGCAGGAGCATGGGCGCACCGTGGTCATCAGCGGGAAGTCTCTGGCAAACAACATCGAGATGGCCCGCGATTTGGGCATTGCCAAGCTGCCGCCTAATTTCTTCAACGCGCACAACGGGGTGCCGGATCTGCCCGACGAGCAGCTTGTGCTGGTCGTGACGGGAGCGCAGGGCGAGCCTCTGTCGGCCCTGTCCCGTATGGTCTACGGCGGGCATCGCCAGCTGAGCGTGCGCGAGGGCGATACGGTCGTTATGAGCTCCCGGATGATTCCCGGCAATGCCAAGGCCGTTTCGCGCCTGATCAACGAAATGTACCGCCTGGGCGCGGAAGTACTGTATGAAAGCGTGCGTTCCATCCATGCGTCGGGGCATGCGCACCGCGAGGAACTGGTGGAAATGCTGCATACGGTCAATCCCGACATTTTCGTGCCCGTACACGGGGAATATCGTCATCTAGTCAAGCACGGCCGACTGGCCGTGGAAGAGGGCGTGCCCCGCGAAAATGTGGTGGTGCTGGAAGACGGGCATCCCATTACGCTGCTGCCGGACGGTTTCCGGCTGGAACCGGCGCTGTCCGTGGAGTGCACGCTGGTGGACGGCAAGGGCGTGGGGGATGTCGGCACGGCCGTGCTGCGTGAGCGCCGCATTCTTGGAGACGAAGGCATGGTCGTGGTCGTGCTGGTGCTGGACTCGGAGACGGGCAGTATTTTGCACGGACCGGAGATGTTCTCCAAGGGCTTCGTTTTTGAGCAGCGGTACAGTCATGTGCTGGAAGATGCCAAATGCCTTGTGCTCGACGAAATAGAAGCGGTTCGTCCTGGGCAGCTGACACGTCTGCAGGACGGCATCCGTTCGTCGTTGCGGCGCTTCTTCCGGCGGGTGCTGGAGCGCGATCCGGTTGTTGTGCCCGTGGTGACGGAAATCTAGAGCGTTTCAACTTTGAAAAAGGTGAAACGCGAGGCGGCGGC
>CALVHG010000084.1 GCA_944327285.1 uncultured Desulfovibrio sp. | reverse complement strand
GGCCTCCACGCCGCGGCCGGGCAGCATGCGGAACGTCTCCGGCGCGACATGATCCGGGCAGGCGGCGACAATGGCCTTGCCCAGAGGATGTTCCGAGCGGCTTTCCGCCGCGGCGGCCAGGGCCAGAAGCGCGGAACCGTCCATGTCCGTCAGGGCGCTGTGCACGTGGCGCACGCCGGGGCGGCCGCGTGTCAGCGTGCCGGTCTTGTCAAAGGCTATGGTATCGACGCTGGCCAGCCGTTCCAGCGCGTCGCCTTCGCGGACAAGCACGCCGTTGCGCGTGGCGTTGCCGATGGCCGCCATGATGGCCGTGGGCGTGGCCAGCACCAGCGCGCAAGGGCAGAAGACCACGAGAATGGTGACGGCGCGCAGGATTTCGCCGGTGATCAGCCAGGTTGCCGCCGCGGCGGCCAGCGCGCCCACGACGATCCAGGTGGCCCAGCGATCCGCCATGCCCACAATGCGGGCCTTGCCCGCGTCGGCGGATTGCACAAGCCGGATCATGCGTTGCAGGGAACTGTCCTCGCCCACCTTGACGGCGCGCATGTCGAACGCGCCGAACTGGTTGACCGTACCGCTGCACACCTCGTCGCCGGGCTCCTTGTCCACGGGCAGGGATTCCCCTGTCATGACGGCCTGATTAATGGCCGTGCGTCCGGCGACAATGACGCCGTCCACAGGAACGGTTTCGCCCGGCAGCACGCGCAGGATATCCCCGGCGGCCACCTGTTCGGCGGGGATGATACTTTCCGCAGCGCCGTCCACCCTCCGTGCCGTGCGCGGCGTGAGGCGCACCAGTTTTTCGATGCCCGCCCGCGCTTTGGCAACGGTGCGCTCTTCCAGCATGGCGCCGAGCTGCATGATGAAGGCGACTTCGCCCGCCGCAAAGATTTCTCCGATAATGACGGAGGCGATCAGGGCCAGCGATACCAGCACATCCGCCTTGATGTCGAATTCATGCCAGAGGCCTTCCGCAGCGCCGCGCACAATGGGGACGCCGCACAGCAGCACGGTGATCCATGCGGGATCGAGACGCCAGAGCCGGACGTTGAAAAAGCTCAGAGCCAGCGCCAGCGCCGCAATGCCGAACGTCAGCGCTTGTTGTTTGTCCTCTTCGTACCATTCGCGCAGCGATGTCAGAATCCTCATAGCCGTTTCCTTTCGTGGTTTCGCGCCCGTCTCCGGGGAGAGCGTCGTTATGCTTTTGTCCTTGCTCTATACCCCTAGGGGTATTCTGTCAATATACCCATAGGGGTATATTGAGCGATCTTCCCTTGCAAGCGTGAACGTAAAGAATGTGGCCGAAATGTAGTACCCGCTACAGCGCGTCCGACAGGACTTTGCTATTTTTTTGCACAAAGGGGATGCCGTCGTGTGGACGGCCCTTCCCTGTTCTGTGAAAACGGAGGATTGTCATGTTTCAAGCTGCGTTGAAGCCGCTGGCTTCTTTGGCGATCTGCCTGTCGTGTCTGGCGCTGCCCGCGCCGATCGGACCGCTGCCTACGAACTGCACGACGGCCCCACCGGGGTGCTCAAGAATGTGCCCGGCAAGACCTTCGAGGGCTATACCCTCTTTGCCCCCACTGTGAAATGCACCACAACCTACCTTATTAATATGCGGGGCGACGTGGTTCATACCTGGGAAAGCAAATATCCTCCCGGTCTCTATGCCCGTCTGCTGCCCAACGGCAATTTGCTGCGCGCCGGCAGCCTGCCCGAACAACCTGTGAAGATCGGGGGCGCGGGCGGCATCATCGAGGAAATCGACTGGAACGGAAAGGTTGTCTGGTCGTATACGATGAAGTCTGACAATGAGATTCAGCACCACTGCTTCGACCGCATGCCCAACGGCAACACGCTGATTCTCGGCTGGGAGCGCAAGACGCCCGCCGAAGCGCAGGCCAAGGGGCGCAAGCCGGGCACCTAGCCCAAGGAAGCCGTGATCAAGGGACAGAAGACGTCGGATTTCTGGGTTGACTTCGTGCGCGAGGTGGATCGGAACGGCAAGACCGTCTGGGAATGGCACGCCTGGGATCACATCGGCACCGGCCCGGATCAGCTGGACATCAATTATCGTCTGCCGGAAAGCGTGGGCATTGACTACGCCTCGTTCGACTGGAGCCACTTCAATACGGTGGAATATATTCCGGCCACGGATCAGGTGCTGCTGAACTCGCGCAACTTCAGCGAAATTTATCTTGTGGATCACAAGACCGGCAAGATTGTCTGGCGCTGGGGCAACCCTTCCACGCACGGCAAGGGCGATCGTCCCTCGTGGTACGACAACGGCTCGCAGCGCATTTTCGGTTCGCATAACGTGACCATGCTGGACAACGGGCATATTCAGGTCTTTGACAACGGTTCCGAACGCGCGGAAGGCAACCGCTCCGCCGTTGTGGAACTCGATCCGAAGACGGGCAAGGAAGTCTGGACCTACGCCGCCAAGTATCCCACCAGCTTTTACAGCTACCGGCAGGGCGCGGCCCAGCGCCTGCCCAACGGCAATACGCTGGTGACCTCCACCCAGCAGGGGCACCTCTTTGAAGTGACGCCGGCAGGGGAAGTGGTCTGGGAATTTGTTAATCCCATTATGAAGGGCCAGCCCAAGGGCATCTTCTGCGATGCCACGGAATCTCTGCCCGGAAAGAGCGCGACCAATATGATTCATCGCGCCTACCGCTACGCCCCGGATTATCCCGGCCTGCGCGGGCGTGATTTGAGCGCGACGCGGCCGCTGGTGCCCGGCTGGCCCCGCTTCCTTGACGTGTACAAGCCGCTGAACACGAAGTAGCGTTCACAGGCTGGTAAAAAACATACGCTTCGTTGCGCCGGAGAGGTTTCCCGCTCCGGCGCTTTTTTAGTTCAGGGCTGTTCATCTGGTGTATCTTGAGGGGGAGAGGAAACCCCTCTGCTGGCGCGAGAGGGGTTCCCTCTCCCCCTCAAACTCCCCCTCTCCCTCCTCAGCGCGCTTTTTTCTGAAAAATGAACCGTTCCGGCCATGCCGCCGCTTTCCGTCAACGACCGTCTCCCGGAAACGCGAACATACGGACGTGTTACGAAGGAATCTGTTTCCGTTTTTGCAAGAGTTTTCCTTTTGCCACTGCCCGGCAGAACCGCGTTCGTTATTTTGCGCTGCGGCCACCGTCGGCCGCCTCCTTCATGGGTGTTTCTTTTTTGCCACCGCCTGGCAAATCTGCCCCGATATTTTCCCGCTGGGACTGACTTCCGGCAGGGTCACATCTTCTGCCCCTGCCGTTGATGCAGCGTGTCGCGGGCGCGAAGGCGATCCCGTGCGCCCGCAGGGCGGACGGAGCGCCGCAGCAGGCGCGGACATCACCCGGCAAGGCCGGGAAGGTCCGCGCCGACGCCCCGCGCGACACGCGGCGGACGGGGGACAGCTCCATTTAAGAGACTACTTTCGCATTACCGCAAAAAGGGGAGTACGAGGGTGCAGGGGGTGTAGAGGGGGAACCCCTCTCACCCCATGCCCCGCGCCGGGCAGGCGACCCGCCGCCCGCGCCGGGCAGCAGCCGCAGGAAAGGAGATCCATGCGCGCTGGGGAGGGGCAGGGAAGCGCTTTTGCGGCTGATAGAGCATTTTCAGTTTGAAACGCTGCGCGTTTCAAACCATACGGCCTGTCGTTTCGCGGAAAAAACGCGGTTTTTCCGCTCACTTTGGGCCGGGTGGCGCTGTGCCGCCGCCTTGCGTTTCACCTTTTTCAAGGTTGAAACGCTCTAAAACAAATTTGGTGTGCTGGCGGCACTCCCCGGCGGGCAAGTGTCTTTCTTCTCCTAGGACAGGAGAAAATCTTATTGTGAAAAAGCTTTCAAGCAACGGTAAAAGCATAGCTGCGATAATCATATTTCAAGGCTTTTTGCGGGGTTAGCTTTTACCTGTTCGATTTTTTAAAAATAAACTTTCGTTGTAATTTATTGAATTGTTTTGATATATTTTGTTTTACAAGAAAAGCAGCCCCTTAGAGGGGACGACGTAAAAAACGAAAAAAACAGGCGTCGGTAGTCGTAAATCTATTGACAAAAAAATCACAAAAGGCCATTCTTCCAAAAAAGAGACACGCGGATGACGACCATGTGAGAGTGCGCCGCAGGCGCCGCCGAAGGGGAAAGGGAAACCGAATCTCTCAGGCACAAGGGAACATGGTCGGACGCACTCTGAAATTGGCCCCTGCCGATGACAGATGCAAACAGCACGGGGGCCGATTATGGCGTTTGTCCTGCTGACCAACAATCCACGTATGCGGCTCTACGCGCCGGGGAATCTGTGACATCCCTGGTCAGAGCTTCGTCCGCACGGCGTGCGGGCGTCCCTTTCTCCCTCCGATTTTTCCTGCTTTCTTACTGACGCGGCGGCGGTTCAGGTCCTGACTGCCGGACGCGATCTCGTCCACTACGGCTGGCGCCTGTTGCACCATCCGCTCTACGGCAATTTCCGCCCGCGCCAGCAGCCCTACCGATCTCTTCTGCTCGCATCGCCCGCCCGTCCTTCGGCTCGCCCCGAAGTGGACGGCGATTCCTTGCGTCTTGTGGAAGAGGCGGCGGCCGTCTATGCCGCCGCTCCCGGCCTCTGCCCGGCGGAGGTCCCGCCGGCCCTGCGCCAGTCCTGTTCCCTTTTGGATCATGAACTGTTGCGCCATACGCTGGATGCCTACGGCATTCAGCCCGCAACAGAACTCGTTACTACCCCATAGAACGCACGGCATGGAGCCGTGCAAGGAGGCCAGTCGTGAAGCTTGAACTGCACAAGATACACGTCTCGCAACTTCGTTTCGGGCCGTCCACCGGCCTTGAGGGAAGCTGCCTTACCGTCAATGCGGAAGAGCTGCGCGCCCTGTTGTTGGAAGATTCCCATCTTGCCGACGTGGAACTGGACATCGCCCATCCCGGCGACAGCGTGCGTATCATGCCCGTCAAGGACGCCATCGAGCCGCGTTGCAAGCTGGAAGGCCCCGGCGAGGTCTTTCCCGGTTTTATCGGCCCTGTGGAAACCGTCGGCGAGGGGAAGACGCTGGTGCTGGAAGGCATGTGCGTGCTGACAACCGGCCGTCTCGTGGCCGCGCAGGAAGGCATTGTGGATATGTCCGGCCCCGGCGCGGACTACACGCCCTTCTCCCGCACCTGCAACCTCGCCGTGGTGCTGCATCCGCGCGAGGATGTGAAGCTGCATGAAGCCGAACATGCCTGCCGCATTGCCGGTCTGAAGGCCGCGCACTATCTGGCCGCGCACTGCAAGAATCATCCGGCCGATACCGTGGAAAGCTACGAAGCCCCCTCCCTGCGCGAAGGGCTCGGCGCGCACGGCTCTCTGCCCAAGGTGGCTTACATCTATATGTTACAGTCGCAGGGCCTGCTGCATGACACGTGGGTCTACGGCGTGGACGCAAAGCGCATCCTGCCCACCCTCATTTCGCCCACGGAAATCATGGACGGCGCCATTATCTCCGGCAACTGCGTGTCCGCCTGCGACAAGAACAACACCTACGTGCATCTGAATAACCCCATCATCCGGGCGCTCTATGACCGTCACGGCAAGGATTTGAACTTTGTCGGCGTGGTCATCACCAATGAAAACGTGACGCTGGCCGACAAGCAGCGCTCGTCCTCCTACGCCGTGAAGCTGGCCTCCATGCTCGGCGTGGATGCCGTGGTCATTTCCGAAGAAGGTTTCGGCAACCCCGATGCCGACCTCGTGCTCAACTGCGTGAAGGCTGAAAAGGCGGGCATCCGCACCGTGCTGGTGACGGACGAATTCGCCGGAGCCAACGGCGCGAGCCAGTCGCTGGCCGACTCCTGCGTGGAAGGCGACGCCTGCGTGACCGGCGGCAATGCCAACGCCACTATCCTCCTGCCGCCCATGCAGAAGGTCATCGGCGATATCGGTCAGGCCGACGTTATTGCGGGCGGTTTCTTCGGCTCGCTCAAGCCCGACGGCTCGCTGGAAGTGGAACTCCAGGCCATCATGGCCGCCACCAACGAACTGGGCTTCAACCGTCTCGGCGCCTACACCATCTAGCCTATCGGGGAGAATCAGCATGAGCTACCGCATTATTCATTATATAAATCAGTTCTTCGGCGGCGTGGGCGGCGAGGACAAGGCCGATCTGCCGCCTGAGATTCGGGAAGGCGTGGCCGGCCCCGGTCTCGGTCTTGCCAAGCTGCTTGGCGCGGACGTGGAAATCGTGGCCACCATCGTCTGCGGCGACAACTATTGCGTTTCCCATCAGGAAGAAGTGGGCGCGTTTATTGTGGACGCCCTGCGCAAGCATGACGCGCAGGCCCTGATTGCCGGTCCCGCCTTCAATGCCGGCCGTTACGGCATGGCCTGCGGCTTTGCCTGCGCCGCGGCCGCCCAGGCGGGCTTCATCAGCCTTGCGGCCATGTTCCCCGAAAATCCCGGCGTGGAACTCTACAAGGCCGCCACCTACATCGTGCCCACCAGCGACAACGCGCGCGGCATGGGCACGGCCCTGCCGCCTATGGCCGCCCTCATGGGCAAGCTGCTGCGCGGCGAAAAGCTCGGCAGCCCCGAAGCCGAGGGCTACATTGAGCGCGGCGTGCGCGTAAACACCTTCTACGAAAAGATTGGCGCGGAACGCGCCGTGGACATGCTGCTCAAGAAGCTGCGCGGCGAACCCTTCGTTACCGAATACAAGATGCCCGTCTTTGACCGCGTGACCCCGCGTCCCGCCGTGGAAGACATGGCCCACGCCACCATCGCGCTGGTGACCTCCGGCGGCATCGTGCCGCAGGGCAACCCCGATCACATCGCCGCTTCCAGCGCCCGCAACTATGGCGAATATGACATCAGCGGCGTTACGGACCTTCAGGCCGGCTCCTATCAGACCGCTCACGGCGGCTATGATCAGACCTACGCCAATCAGGACCCCGACCGCGTGCTGCCCGTGGACGTGCTGCGCGATCTGGAAAAGGAAGGCCGCATAGGCAAGCTGCATCATCTTTACTATGCCACCGTGGGCAACGGCACGGCCGTCAGCAATGCCCGCAAGTGGGGCGCGGAAATCGGCGCCAAGTTGCGCGAGGCCAATGTGCAGGCCGTCATCCTCACATCTACCTGAGGCACCTGCACGCGTTGCGGTGCAACGCTTGCCAAGGCCATTGAAGACGCGGGCGACATGCCGGTTGTGCATATGGCGTCCATCGTGCCCATTTCTCAGAGCGTGGGCGCAAACCGCATCATCCCCACGGTTGCCATTCCGCATCCGCTGGGCGATCCGACCCTTGACGCCGCCGAGGAAAAGGCTCTCCGGCGCAAGCTGGTTGAAAAGGCGCTCACGGCCCTTTCGACCAACGTCAGCGAACAGACGGTGTTTTAGACAGTGAGGAGAGAGTGAGAGGTGTTCCGAGGGGGGAAGGCGCCCCCTTTGGCTGGCGCGCAAGGGGCCCAGCCTTTCCAAAGGAAAGGCGTTCTTGTAGTTCTTCCCCCCTCGGACTCCTCCCTTCCTCCCCTAAACGCGCTTTATATGGGGAAATCCGGCGTTACGGAGACGTTGCGGCCTTTCTTGTGTCAGCCGTCCCCCGGTAGAGCATTTTCAGCGTGAAGCGCTTTGCCTTTCAAACACTGATTTATGGAAATACAAAGGTTTGCTGTATGGAACAGAAGGAACTTGTGATTATCGGCGGCGGCCCCGCCGGTCTGACGGCCGCCATCTACGGCAAGCGCGCCGGTCTTGATCTGGTGGTGCTGGAAAAGGGTTCGTTTGGCGGGCAGATTCTCATCACCAGCGAAGTGGAGAACTGGCCCGGACAAACCATGATTTCCGGCACGGACATTGGCAAGACCTTTCATGATCACGCCGAGCATCTGGGCTGCGAATTCCGCCGGGCCGAAGTGACGGGCATCACGCCCGGCGAAGGCGCGCACGTGGTGCACACCAGCGCGGGCGACATTGCCGCAAAGGCCGTCATCATCGCCACGGGCGCGGCGTTCCGCCGTCTGGGCTGCCCCGGCGAAGCCACGCTGACCGGCGCGGGCGTGAGCTATTGCGCCGTCTGCGACGGGGCGTTCTTCACCGATGAGGAAGTGGCCGTCATCGGCGGCGGCAACACCGCCGTTGAAGAAGCCTGCTACCTGACGCGCTTTGCTTCCAAGGTCTATATCGTGCACCGCCGCAACGAATTTCGCGCCGATCGCGTGCCCAGCGAACGCGCCCTTTCCAATCCCAAAATCGTCCCCGTGTGGGATTCCGTGGTGGAAAGCATCAACGGCACGGAGCTTGTGGAAGGCATCACCGTGCGCAATGTCAAAACCGGCGAAACGTCCGACATCCCGCTGGCAGGCGTCTTTGTCTTTGTGGGCACCGTGCCGCAGCTCGATTTTCTGGGCGATGTCTGCCGCCGCACCGACGGCGGCTGGATTGAGACGGACCGCCGCCTTCAGACCTCCGTGCCGGGCATCTTCGCCGCGGGCGACGTGCGCGACACGCCGCTGCGGCAGGTCGTGACCGCCGCGGGCGACGGCGCTCTCGCCGCCATGTCCGCTTACCATCACATCGTCGGCGGCTAGGGCGTATTGCTAATTCGTTTTTCCGGGGGGAAGGGAACCCCCTTGGCTAGCGCGCAAGGGTGTTTCCTTCCCCCCGGCCCCCCATCCTTCCCCCAACGCGCTTTTTCTGTGGGGACGGGAGTACTGGTAAACAGTTTATTTGGAATAGAGTATGCTATAGCGGCGCGGCCAGAGTTCGTCTGACGCGTGCCTGTCTTGAAAATAGTCCTTTTCCCTCCCCGGCGGAGTTCGTGAAAGCGCGTTGGAGAGGGAAGGGCGGGAACTGCAAGAGTTCCTTTCCCGAAATGCAACAACCGGAACACGCCGAGGAGGCTTTGCATATGGCATATGTCGGTATCAGGGGCACAGCCTATTGCCTCAACCACGCATCCGAACTGGGGTTTCATTACGGCACGACGCCGTGGCAGGAACGTGTCGCCAAGCCGGATTCCCCTTTCCTGACCGATCTGGCGGCAAAGGTTCCGGGCTATGACGTCGTGAGCCGCTATGCGCCCAATCTGGCCTATATCGGCGCGCTGGACATGCCCGCCTTTGCGGCGGCGGCGCGTCCGTGCATGGAGCATCTTGCGGAAAGTTCGACGCGTTACGGCCGTTACGGCGAAATCATGCCCGAAGATGAATTTCTGGCTCTGCTGGACATCTGCGACGTCTTTGATTTGATCTGGCTGGAAAAGGACTTTGCCGCGGCCATGAAGGCAAAGCTGGAAAGTCACCCCGTCATCGGTCCCGTGCAGATTGCCCGTCTTGAGGCCGGGCACGAGGCGGCGGAAATTGAGGCGCATATCAACGATGAACATGCGCTGCCCCTGTACTGCGGCGGTAAGGTCGTGGGCTGCTGCCGTCGCGGCCATGAAGTTGACGAGAACCTTTCCGCTCATGTGCTGCTGGAAAATATCGCCAGCAAGGCCGGGGCGGTGCTGTCCCTGCTGCATCTCATTAAAAATGCCGGTCTGACGCCCGACGACATCGATTTTGTGGTGGATTGTTCGGAAGAGGCCGCGGGCGACATCAATCAGCGCGGCGGCGGCAACATGGCCAAGGCTATCGCCGAAAGCGCGGGCTGCTCCCATGCCAGCGGCTTTGACGTGCGCGCCTTCTGCGCCGCGCCGGTGGCGGCCATCATCACGTCCGCCAGCATGGTTGCGGCGGGCGTCCGCAAGAATGTGGCGGTGGTCAGCGGCGGTTGCATCCCCAAACTGTTTATGAACTCGCGCGAGCATCTGAAAAAGAACGTGACGCCGTTGGAGTGCTGCCTGGGCGGCTTTGCCGTGCTGCTCGGCCCCGACGACGGCCAGACGCCCGCCATCCGTCTTGACGCCATCGGCAAGCACAGCGTGAGCGCGGGCGCTTCGCCGCAGGCCGTGACTACGGCGCTGGTCTATGAACCTCTGACGGCCGCCGGTCTGGGCTTCAACGACGTGGACGTGTACGCGCCCGAACTGCACGATCCGGAAATCACTCTGCCTGCGGGCGCGGGCAACGTGCCGGAAGCCAACTACAAGATGATAGCCGCGCTGGCCGTCATGAAAGGCCAGCTTGAGCGCACGGCCATTGCCGATTTTGTGGCCGCGCACGGCGTGCCGGGCTTTGCGCCCACGCAGGGACACATTCCTTCCGGCGTTCCTTTCCTCGGCCATGCCGTGGACGCCATCCGCGACGGGCGCATGCAGCGCGCCATGCTGATTGGCAAGGGGAGCCTGTTCCTCGGACGTCTGACCAATCTGGCCGACGGGGCCTCCTTCATTGTGGAAAAGCCCGTGGCGCAGCCTGCCGCCGCTGCCGTGAATGCGCAGGATGTGCGCGCCGTGCTGCTGGAAGTGATGGAAGACATGGCCGGGAAGCTCAAGGGGTAGACTATGGATAACCTCAAGAGACAACGTATTGCCGAAGCTCTGGCGGATATCGTGCGCACGGCGCGTGCGTGCGGGCCTGAGCGACGGATCGCCCTCATGGTCGGCGGCGGCGAGCTGGGCGCGGAGGAGCTGTTGCGCGGCGCGCGCATGGCTCAGGAAGCGCGTCCCGGTCTGCGCGTGCTGGCCATAGGAACGCCCGCGCCCGGCTGGGAGGACCTTGACTGGCTGCCCTGCGAGGACAGCGACGAGGCCCGCGCCGCCGCTCTTGACGCGGCGTTTGCCGAAGGCCGTATCGACGGGGCCGTGGCTCTGCACTATCCTTTCCCCATCGGCGTGACCACCATCGGCCGCATGCAGACCCCCGGCTGCGGCAGGCCGCTCTTTGTGGCCTCCTGCACGGGCATGTCGCATGCCAAACGCGGTCCGGCGCTGCTGCTTAACGCCATCTACGGGCTGGCTGCGGCCAAGGCCGCGGGCATTGCGCGTCCTTCGCTGGCCTTCCTCAATCAGGACGGCGCGGCGCAGGCGCTGCGCGCCCTGCAACGCATGCGCGATGCGGGCTATGACGTCAATTTCGGCGCCAGCGGCCGCGGCGACGGCGGGAGCCTGCTGCGCGGCAACGATCTTGTGGCCGGAACCGTGGACGTGCTTGTCTGCGACAGCCTGACCGGCAACGCGCTGGTCAAGGTCTTTGCCACATTCACTTCCGGCGGCTATCGGGAAACCGTCGGCTGGGGCTACGGCCCCTCGGTGGGCGAGGGCTGGTCGCGCGTGGTGTCCATTATTTCCCGCGCATCGGGCGCGCCCGTGGCGGCGCAGGCTCTGCAACTGGCCGCGACATGCTCCGCCGCCGATTTGCCGGGCATCGTGGCCAGGGAACTGGCCGCGGCGCGCGCCGCTGGTCTGGACGATGCCCTCGCGCAGCTTGCCCCCGCGGCTCCCGCGGCGGCGACCTCCGCTCCCGCAGCGCCGCCCGCCGTGCCTGTGGACGCGCAGATAACCGGCGTGGACGTGCTCGATCTGGAACCCGCCACGCAGGCCCTCTGGAAAGAAAATATTTATGCGGAAAATGCCATGGGCTGCACAGGTCCGGTAATCCGCGTTCAGGCGTCCCATAAGGAAAGGGCCGTCGCCATTCTGCAACGTGAAGGCTTTCTCGCGCCTTCGGAAGGAGAATAACAATGATTGAAATCACCAAGGACAATTTTGAAGCCGAAGTGACCCAGTCCGCCCTCCCCGTTGTGCTGGACTTCTGGGGCCCCCAGTGCGGCCCCTGCCTTGCCCTGATGCCCGACGTGGAAAAGCTCGCCGAACGCCTTGAAGGCAAGGTGAAAATCTGCAAGGTCAACGTGGCCGGCAACCGTCGCCTCTGCATCAGCCTCAAGGTCATGAGCGTGCCCACCTTCCTGTTCTACAAGGGCGGCGAATGCACGGATCGCCTCTCCGGCGACGAGGTCAATCTGGAAGCCATCACTTCCCGCGCCGAGGCGCTGATCGGCTAAAACCTGTGTCTTTTCCTGGGGAATGGCGCGTAACGCCCTGCGGGAACGTGCCTTTCCCCGGTCCCGGCCTTCCGCGCACGCGGAGGGGGGAGGAGCGTCGAGCTTTCACTGCCCTCGGAAGCGACGCTTCGGAATGCGCATCTTTTGTGGATGCTGTTGCGCGGACGGCACGAACCCGGTCGCGGCAATGGAAATAGTTTTCGGTTAAGGAGTCGTGTCTGATCCGTGGGCCCGCATTGCCGGAAAGCACGGGGTCCGGGGTGCGGGAGCTGCGGCGACTGCGCAGGCAGGCGACCACCCGCAGGGGAGAAGGCGTTCTCTCTGGGCGGACGGGCGTTTTGTCCGGGTATCGACACGGAACTGTCTGCGGGATTTTTCCCGCGTAATGTCGCCCTGTTTCGGGCGCAAAAAGGAGCGCGTATGAGCAAGCTCGCTGGAAAGAAGCTGATTCTTCTTGGCGAACGGGATGGTATTCCCAGCCCCGCCATGGAGAGCGTCTTCGCCAACAGCGGAGCGGAAGTGGTCTTCGCGGCCACGGAATGCTTCGTCTGAACGGCGGCAGGCGCCATGGATCTGCAAAACCAACAGCGCATCAAGGACGCCGCCGAATCTTTCGGCGCTGACAACATCATCGTTGTGCTTGGTGCTTCCGACGCTGAAGGCGCCGGCATCTATGCCGAAACCGTCACCGCTGGCGACCCGACCTTTGCAGGTCCCTTGGCCGGAGTCTCGTTGGGACTCCCCGTCTATCACATTCTGGATCCCCTGCTGAAGGCTGAAGCCGATCCGCAGGCCTGGGAAGAGCAGATCAGCATGATGGAAATGGTGCTGAACGCCGACGCCCTCGTGGCGGCGGTCAATGAAATGCGTGCCCAGCACGGCAAGGATGTCCTCTAAAAGCGGCGTATAATAACGCCGTCTCGATGAGACCTGCCTCAGGCAGTTTCCCCGGTTGATCCGGACGAGGTATTCCTCGCAACAACAAAGGGATGAAAGAACGCGGTTCTTTCATCCCTTTTTCTGTAGATTTTTTTAGAGTGTTTCAACTTTGAAAAAGGTGAAACGCGAGGCGGCCGTACAGCGCCGCCCGGCCCAAAGTGAGCGGAAAAACCGCGTTTTTTCCGCGAAACGACAGGCCGTATGGTTTGAAATGCGAAGCATTTCAAACTGAAAATGCTCTAGCTGTAGAGTATCAACACGTTGTTCACCCTCCGCTCAGGCATGACGCTGGAGGTCTTCTGCCAAGAGCCGAATG
>CALVHG010000083.1 GCA_944327285.1 uncultured Desulfovibrio sp. | reverse complement strand
TCGTCGGCAATGGCCTGCGGCACGCGCTCGTAGTGATCGAACTGCATGGTGAAGGTGGCGCGGCCCTGCGTACGGGAGCGGAGGTCGGTAGCGTAACCGAACATGGAGGCCAGGGGCACCTGAGCGCGGACGCTCTGAGCGCCGCCGGCGCGGGCTTCCATGCTCTGCACGCGGCCGCGGCGGCCGTTGAGGTCGCCCATGACGTCGCCGAGGTATTCTTCGGGCGTCACCACTTCCACGTCCATGATGGGCTCAAGCAGCACGGGAGCGGCCTGACGCATGGCTTCCTTGATGGCCATGGAGCCGGCCACGTAGAAGGCCTGTTCGGAGGAGTCCACTTCGTGATACGAACCGAACACCAGGTTGACCTTGATATCCACGCAGGGGAAGCCGGCCATAACGCCGGACTTCATGGCGTCCTGAATACCCTTGTCCACAGCGGGGATGTATTCCTTGGGAATGACGCCGCCGGTGATGGAGTTGACGAACTCGTAGCCCTTGCCCGGATTCGGCTCCACCTCGATGACCACGTGACCATACTGGCCGCGACCGCCGGACTGCTTGGCGTGCTTCATGTCCACCTTGGCAGTCTTGGAGATGGTTTCGCGATAGGCAACCTGCGGCTTGCCCACGTTGGCGTTCACGTTGAATTCGCGGGTGAGGCGGTCAACGATGATTTCCAGATGCAGTTCGCCCATGCCGGCGATCAGAGTCTGGTTGGTTTCTTCGTCGCCCTTCACGCGGAAGGAGGGGTCTTCCTTGGCCAGCTTGTTGAGGGCGGCGGAGAGGGCGTCGCGGTCGGCCTTGGTCTTGGGCTCGATGGCCACCTCGATAACGGGCTCAGGAATGTTGAGCGATTCGAGGATGACTTCGCGCTTTTCGTCGCAGAGGGTGTCGCCGGTGGAGGCGTTCTTGAGGCCCACGAGAGCCACGATGTCGCCGGCGCCGGCCCACTTGATGTCTTCGCGCTTGTTGGCGTGCATCTTCAGGATGCGGCCGATGCGTTCCTTCTTGCCGGTATTGGCATTGTAGACGCTCGTGCCGGACTCAAGATAGCCGGAGTAAATGCGGAAGAAGGACAGGTGGCCGATGAAGGGGTCGGAGAACAGCTTGAACACCAGACCGGCCAGAGGTTCCTTGTCGTCGCAGTGGCATTCGATGGTCTTTTCTTCGTCGTGGGCGTCGTGGCCCATCATGGGCGGGATGTCCACGGGAGAAGGCAGGTAATCCACCACGGCGTCCAGCAGGGGCTGCACGCCCATGTTGCGGAAAGCGGAACCGCAGAGAACGGGCACGATATTGCGGGCGATGGTGGCCTTGCGGATGCAGGAAATGATTTCCTCTTCGGTCAGGCTTTCGCCGCTCAGGTACTTGTCGAGCAGGGCCTCGTCCTCTTCGGCCACGGCTTCCATCAGCTCGTGACGCTTTTCGTCGTAGAGGGCCTGCATATCGGCGGGCACGTCTTCCACGGAAAATTCGGCGCCCTTGGTGCTCTTGTCGAAGCGGATGGCGTGCCCGCGCACGAGGTCCACCACGCCTTCAAACTTGTCTTCCGCGCCGATGGGCAGCTGAAGCGGCACGGCCTTGGCGCCCAGGCGATCGTGAATCATGCCGACGCAGCGGAAGAAGTTGGCGCCGATGCGGTCCATCTTGTTCACGAAGCAGATGCGGGGCACGTGATAGCGGTCGGCCTGACGCCACACGGTTTCGGACTGGGGTTCCACGCCGGCCACGGCGTCAAAAACGCACACGGCACCGTCAAGCACGCGCAGGGAGCGTTCCACTTCGATGGTGAAGTCCACGTGACCGGGAGTGTCGATGATGTTGATGCGGCAGTCCTTCCAGAAGCAGGTGGTCGCGGCGGAGGTGATGGTGATGCCGCGCTCCTGTTCCTGCTCCATCCAGTCCATGGTGGATTCGCCGTCGTGGGTTTCGCCAATCTTGTGGGAAACGCCGGTATAGAAAAGGATGCGTTCGGTGGTGGTTGTTTTGCCGGCGTCAATGTGAGCCATGATGCCGATATTGCGCTGTTTGTCTACTGCAACGGTGCGGGACACGGGCTATTCCTCCAATCGGAAGCTGAGGGGGCGGGTACGAACGGACGCCGCGCCCTTGCGGGCGCGGCCATCCTGAATGAAAGGGCGTGCTTACCAGCGGTAGTGGGCAAAGGCCTTGTTGGCTTCCGCCATGCGGTGCGTGTCTTCACGCTTCTTCACCGCGCCGCCGCGGCCGTTGTAGGCATCCAGCAGTTCGGCGGAGAGCTTGGAGGTCATGCCCTTCTCGCCGCGCGAACGCGCATAGTTGATCAGCCAGCGGATGGAAAGAGACACCTGACGTTCGGGGCGCACTTCCATAGGCACCTGATAGGTGGCGCCGCCCACGCGGCGGGCCTTCACTTCCAGATGGGGTTTCACATTGTCGAGGGCCTTCTCGAAGGCGCGCATGGGGTCTTCACCCGTCTTCTCGGCAAGGCTTTCCAGCGAGCTGTAGAAAATCTTTTCGGCCGCGCCTTTCTTGCCGTCGTACATGAGACGGTTCACAAACTTGGTCACCAGACGGCTGTTGTAAAGCGGATCGGGCAGCACTTCCCTCTTGGGCACAGGACCTTTACGGGGCATGATATTCTCCTTGAGAATCTCTGTTTGCGGCGTCACCAGCCCCGCAGCGCCCCGGCGCGCATGGCGGCCTGGGTGCGTTGCATGGCGCACGCCGTGCTTACTGTAAAAAATTCCGGTTTGCACCGGCCGGAGGCGACACGACGCCTCCCGGCGTTGCCCGCCATACGGGGCAACGCCCTTGCAGGGCATCCCTGCTCAGGCTTGCGCGCACATCGCGCGACAAGACTACTTGGGACGCTTGGCGCCGTACTTGGAACGGCTCTTGCGGCGATCGGCCACGCCGGACGTGTCGAGCGTACCGCGCACGATGTGGTAACGAACGCCGGGCAAGTCCTTTACACGACCGCCGCGGATCAGCACCACGGAGTGTTCCTGCAGGTTGTGGCCTTCGCCGGGGATGTAGGCCGTCACTTCGATGCCGTTGGTCAGGCGCACGCGGGCGACCTTACGCAGAGCCGAGTTAGGCTTCTTAGGGGTCGTGGTGTACACGCGGGTGCAAACGCCGCGACGCTGCGGGCAGGCCTGCAGGGCCGGGGTTTTCTTGCGCTTCACCACCGCCTTCCGCTCGATGCGGATAAGCTGGTTAATCGTAGGCATTGGTTCCTCCAATGTTGTCTCCCGTCGGGGAAATCCCGCCGGGCTTCGGCAACGGGGCCGAATGAAGCTTTGAACGGACTCCCCTACCCCACAGCCGCGAGAATGTCAAGTACCGCGCCCCTTGCCTTGCGCTCCGGCCTTTGCTAGAGCGTTTTGCCATTAAAAAATAGTGCGCGAGGCTGCGGCGCAGCGCCGTCCCCGTACCTCTCTCAGCCGCCTGCTGCTCCCTCCCTGTTTCCCAGCTCTTTCAGGAGTCCGCATCATGTCCAAAAAGAAAACGCCGCGCATTGACCCGCTTTCCTGCCCGCTGCCCCCCGGCGGCGTGGACAGCCACGCCCATCTTGACGGCGAGGAATTCGACGCCGACCGCGACGCCGTCATCGAGCGCGCCGCCGCCGCGGGCGTTTCCCACATCGGCAATATTTTTCTTGATCCGCTGGCCTTTCTCGAACGCCGCCGCCTTTTCGACGCCCATCCCGGCGTGTTCTTCGTTCTCGGCATCCACCCCTGCGACGGGCAGCGCTGCACTCCCGAAGCCCTCGACGCCATCCGCGCCGCCCGCGACGCCGATCCCCGTCTCCGGGCCATCGGAGAAATCGGCCTCGACTTTCACTGGGACGACTGCCCGCGAGAAATCCAGTATCAGGCATTTGCCGCCCAGCTCGACCTTGCCCGCGAGCTGGCCCTGCCCGTGGTCATTCACTGCCGCGACGCCGAAAGCGAATGCCTCATGACGCTGGAATCCCGCAAATTTCAGGGCTACCCGCTCCTCTGGCACTGCTTCGGCGGCGGCCCGGATCTGGCGCGGCGTATCCTGAACAACGGCTGGCATATTTCCATTCCGGGGCCCGTCAGCTATCCCGCCAACAGCGCCCTGCGCGAAGCCGTCGCCCTCATTCCCGACGATCGCCTGCTCCTCGAAACCGACGCCCCCTATCTCTCGCCCGAGCCCTGGCGCGGCACCCGCAACGAATCCGCCTACACCGTCTTTACTGTCCGCCATATGGCCGAAGCCCGCAACGCCGACCCCGAACACCTCTGGCGCATTTGCGGCGACAACGCCCGGAGATTTTTCGGTATTGATTAGGATGTGTTAGCGCGAAATTGTTATTCTGGGGGGAAGGGAAACCCCTCTGCTGGCGCGAGAGGGGTTTCCCTTCCCCCCAGGCCCCCCATCCCTTCCCCAGCGCGCTTTATTCTGGAGTATCAGACAGCGTGGCGACGCCGGCGCTTTCCATCAGCCGCCCGTTCCCCGGATAGAGCGTTTCACCAAGGAGCTTCCCCCACATGGCCGAATCACACAGCGACGACGCGCAAAACTACTACAGGCTCGGAGATACGTATTACTTCGGCAAGAACGTGCTGCGGGACTACGACAAGGCCCGGCAGGAGTATGAGCGCGCCGCCGCGCTGGGGCATGCCGAGGCGCAATACAGCCTCGGCGTCATGTGCCACAGCGGCAAAGGCGTGCCGCAGGACTATGACAAGGCCCGCCAGTGGTACGAAAAAGCCGCCGCACAGGGCTTGCGGGCCGCGCAAAAGAAGCTCGACGACATGGACGTGCGGAACCTGTATCAGCGCGGCGAGAAGTACCGCCGCGGCGAAGGCGTGCCGCAGGATGACGCCAGGGCCTGCCGGGAATACGCGCAGGCCGCCGCACAAGGCCATGAAGAAAGTATGCGCCTTCTGCGACAGTTCGCGGAACAGAATGTCGTCGCGGCGCAGCGCTGTCTGGCCGTTCTGTACAAACAGGGCACGGGCGTGCCGCGGGACGGCGATACCGCCCGCCAGTGGTACGAAAAAGCCGCCGCGCTGGGCGACGCCGGAGCCCGATATGAGCTCGGCGTCATGTACGACGACGGCGTAGGCGCGCCGCAGGACTACGACATGGCCCGTCGCTGGTATGAAGACGCGGCCGCGCTGGGACATGCCCTTGCGCACTACAAACTCGGCGTCATGTATCAGTACGCCAAAGGCGTGCCGCAGGATTACGACAGGGCCCGGCAGTGGTACGAAAAAGCCGCCGCGCTGGGGAATGCGCACGCGCACTTCAGTCTCGGCATCATGCACTACTGCGGCAAAGGCATGCCGGAAAGCTATGCGAAGGCTTCCCGCTGGTATCACAATCCCGCCGCGCAAAAAGATGCCGAGGCGCGGCATAGCGTCAACGATATGCTGCGGCAGCTCGCGGAACAGGGCGTCGCCGAGGCCCAGTGCAATCTGGGCACTCTGTACGAATGGGGCGACGGCATGCCGTGGGACTATGACACGGCCTGCTACTGGTATGAAAAGGCCGCCGCGCAGGGCGATGACGTCGCGCAGTATAAGCTCGGAGAAGCGTACTACTACGGCAGAAGCGTGCCGCAGGACTACGACATGGCCCGGCAGTGGTACGAAAAAGCCGCCGAGCGGGGAAATGCCAACGCCGAGTTCAGTCTCGGCTCTCTGTGTCAGGCGGGCACGGGCGCGCCGCAGGACTACGCCAGAGCCGCCTTCTGGTACAAAAAAGCCGCCGCACAGGGACAGGTCCTCGCGCAGTTCAGCCTCGGCATCCTCTACTACTACGGCGAAGGCGTGCCGCAGGACTACGCCGAGGCCGCCCGCTGGTATGAAAAAGCCGCCGAACAGGGCGAATACACCGCGCAGTATAATCTGGCCGACATGTACTGCAAAGGCGAAGGCGTGCCGCAGGACTACGACAAGGCCCGGCACTGGTACGAAAAAGCCGCCGAGCAGGGATATTCCGACGCGCCGAGGATTCTCGGCGATATGTACTACGAGGGGCGGGGCGTGCCGCAGGACTATAGCATGGCCCGCCAATGGTATGAGAAGGCCGCCGCCGAGGATGATGCGGCCGCGCAGTACCGCCTTGGCGTCATGTATCACAACGGCCTGGGCGTGCCGCAGAAGCTCCGCACGGCCCGCGGGTGGTACGAAGCAGCCGCCAGCCAGAACCATGCCGACGCGCAGAAGACCCTCGGCGACATGTACCGCTACGGCGAGGGCATAAAACAGAACGACAAAAAAGCCTGCCAGTGGTACAAAAAAGCCGCCGCGCAGGGACACGAGGAAGCCCAAAAAGCCCTGAACGCGCTGAAAAGTTAAAACATTTTGCCTTTGAAAAAGGCAACACGCAAGGCGCGGCACAGCGCCGCCCGGCCTGTCGTCTCGCGGAAAACCGCGTTTTTTTCCGCGAAGCGACAGGCCGTATGGTTTGAAACGCGCGGCGTTTCAAACTAAAAACTTTAGACGCCCCAATATTCCAACCAAGAGAGATGACAATGCTGAATATGCTCCCGTATGCGCTTGGGCTAGCCGGATGTCTTTCCCTGTTTTTTCTTCCGGCTGACGGCATAGCCTTTCAGGTCGCGCTTGTTCTTGTTCTGGCGCTGTTGTGTGTGGCGGGTCTGCAATGCTGGAGAATGACGGCGCAGCTTGCCCGCATGCTGGCTGTTCTGCATCAGTCCGGCATGGACAAAGGGCTGTCGCCAGAAGAAGGCCTTCGCGCACTGCTTGACCGGTTCCGGCAGGATCAGGAACGCCTGAACAGCGAAAGGGGCAACGCGCAAGCGGAAAGGGAGCAGCTTGCGCGGCTTGTTGATGAACAAAAAGAGCGTCTGCAGCATCAGGAAGCCCGACATAGCGCCTGGACGCAGCGCTTCAACGGCATTCAGGAGCACTGTCGGCCTCTGCCGGCCGTCCTGACAAACCTGCAGGGCCAGACAGAACAGATCGATGGAGAAATCCGGGATCAGCAGGGAGCCTGCAACGCCTTGTCTGCGCTGCTGTCGCAGGTTGACGCCGGATGCCGGGATACGCAGTCGCAGATGCAACAGCTGGTAGGCAATCTGCAACAGGCGCGTCAGCATGGAGAGAAGAGCGTGCGGGATGTGGCCGCCATTGTCGGCTCCATGACGGATATCAAGGCCTGCTGCCTGGACATCCGAGATTCCGTGGCCAGACTCGAACACAGCTCCGAAGCCATCGGCGCCATTATGGATGTTATCAGCGATGTTGCCGATCAGACAAATCTGCTGGCTCTGAACGCAGCCATTGAGGCAGCGCGGGCAGGCGAAAACGGGCGGGGGTTTGCCGTGGTGGCGGACGAAGTGCGCAAGCTGGCCGAGCGCACCATGACCGCAACCCGCGATGTGTCGTCAAGCGTCACAGAGATGCAGCAGGAAACGCAGGCCAATGTCCGCAAAATCGAAACGCTGGCGGAACTTACCGTGAAAAGCACAGACAACGCCACCACCGCAGGCCACTCTCTGGATAACTTCATGAAGACCATGCAGGGCAACAGAGAATGCTTCGGCCGTATTGCGGCGGGTCTGGCAAACGTGCTGCACTCTATGGAGGCCAGTCCGCAAAAAGACGTTCCGCTCGAATGCCTGAGCACCCGGATTGCCGAAATGACGCAGACCCTTTCCCAAATGCAGGTCCTGCTAGACGGCCTTGCGCGGCAGCTTGCAGCCGAAGCCATTCCCCCCTCGCAGAACGCGCAGATAAAGAGCGCCTTGTCTTAGGGCCTGTTAACACTATTCGTAAGTTGTTGGGGGGAAGAGAAACCCCTCCGCTAGCGCGAGAGGTGTTTCCCTTCCCCCCAGGCCCCCCATCCTTTCCCCAGCGCGCTTTTATCGGGGAAAAGTCAGGAATACGAGGCGACCCCGCACCAAAGACAAGCGGCGCGTGTACAGCCTATTTATTTTATCTACTGAATTATTTGTAAAATTTGTGTTAACAGGCCCTAGAGCATTTTCAGTTTGAAATGCTTTGCATTCCAAACCATACGGCCTGTCGTTTCGCAGAAAAAGCGCGGTTTTTCCGCTCACTTTGGGCCGGGCGGCGCTGTGCCGCCGCCTCGCGTTTCACCTTTTTCAAAGTTAAAACGCTCTAAGCGCGAGAGCGCCCGGCCTTTCCGAAGGAAAAGCGTTCTTGCACTCCTTCCCCAGCGCATTTTTGCAGAGAAGGACAAACGATATTGTAAAATTACGTTCCGTTCTCCCACCAGAAACAAGAAACGCCCGTCAAAAAGACGGGCGTTTCTGTTGTATCCGGTAGGAGCTTGGTTTCCCGCTGTCTGTCAGGAGTGAGCAGGACGCCGCACGGCTCCCGGTCCGAAACCGGCACGCGACAGCGCCGGGGGACGGTCGCCACAGGAAAAGACCCGGCGGCCCCGCTCCCGTTATCCTCCAAAGCAAAGCGCGCTAGGGAAGGGATGGGGGGCCTGGGGGGAAGGGAAACCCCTCCCGCGCTAGCGGAGGGGTTTCCCTTCCCCCCAAATCTCAAACATCGCAACGTCTGCCGCTAATGCTCCAGCGCGGCGTCGTTGCCGCCGGCTTTGAGCAGGCTGCCCATATGGACGCGGGCCAGTTCCAGTTCGCCGCTGCTGACGGCGGGCATGTCGCCCGGACGGGTCGGCATGTCGTTGCCTTCGGCCAGAATGGTCACGGCGGCGGCCATGCGGCCCATGACGCAGAAGAAGCGGCGCGGGTCCCAGCCTTCGTTCTTTACCCAGGCGGCAGCCTCAGGCGAATAGAGAAAGTCCGGCCTGCCCTTACGGCGCACGGGGTGCGCCTCTTCTTTGTTGTCACGCGCCCATTGGCGGAAACGGGGCAGCAGCTCCACAAAGGCGAGCACTTCCTTTTCCGTCACGGGTTGCTGTTTGTCATAGACCGATGCGACGGCCTGCCGCGCGGCGGCCTGGGCCGTCTGGGCGCATGGCGGTATCATGCCGCCGACGGCAAGCGTCAGCAGCAGCGCCAGCGGCGCGCCCGCAGGAAACATTCCCATAGAATCCTCGTTGTTAGTAATTCACCGCGCTGATTTTCGAGAGGCGATCCATATTGTGATAGGATTCCACATAGCGCAGGGTTCCCGTCTTGCCGCGCAGCACCAGCGAATGCGTCACTGCATGGCGCGCGCTGTAGCGCACGCCGCGCAGGAAGTCGCCGCCGGAAATGCCGGTGGCGGCAAAGAAACAGTCGTCGCTCTTGACCAGATCATTCACGGTCAGCACGGCGCGCATGTCGATGCCCGCATCAACGATGGCGTCCTTTTCCACATAGGACTGGGGGTCCAGACGCGCCAGCATCTGCCCGCCCATGCCCTTGATGGCGCAGGCCGCCAGCACGCCTTCGGGCGTGCCGCCCGTGCCCATCATGATGTCCACCTCCGAGCGGGGGTCAACGGCCATGAGGGCCCCGGCAACGTCGCCGTCAGAATGGAGCTGAATACGCGCCCCGGCCTTGCGGATTTCCGCAATCAGATTCTGATGGCGCGGCTTGTCCAGCACAAAGACCACAAGGTCCTTGATCTGCTTGCCCATTGCCGCCGCCACGCGCGACAGGTTCACGTCCACCGGAGCGTCGAGGTCCACCACGTCGCGGGCTTCGCGCGAAACGACCAGCTTCTGCATGTAGAAGCTGGGGCCGGGATTAAACATGCTGCCGCGCGGAGCCACGCCCACAACGGAAATGGCATTGGGGCGGCCGTAGGCCAGCAGGCTTGTGCCTTCCACGGGGTCTACGGCCACGTCGAGCTGCGGCCCGTCGCCGATGCCTACCTTTTCGCCGTTGTACAGCATGGGCGCGTGGTCCTTCTCGCCCTCGCCGATGACAACCACCCCGTCCACATGCAGGGTGGAAAAGCTCACGCGCATGGCGTCAACCGCCGCGCCGTCTCCGGCCTCCTTGTCTCCGCGCCCCAGCCAGCGCGCCGACGACAGGGCCGCCGCTTCCGTGATGCGAACAATATCAAGTGCCAGATTTTTCTCCGGTGCTTCAGGCATGACTTCCTCCGTCTGCTGCGGGATTCAAAAAGAAATTAAAGATTACGCCAGTCCCGCCGCGCTTTCAAGATGCTCCGGCCCCGCTTACCCGGCCTTGCACACATCCACCCACTGCCCGCCGGTCACCCGTTCCAGCTCATCCAGATGCAGCTCCACGGCATTGTTGGGCGCGCCCGCGGCGGGATACACCGGATCAAACGCCCGCAGGCTCTCGTCCAGATACACCCGCACCCCCTCCGGCAACGCAAAAGGACACACGCCCCCCTGCGGATGCCCGATCAGCTCCTCCAGCGCCTCGCCGGGAATAAACGCCGCCTTCTGATGAAAACAATCCTTGAACTTGCGGTTGTCCAGACGCGCCGTCCCCATGACAACCAGCACCACCGGCCCCTCCTTCGTCCTGATGGAAAGACTCTTGGCAATGCGCCCCGGCTCGCAGTCCAGCGCCTGCGCCGCCAGCTCCACCGTCGCGCTCGAAACAGAAAACTCCCGATACCGCTCCGCCAGCCCGAACGCCGCCAGCTGCTTCCTTACTTCCTCAACGCGCATGCGCCTCTCTCCTCCTGTTTTATGGCTTTTCTTAAAGCATTCCGGGGGGAAGGAAACCCCTTTCGCTAGCGCGCAAAGGGTTTTCCTTCCCCCCGGCCCCCCATCCTTCCCCAAACGCGCTTTATTCAGGTAAATGGAGAGTGTCGGAGCTTCACCGTTCTGCATTTATCCGCCGTCCCCCGGCAGTGTCGCATTCTCTACAGAATGGGAGACGCTGCATGGACATATTCCCGTGGGAATTATCTCAATAACAAATTGAGAATATCAAAAATTCCGCCCTCATTAAGTTGAAAACAATGTGCGGGTTTTGGGGAAGATGGGGGAGTTTGAGGGGGAAGAAACCACTTTTTGCCGCAAGCAAAAGGGGTTTCTTCCCCCTCAAAAAAACAAAACGTAATAATTCCAGATTATCAACGCGGCATGCGGTAATGTCCGGCCATAGGGGCCTGCCAGCCGCCGCCGAAGGGCATATCGCTGAGGTAGAGGGCGGGGGGTTCCTGACGGCGTTTGAATTCCGCGGCAAAGAGGCGGGCGCGAACGTCGCGTTCCGTATCGTTGAGCGGCGCGCCGTGGGGATCGGGGCGCAGCAGACGTTGCAGAGCCGGATCGAGGATGTCGTAGGGCGGCAGACTGTCGGAATCCTTCTGGCCGGGGCGCAGCTCGGCGGAGGGAGCCTTGTCGAAGATGGCGCGGGGAATCAGTTCCTTGCCGCGCGAGGCGTTGAACCATTCGGCCACGGCGTAGACTTCCGTTTTTGTCAAATCGGCAATGACGCCCAACGCGCCCACGGTGTCGCCGTAGAGGGTGCTGTAGCCCACGGCGGCTTCGCTCTTGTTGCCGGTATTGAGCACCAGCGCCCGCGCGCGGTTAGCCAGCGACGACAGCAGCACGCCCCGGATGCGGGCCTGCACATTTTCAAACGTGGTGTCGCCGCCCGCCGGTTCGGGGAACAGCCCCAGCCCCGGCCGCAGAGCGTCGGCAAAGGCGCGCATCACCGGCTGAATGGGCAGGGTTACGGTCTGCACGCCCAGATTTTCGGCGAGGGCCAGCGAATCCGTAACGGACCCCTCGCTGCTGTAAGGGGACGGCATGAGCACGCCCAGCACGTTTTCCGCGCCGAGGGCTTCGGCCGCCACGGCGCAGACCAGCGCCGAATCCATGCCGCCGGAAAGGCCCACAATGGCCTTGCGCGCATGGCACTTGCTTACAAAATCCCGCACGCCCAGCGTCAGCGCCCGCCAGACGGCCTCTTCCGGGCAGGCGCACGACGGGTGAATCTCGCCCGCGCCCGCGGCCGTGTCCACAATCAGCACTTCTTCCTCAAAGGCCTTGCCCCGCGCCAGAAGCTGCCCCGTGGGATCAAAGGCCATGCTCTGGCCGCCGTACACCCCGGAATCAAAACCGCCCGCCAGATTGACGGAAAAAAGATGCACGTGATGCCGCGCCGCCACATGCGAAAGCCGATGCTCGATCAGCTCCTGCGCTCCCCGGCAGAACGGCGTCGCGCTCATGTGCACAATGGCGTCCACGCCGCGCTGAATCATTTCCATCAGCGGATTGTGGCCGCTGGCGTACTGAATTTCCCAGAACGGACTTTCGCCGTCCGCCTCGCCGCCGCAAAGGGCAATGCCCAGACGCCAGCCGCCCAGCGTCAGAATGCCGCAGGAGAGCCCCAGCTCGAAAACCCGCCCTTCCTTGCTCATGCCGCCGACGCCGACCTTGCGGGACGTAATCTGCCACTGCCCGTCGCGGCACAGCACCGCCGCATTGGACAGCAGCCCCTGCGCGTAGACGCTCCGCACCGGCGCGCCCACCAGCAGAGGCGGCGCATTCCGCACGGCCTCGGCCAGCAGATCCAGCCCCCGGCCGCAGCCGTCGGCAAAATCCACCATCTGCGCATAACTGCCCGGCTCCGGCCCCACCAAAGCAAGCTCCGGCGTCACGCACAAATCCACGCCCGCCGCAGCCGCCTCCCGCGCCGCAGCCGCAATGCGCTCCACATTGCCAACCACATCACCCGTAACCGCATTGCACTGCAATAACGCTATCTTCATATTTGTTCCATTGTTAGGCGAATTACTCTGTTTCTGAAAGACGGGGACGCCCTGCCGCCTTCCTTCTCGCCGCCGTTCCGCGGCCTTGCGAACAGGGAGAGCGTTCAGGATGAGCGCTCATTCTCTGAAACCGCCCGTCATACAATCACCGGCGCAATAGAAAACGTCTGTCACACTCTCCGGGAAGCGGCCTGTCGGGGGGCAATGATACCGCCGCTTTATTTATTCTCCATAACGCGCGGTTAAGAGAGGATGGAAACGTTTGCGGGGGGGAAGGAACCCTCCCCCTGCCCCAGCCGCATTACCGGGGCGAGGGAGTATTCCGGCAATCTCGCCGCCTCCATCCGGCCGTCTTCTCCGGCACTTAGAGCCTTTTCAGTTTGAAACGTTGCACGTTTCAAACCATACGGCCTGTCGTTTCGCGGAAAAAACGCGGTTTTTCCGCTCACTTTGGGCCGGGCGGCGCCGCGCCGCCTCGCGCTCCACCTTTTTCAAAGTTGAAACGCTCTAAAAAAACCGAAAACGGCCTGTCAGCAGATTACTTCCATCTTCTCAGCACGGCAAAAAAGGCTTTTTCGCGGCGCTGCCGGGGGACGATTGGCGGAGGAAGAACTCCCGCGCCCCCGCGCCGCCCATCCTCCTGAACAAAGCGCGTTTGGGGGAGGAAGGGGGGAGTTTGAGGGGGGAAGGAACACCCTTTGCGCGCCA
>CALVHG010000082.1 GCA_944327285.1 uncultured Desulfovibrio sp. | reverse complement strand
GGCCAAGAAAGGCATGAAGCGCAGGTTCTCCTCTTCCACCGCCAGGGAGTTCGCCCTGGAATGGGACGACTACATCCTCAAAACGCTGGACATTCCCAGGGCCATGCTGCCAGAGGTGCAGCCTTCGTCCTACATCTACGGACAGGCCAACATCGGCGGCCGCGGCGGCACGCGCATTCCCATCGCGGGCATTGCCGGGGACCAGCAGGCCGCCCTCTTCGGGCATCTGTGCGTCGAAAACGGCATGGCCAAAAATACCTACGGCACCGGCTGCTTCATGCTCATGAACACGGGCAAAACGGCCGTGCAGTCCCAGAACGGCCTGATTACAACGCTGGCCTGCGGCCCCAAGGGCGAAGCCAGCTACGCGCTGGAAGGCTCCATCTTTGTGGCCGGTTCCGCCGTGCAGTGGCTCCGCGACGAGCTCAAGCTCGTGAGCGACGCCCGCGATACCGAATATTTTGCCACCAAGGCGGAAACCTCCAACGACGTTTACGTCATCCCCGCCTTTACCGGTCTGGGCGCGCCCTACTGGGACCCCTACGCCCGCGGCGCCATCGTCGGCCTCACCCGCGGCACCAATGCCAGCCAGATTATCCGCGCCACGCTGGAATCCATCGCCTACCAGAGCAAGGACGTTCTCGAAGCCATGCAGGCCGACTCCGGCATCCGGCTTCAGGCTCTGCGCGTGGACGGCGGCGCCTGCGCCAACAACTTCCTCATGCAGTTCCAGTCCGACATTCTCGGCGTCAACGTGGAGCGCCCCATGACGCTGGAAGTAACCGCCCTCGGCGCCTCCTTCCTTGCCGGTCTGGCCGTGGGCTTCTGGAACAGTCTGGACGATGTGCGCAACCGTCTGACCATCGAGCGCTTCTTCCAGCCTTCCTCAGACAAGGAAAAGCAGGTGCAGCGCTATAAGGGGTGGCAGAAGGCCGTCTCCCGCGCGCTGCACTGGATTGACGTAAAATAGCGGCCTCTTCTCCCGACGATACAAAACGGCCCCGCCGGCGCTGCCGACGGGGCCGTTTTTCCTCTCGTAAAACGCCGCGCCTCACTCTTCCTCGTGTTCCCGCTGCCGAAGCACCAGGCTGCGATACAGCCCCCGCCAGGTCAGGGGACGATAGACCGAGATAATCAGCATGGAAAAGATCAGCGTGGTCTGCAGGGCCGCCTGCCAGAAGTTTTCCGGCAGAATGCAGCCGCGCACAAAGAGCATCAGCGGCGCAAGGCCATACGGCTCCAGAAAAGCCGTAAGCTGATCGCCCCACGGCCCCCAGAACATGGTGCCCCAGAAGCCCGCGCAGGCGCAGACCCCCCACTTGTAGGCAATCCAGGCATGCCGGAAAAAGCCGGTGGCCGTGCATACGGAATAAAAAAGACCGGTCAGCACGCATCCCGCCAGACCGGGCATGACAACCCAGGTGTCAATGAAGTGCAGGCAGTAGGCCACGACCGAAATAGTGGCCGGATCATCCAGCGACAGCTTGAGAAAACTGAGCGCCTGCATGGAAATGGCCCCGCCGGCCCATGCCGTGGCCGCCAGCAGATGTATGGCCTTGATCGTCTTGATGACGATATTGTCCCACGCGCTGATGCAGCGCCCGGTTGTGCCGTAGCGCCTTACCCTTTCGTCAAGCATCTTCGTCTCCTAAAGCATTTTCAGTTTGAAACGCTGTGCGCTTCAAACCATGCGGCCTGTCGTTTCGCGAAAAACGCGGTTTTCCGCTCGCTTCGACCGGGCGCCTCGCGCTCTGCCTTTTATCAAAGGCAAAACGCTCTCTATGTCGTATGGCCGCGCCGATCAGGCATTCTGGATATACTGTTCCAGCCGCCGCATGGCTTCCCGGAGGTTTTCGATGGAATTGGCATACGACAGACGCAGGAAGCCTTCTGTCTGGCTGCCAAAATCAATGCCCGGCGTCACGCCGATATGGGCCTTTTCCAGCAAATCAAAAGCCAGGGCGCGGGAATCCGTTCCCAGATGGCGCGCATTAATCAGCATATAGAATGCGCCTCGCGGCTCGACGGGAATGCGGAAGCCCAGCTTCGGCAGCGCGTCCAGCAGAAAACGCCGCCGCTCGTCGTAAATCTCATGCATGCGCAGCACATCGGCGTCGGCGCAGGTCAGCGCGGCAATACCGGCCCGCTGCACGGCGCTGTTGGTGGACAGGAAGAAATTCTGCATCAGCGCCTGCATGGGGCGCACCAGCGAGCGCGGCACAATCAGATAGCCCAGACGCCAGCCCGTCATGGCAAAGGCCTTGGAAAAACCGCCGATGACAACCGCATTGTCCGTATATTCCAGAATGGAATGCTCCTCGGCGTCGCCGTAGGTCAGGCCGTGATAGATTTCGTCGGAAATGATCAGCGGCCCCAGCTCGGCCAGCGCCCGCATGCGCGCCGGTTCCAGCACAATCCCCGTGGGATTGCACGGAGAGTTGATCAGAATGGCGCGAGTCGCGGCCGTCACATGGGCCGCAGTTTCTTCCGGGCGGAACTGAAAGCCCTCCTCCTCGCTGGTCGGCACAAGCACCGGCACGCCGCCGGCAAAGCGCACGAAATTCGGATAGCAGGCATAACAGGGGTTGGAAAGAATGACTTCGTCGCCCGGATCAAGCAATGCCGAAAAGAGCAACATCATGGCCGGAGACGAGCCGGGGAAGACGAGCACCTGATCCGGGTGCAGGCGCACGCCGTAGCGCCGCGCGTAAAAGTCAACAAGAGCCTCGCGCAGATCGCAGTCTCCAAGCGAATGCGTATAATGGGTGTAGCCTTTATCCAGCGCCGCCACAGCCGCATCCCGGATACAGGCGGGCGTGGCAAAATCGGGCTCTCCCAGTTCAAGATGAATAACAGGCGTGCCCTGCCGCTCAAGCTGCTGGGCGCGCTCCAGCACTTCCATGGCCAAGAACGGCGAAACGCCGTCAACTCTCTGCGCCGTCATGAAACCTTCCTTTCGGGCGGCGGCATGCCGCCTGAGTATTCGTCTGCGGGCCCGGTAGCGCCGGGCGACAGGACGAGCATACGCTTCTCGCCGCGCCTCGCCAAGTTCCGAACAATCTACATTTTTGTAGATTTCTAGACAGTTCGCGCTTCAAATGCCTCTGCCGCACCCCCGCCAGCGACGCGACAGCGTGTGGCAACACGGCGGCTTTCAAGGCGATTACGAAAAAAATCACGTGTCCGCCTGTCCCCATGCCGTACCCGCGCCTGCAAAATCCCCGGACGTTTCCCGCAGGGAGCGAAGGTCGGCCGAACAGCTTTCCACATTTTTGCAACTTTTTTCTCTTTCCTGAAAAAGACTGTATTTTTATGTGGATACTCAACAATCTGATGCAGTGATCCGCCCTTGTTACCCTAATTTTCAACATTTTTGTAGAAAAACAGGCCGTTGTTTTGCCGCAAGGGGAGGCATCCACGCCGCCGCAAGAAAAACGTTTTATTTTTACCTGCAAATCAAATGCGTTATGACATACAACGCATTTTCGGCACGCTTCCTGCTTAATGGCGGACACCCCAGAATGAACGTGCAATGTCCTCCCCGATAGAGTGTTTATTCAAGGAGCATTTCTTATGAGTTCCGCTCGAACCAAGGCCCTGCTCGCCGCCGCCCGACGCGCCCCGCTGACCGGGGCAGCTCCTCAGCCCGACGCCGCTTTCGGCTGCGATGTCTTTGGTCTGGATGTCATGCGCAAGCGCCTGCCGCGCAAGCTCTGCAAGGAGCTGGCGGGCATTCTGCAACGGGGAGAGCGCCTTGACCCCTCCATTGCCGATGTGGTGGCCAACGCCATGAAAGATTGGGCCATGGAGCTCGGCGCAACTCATTATACGCACTGGTTCCAGCCCATGACCGGCCTCACGGCCGAAAAGCACGACGCCTTTCTCGCGCCTGCCGGGGAAGGCCGGGCCATCAGCGAATTTTCCGGCAAGACGCTGATTTGCGGGGAGCCCGACGCCTCCTCCTTCCCGTCCGGGGGCATCCGCTCCACCTTTGAGGCGCGCGGCTATACGGCATGGGACCCGTCGGTTCCGGCCTTTATCCTGCGCGGCCCCTATTCGGCGACGCTGCATATTCCGTCCTTCTTCTATTCCTATTCCGGCGAAGCGCTGGATCGCAAGATTCCCCTGCTCCGCTCCATCGACGCCCTGTCGCGACAGGCGGTGCGCGTCCTGCGCCTGTTTGGCAACGAAACGGCCAGCCGCGTCACCCCCATGGTCGGCCCGGAACAGGAGTATTTTCTGGTAGACAAGGGCCTTGCCAGTCTGCGCCCCGATCTCCTGCTGACCGGCCGCACCCTCATCGGCGCGCCGTCGCCCAAGGGGCAGGAGATGGAAGATCACTATTTCGGCGCCATACCCGCCCGCGTCATGAGCTTTATGCAGGATGTGGAAAATGCGCTGATCGCGCTGGGCATTCCGGCCAAGACGCGCCACAACGAAGTGGCTCCCGGCCAGTTTGAGCTGGCCCCGGTCTATGAAGAGGCCAATATTGCCTGCGACCACAACATGCTGACCATGAATCTGCTGCGCCACATCGCGCCGCGTCACGGTTTTCTCTGTCTGCTGCACGAAAAGCCCTTTGCTGGCATCAACGGCAGCGGCAAACACAATAACTGGTCCCTGTGCGATTCCGACGGGCAGAATCTGCTCAACCCCGGCTCCACGCCGCGCGACAACGCCCAGTTCCTTGTCTTTCTGGCCGCCGTACTGCGGGCCGTGCACAAGCATGCGGCCGCGCTGCGTCTGGGAGCCATCGGCGCGGGCAACGATCACCGTCTGGGCGCCAACGAAGCCCCGCCGGCCATCATCTCCGTCTATCTGGGCGAACAGCTGACCGAGGTTCTGGACGGCATCGTCACCGGCAGGCCCGCCGCGCCCGGCAAGTCCGGCCGCATGGAAATCGGCGTGTCTCCGCTGCCGCCGCTGCCCGTCGATCTCTCGGACCGCAACCGGACCAGCCCCTTTGCCTTTACGGGTAACAAGTTCGAGTTCCGCGCCGTGGGCTCCTCCAGTTCCATTGCCCCGGCCAACATCGCCATCAACGCGGCCGTGGCCGACGCGCTGGGCGACATTGCCGACGAGCTTGAATCCATGCTTGCCGCCGGGCAGAACCTGAACACGGCCTTGCAGGAGCTGCTGCCGCGCCTGTTCCGTGAGCATATGCCCGTGGTCTTTAACGGCAACGGCTATGGCGATGCCTGGCCCGTCGAGGCCGCCCGCCGTGGCCTGCCCAATTACCGCGGCACGGTGGAAGCCCTGGAACATTATAATGATCCGGAGGTCAAAAACCTCTTTGTCCGTCAGGGCATCCTGAGCGAACGCGAAGTGGAAGCCCGCTGTTCCATCCTGCTGGAAAACTACGCCAAGACGGTCATTATCGAAGGCCGCACGCTGGCCGACATACTCCGCAGCCGCGTCATTCCCGAAAGCGCGCGGGCCCAGAAGGAAGCTGCCGCTCTTGCGGACGCCACAAAGCGTGTCGCCGGCGAAGCCGATGCCGAACGCGGGGCCTTCGAAACCCTGCGCAAGCACCTGTGCGCCCTGCGGACGGCGACGGATGAGCTTGAAAAGGCTCTGGCCGAAGCCCGGCGCGCCGAGGACGACATGCTCGCCGCCAAGCGGGCGCGGGACATGGTCATCCCCGCCATGCAGGCATGCCGCGTCGAAGCCGACGCGCTGGAGCGCCTCGTGGACGACGCCGAATGGTCGCTTCCCAAGTATCAGGAACTGCTCTGGATTCATTAAAGCGTTCCGCCCCTGAAAAGGGCAAAACGCGCGGCGACGACGCAGGGAAGGAACCCGCGCGGCGCTGCGGATTCAGAAGTCGGTTCGCATATTGCCGGGTCCGGGGCGGCACAGCCCGGGGGGGACATGACGCTGTCCCGGATTCGGCTTTCAGCATCGTCGCGATGCCGGGGGGGCACGGACGATGCGCGGAGCTCCCGTAGGCTCCGTAGTCAGGCGTCGGGCGGCCGGGCCGTCCGACGCCTGACATGCCGGAGAGTCTTTACAAGCCTTCATGGCGACACTATCAATAACCAGTTACCCGAAAAATTTTTTACGAAGGATATACTCGCCATGAATGAACCCCTCAAGTTTACCAAGATGCAGGGCCTCGGCAACGACTACGTTTATGTCAACGGTTTCAGCCAGACCATCAACGATCCCGCTGCGCTGGCGAAGCGCATCAGCGATCGCCATTTCGGCATTGGCTCCGACGGCCTGGTGCTGATTCTTCCTTCCCGTACCCAGGACGTGCGCATGCGCATGTTCAATCCTGACGGCAGCGAAGCCGAAATGTGCGGCAACGCCATTCGCTGCGTGGGCAAGTACGTGCACGATCACGGCATCAGCACCAAGGACATGCTGCGCGTGGAAACCGGCGCGGGCGTCAAGATCGTTCGTCTGATCAAGGAAGGCGGCGAAGTCTGCGGCGCTACCGTGGACATGGGCGAACCCATTCTTGCCCCTGCCGACATTCCCGCCGTTCTGCCTGAGGGCGCGCAGGGGGATCGCTTTCTCTCTCTGCCTGTCTCGGTGGACGGCAAAGACTATGCCGTAACGGCCGTTTCCATGGGCAATCCGCATGCCGTTGTCTTCATGGACGGCATCGACGACCTTGATCTGCCCGTCATCGGCCCCAAATTTGAAAATCACCCGCTCTTCCCCCAGCGCACCAATACGGAATTTGTGGAAGTCGTCAACGAGGCGCGCGTCCGCATGCGCGTCTGGGAACGGGGCACAGGGGAAACCCTGGCCTGCGGCACGGGAGCCTGCGCCGTGGCCGTGGCCTCCTTCCTCAACGGCCGCACCGGCCGCATTGTGGAAGTGGAGCTGCGCGGCGGCCTTCTGCGCATCAAGTGGGATGAAACCGACGGGCATGTGTATATGACCGGCCCGGCGGCAACCGTCTACGACGGTACCTTTTACCTGTAGGCATACGGCGGGCCCGCCCCGCGCGGGCCCTTTCCGAGCCTTAAAGCGTTTTGCCTTTGAAAAAGGCGAAACGCGAGGCGGCAGCACCGCGCCGCCCGGCCTGGAGCGTGAGAAAAATGCGTTTTTCCACAAACGACAGGCCAGATGGTTTGAAACGCACGGCGTTTTAAACTGAAAATACTCCGGGGTCCCGAACGCCCTGCGAGACTGACACCCCCCAAAAGTCCTGTCCCCCCCTGGCGGCAGGTGAAGGAGCCCAATGACCACCATCAACCCCAACCTGCTCAAACTGCAAAGCAACTACCTCTTTGCCGATATTGCCCGCAAGGTGGCCGCCTACAAGGAAAGCCACAAGGACAAGCGCGTCATCAGCCTCGGCATCGGCGACGTGACCCGTCCGCTGGTTCCGGCCGTCATCAACGCCCTGCACAGCGCCGTGGATGAAATGGGCCGCGCGGAAACCTTTCACGGCTACGGCCCCGAACAGGGCTACGCCTTCCTGCGCGACGCCATTGTCGCCAACGACTACGCGCCTTATGGCGTCCGTATTGACGCCGACGAAATCTTCATCAGCGACGGCGCCAAGTGCGACGTGGGCAATTTCCAGGAGCTCTTTTCCGCCGACAGCGTCGTAGCCGTGACGGACCCCGTCTATCCCGTCTATGTGGATTCCAACGCCATGGCGGGACGCGCGGGCGATCCCGGCCCCGACGGCTGGAGCCGCCTCGTCTACCTCCCCTGCACCAGAGAAAACGATTTCGTGCCGGACTTCCCCAAAACCCGGCCCGATATGATCTATCTCTGCTATCCCAACAACCCCACGGGCACGGTGCTGTCGCGCGCCGCCCTTCAGGGCTGGGTGGACTATGCGCGGCGCGAAGGCTGCGTCATTCTGTATGATTCCGCCTATGAAGCCTTCATCACCGAACCCGACGTGCCGCACAGCATCTACGAAATCGACGGCGCGCGGGAAGTGGCCGTGGAATTCCGCAGCTACTCCAAGACGGCGGGCTTCACCGGTCTGCGCTGCGCCTATGTGGTGGTGCCCAAGGAACTGCGCGTCAGCGACGGCAAGGGCGGCAAGGTTGATCTCCATCACTTCTGGAATCGCCGCCAGTGCACCAAGTACAACGGCTGCCCCTATATCGTGCAGCGCGCCGCAGCCGCCATTTACAGCGACGAAGGCAAGCAGCAGGTCCGCGCCGTCATCGACGCCTATCTCGACAATGCCCGCCTGATCAGCGACGCCGTTCGCGGTATGGGCCTGGATGTCTTCGGCGGCATCAACGCCCCCTATATCTGGGTCAGCGTGCCCGACGGCATGACCTCGTGGGGCTTCTTTGACCGCCTGCTCAACGACGCCGCGCTGGTCTGCACGCCCGGCGCAGGCTTCGGACGCAGCGGCGAAGGCTACGTGCGCCTTACGGCCTTCGGTTCTCCCGAAGATACCCTCGAAGCCATCGAACGCCTGCGCAGCGTCCGCTAAAGCGTTTCAACTGTTATTTGGGGGAGGGGAACCCCTCTGCTCGCGCGAGAGGGGTTCCCCTCCCCCAACCCCCTACCCCTCCCCAGCGCGCTTTATTTCGGAAGATGAACAGGTTTGCCGGCGGTTTTCGTCCGGCAGCTGTCCGCCGAAAAAGACCTGCGCGTGCGGTTGGATACCCCTTTGCGCCGGAGGAGGAACGCCCCCTCTCTCCGTTCCTTCTTCGGCGCATCCTGAAAAATTTTACATTGAGAGCGTTTTGCCGCTGAAAAAGGCAAAACGCGAGGCGGCGCGCAGCGCTGCCCGGCCCAAAGTACGCGGAAAAACCGCTGTCAGCTCCCGGACCCTCCTGCCTTCCGGGAGCATTCCGGGGCGACGGACTGCCCTCCGCCGCCCCCCTTTTGTCTCTTTGCGCCCGCTCCGGCCGCCCGGCACTTTTGAGGCCGCGCTCGGAAAGCATGCGCTAGAGCGTTTCAACTCTGAAAAAGCTGAAACGCGAGGCGGCGGCACAGCGCCGCCCGGCCCAAAGTGAGCGGAAAAACCACGTTTTTTCCGCGAAACGACAGGCCGTATGGTTTGAAATGCAATGCCTTTCAAACTAAAAATGCTCTAATGCCGCATTGGAGGCTTCATGTGCAGAATCGGTTCCATTAAAAGCAGATCGCCCGTGGCTCCGGCCCGCGCCCTGCATCTCATGTTGCCGCAGCAGGAAGGTCACGACAATTCCGGCTTCGCCATGGTCATGCAGGACCTCGAAGGCGCGTTCCGCCATTATAAAGATAAGCCCCTTCTTTCGCTGGCCTGCACGCCGCGCGGCGTGCAGCTCGTCAACGATTATATGGAGCAGAAAGGCTTTGTGCAGATTGCCCAGTGGGTGCCCGACGTGGTGCGCCGCCCTGATCTGCGTATCAGCGCCATGCCCCGCTACGTCTTCCGCAACTACGACTATCCCGAAATTTACCGCTACCGGACGCAGGAAGAGCGGGACGATCTGCTGGTGGATACGCGCCTTGCCCTGCGCGCCCTGCTGGAAGAAAGCAACGACGGCTACGTGTATTCCTTCTGGCCGGACGTGCTGACGCTCAAGGAAATCGGCGATCCCGCGGACATTGCCACCTATTTCCGCCTCTGGGATGACGACGGACGGCTGGAAGCCCGCAACATCGTCGTGCAGTGCCGTCAGAATACCAACTACGACATTGTGCGCTATGCCGCCCACCCCTTCTTCCTTCAGGGCTACACGCTCTGCGCCAACGGCGAAAACACCTTTCACACCAAGAACACCGAGTTGCAGCGTTCCCTGCATCGCGGCTACATCGGTTTCGAGTCCGATTCGCAGAACTTCCTCTACACGCTGCACTATGTGCTGCATGAACTGCGCTGGCCCATTCAGTATTACAAGCACGTCATTACGCCGCTGCCCTTTGCCGAAATGGCGCGCCGCCCGGATCACAAGGTCCTGACGCTGATCCGCGAATCTCTGGCGCATCTGGAGATTAACGGCCCCAACGCCATCATCGGCCTGCTGCCCGACGGAAACATGCTGGCCTGCTGCGACTCCAAGAAGCTCCGGCCCATGGTCATCGGCGGCGACGAAAATACCGTCGCCATCTCCTCCGAGGTCTGCGGCCTCAACGCCATTCTGCCCGACCGCGACACCTCGCGCGACATCTACCCCGGCGAGCGGGAAACCATCGTCATCGACAACAATCTGGAGGTGCAGCGGTGGAAACAGTAAAGACTCAGGACGTCAGCCTCAACGATCTGCCCTGGATTGTGGACTACCGCCCGGAACGCTGTACTCTCTGCGGCTCCTGTGTGGCCACCTGCACCTTTGACGCCATCGCTTTTGCCCGCGAGCGCGTCAACAGCGCCGCGCGCAAGAGCGGCAGCGAGGAAAGCAAGGGGCCTGCCACCCGCCTTGTGGTGCGCCAGTCCGCCGCGGTTGCTCAGGCCTGCACGGGCTGCGGCATGTGCGAAAAAGTCTGTCCCGCCCGCGCCATCCGCCCGGTGCGCAATCCTGATCACCGCTTCCCTCTTGTCGGGCGCGCTCACGGTCCCATCAAGCGCGGCGGCCGTACCAATCTCAATACCCAGCGCACCCTCGACGCCATTGTCGTGGGCCGCATCAGCCAGATGACGGACCCGGCGCTTGATTCCGAGCGCCATACCTTTGATTTGCGCGCGCCGCTCGGCCGCGTCATGCTGCCGCATGAGCTGCCCCTGCGCGTTCGCGGGGATCGTCTGGAGCTGGAAGACCCTACCCCGCCCGTCAGCTGGATTTATCCCGTTATTTTCAGCGACATGAGCATCGGGGCCCTGTCCACCCGCGCTTGGGAGGCCATCGCCATCGCCTGCGCCTACCTCAACGAGCAGTGCGGCCTGCCTGTCCGCATGTGTTCCGGCGAAGGCGGCATGCCCGTTCGTCTGCTTGAATCCGACAAGCTCCGTTACATGATCCTGCAAATCGCCTCCGGCCATTTCGGCTGGAACCGCATTCTGCGGGCTCTGCCGCGCATGAAGGCCGATCCCGCGGGCGTGCTGATCAAAATCGGTCAGGGAGCCAAGCCCGGCGACGGCGGTCTGCTCCCCGCCGCCAAGGTCGCGCCCCATATTCAGGCCATTCGCGGCGTCCCCAAGGCAACCCTGCATTCGCCGCCGAATCATCAGGGACTCTACTCCATTGAGGAATCCGTGCAGAAAATGCACCTCTCCCTCAATGCGGCCTTCGGATTCCGCGTGCCGGTCGCCATCAAGTGCGCGGCCTCGGCCACCTCGGTTTCCGTCTACAACAATCTGCTGCGCGATCCCTACAAGATTTGCGGCGGTTTCTTCCTCGACGGCATTCAGGGCGGCACCGGCGCGGCCAACGAAATCTCTCTGGATCACACCGGGCATCCCATTGTCTCCAAGCTGCGCGACTGCTACATGGCGGCCGTGGCGCAGGGCCTGCAAGGCCAGATTCCCCTCTGGGCCGGCGGCGGCATCGGCATGACCGGCAACGCGGCCGCCGACGCCTTCAAGATGATCTGTCTCGGCGCCAACGGCGTCATTCTCGGCAAGCTGCTCATTCAGCTTCTGGGCTGCGTGGGCAACGAGCACGGCCGCTGCAACGCCTGCTCCTCCGGCAAGTGCCCCACGGGCATCTGCACGCAGGACCCGCGCCTTGTGGCGCGTCTCGACGTGGACAAGGGCGCGGAAAGCATCGTCAATTACATGCTGACCTTTGACAGCGAGCTCCGCAAGCTGCTTGCCCCCGTGGGCAACAGCTCGCTGCCGGTAGGTCGCTCCGACGCGCTGGTTTCCACGGACAAGGCCGTTGCCGACAAGCTGGGCATCCAGTACGCCTGCTAGAGCGTCTGGTTTGAAACGCAACGCGGTTCAAACTGAAAATGCTCTAGTGAACATGCCGTTCGCAACAAGAGGAAGAATCCCATGCTACGCATAGAAACCTTGCATGATCATCAGCGCATGTCCACGCAGGATGTCCTGCTTGCCATAGAAAATGCCGTGGACAAAGGCGAAACGGAATTTGAAATCGCCGCTTCGGGACAGCACGACATCGGCGGCCCCCTCTGGAACAAGACGGGCAGGCCGCTCACTTTCCGCGTGACCAACCCCGGCCAGCGCGTGGGGGCCATGTGTCTCCCCGGCACGGAAGTCGTGGTGGAAGGCCCCGCGCCCGCCGACGTGGGCTGGCTCAATGCCGGGGGCCGCATTACCGTGCGCGGCGATGTGGGCGACACGGCCGGGCATTGCGCCGCCGCGGGAACCATCTATATCGGCGGACGCGCGGGCACGCGCTCCGGCTCGCTCATGAAACATGACCCGCTCTATGAGCCTCCGGAACTCTGGGTGCTCAAAAATGTGGGCAGCTTTTCCTTTGAGTTCATGGGCGGCGGCAGGGCCGTTATCTGCGGCTGCGGCTGCGAGGGCCTCCCGTCCGTGCTGGGCGATCGCCCCTGCGTGGGCATGGTGGGCGGCACGGTCTATTTCCGGGGCCCCGTGGGCGATCTCCCGCCGGAAGTGCGCTGTCTGCCGCTGGATGCCGACGACATCGCCTTTCTTAACGCCGGCCTTGAGCCCTTTCTCGAAGCCATCGACAAGCCCCGCCTCTGCGGCGAGCTTTCGGCCTGGGAGAACTGGCGCAAGATCGAGGCCCTGCCTTTCGATGCCCGCGAGCAAGAAGCCCCCCTGTCTCTGGCCGCCTACCGCGCCCGTCAGTGGATCGCCGACGGCCTCTTTACCGATGTCTGCCCCGATGATTTCGGCGTGCAGGGCCTTGTGGCTCGCGGCGACTACCGGCGTCAGACGCCCCTCTGGAACAACGACGCGGGCCAGTGCCGGGACTGCCGCGCCTGCGTGCGCGCCTGCCCCGAACATGCCGTCAGCCGGAAGGAAGACAACGGCAAGCCCCTCTACCTCTCCGACGAAACACGCTGCATAGGCTGCGGCCTGTGCGCGGGCATCTGCCCCTGCGCCGTCTGGACCATGCAACGGCGCTAAATGTTTTTGAGGGGGAAGGAACCCCTTTTGCTCGCGGCAAAAAGGGGTTCCTTCCCCCTCAAACTCCCCCATCTTCCCCAAAACCCGCGCACTGTATCTGCGCCGGCAAAGATGGACTTTTTTGTAACATACAATGATATTTTATTTTTTCATATCATTACTGAATATACCGACAAACAAAATACCTGATCATGAATCCGGCCTCTGGGAGGCTGTTAACACGGCTTTACAAACTATTTCAAATAAATACGCTAATACTAGAGCATTTCAACTTTGAAAAAGATGAAACGCGAAGGCGGCGGCACAGCGCCTCCCGTCCCAAAGTAAGCGGAAAAACTGCGTTTTTTCCGCGAAATGACAGGCCGTATGGTTTAAGATGCGAAGCATTTCAAACTGAAAATGCTCTAGCTACGTATGACTGCCACATGACCTGTGTCCCCTCTGAAAAAGCGCGCTGGGGAAGGGATGGGGGGCTTGGGGGGAAGGGAAACCCCTCTCGCGCCAGCAGCGACCGAATGGCGG
>CALVHG010000081.1 GCA_944327285.1 uncultured Desulfovibrio sp. | reverse complement strand
GGGAGAGGCCCTTTTCCAAAAGGGCCTCTCCCTTCCCCCCGGAAAAATACCTCCGCCTAATGCCCTGTAATGCCGTATTTCTTCAGCTTGTACTGGAGCAGGCTCTTGGAGATGCCGAGGTATTCCGCGGCCTTAACCTGCACGAGATCGGCGCGGACAAGGGCGCGCCGGATGAGGGCGGCCTCGATTTTTTCCAGGGTATCGGCAAGATCGAGCTGTACGGGCAGGAGGTCCACGGCGCTTTTGAACTGGGAGTCTTCGTCGCGGATTTCCGCAGGCAGATCGTCAACGTTGATGACATTGCCGGGGACGAGCACCATGCAGGATTCCACCACGTTTTCCAGCTGTCGGATATTACCGGGCCATTCGTAACCGGTAAGGTAGTTGAGGGCTTCGGTGCTGAAGGTCTTGGGGGGCATGTTGTTTTCCGCCGTCACCTTTTCCATGAAGTGCGCCACTAGCGAGGGAATGTCCTCGCGGCGTTCGCGCAGGGCCGGCAGCGGGATTTGCACCACATTGAGGCGGTAATAAAGATCGTCGCGGAAGGCTCCCTTTTCCACCAGCTCGGCAAGGTCTTTGTTGGTGGCGGCCACCACGCGGATATCGACCTCGATTTCCGCGCCGCCGCCCACGCGCTCGAACTTGCGTTCCTGAAGAACGCGCAGCAGCTTGACCTGAAGCTCCGGGGTCAGCTCGGCTATTTCGTCAAGAAAGAGCGTGCCGCCGTCGGCCTGCTCGAAGCGGCCCCGGCGCATGGCGACCGCGCCGGTAAAGCTGCCCTTTTCATGGCCGAAGAGCTCGCTTTCGAGCACGCCGGGATTGAGCGCCATGCAGTTGACGGAAATGAAGGGCTTGTCCTTGCGCGGACTGGAATAGTGAATGGCGCGGGCCACAAGCTCCTTGCCGGTGCCGGATTCGCCGGAAATGAGCACCGTGGCGCGGCTGGGCGCGGCCCGCTCCACCATGGCAAGCACCGTGCGGATAGCATGGCTGCGGCCCACGATTTTGTGGACGCCGTAGCGCTCCTCCATGGATTCCTGAAGCAGACGGTACTGCCGGTGAGCGCGCGCCAGTTCCGTGGCGTTGTGCACGGAGAGCAGCAGTTCGTCGTTGGAAAAGGGCTTGGTGATATAGTCGAATGCGCCGTATTTCATGGCTTCCACGGCGCTTTCGATGGAGCCGAAGGCCGTCATGATCAGCACGGGAATATGGGGCCAGTTCTTCTTGACCTGTTGCAGCACTTCGCGACCGCTGACCTTGGGCATTTTCATGTCCGTCACGACTACGTCAACTTCGCTTTCGTTGAGAAAGGCGAGCGCCGTTTCTGGGTCGTTCAGGGCTGTGACGGTATAGCCCTCGTCCTCCAGCAGGGTCTGCAAGACCAGCAGATAGTTTTTTTCGTCGTCAATAATCAGAATATGCGATTGTTCGCTCATGGCGGCTCCGGCTTGGCGATAGGAGGCAGAGATCGCGGGACGTCCGATGTTCCGCGGCTTCGAGAGACAGAGCGCTTTGCCATTGAAAAAGGCAGAACGCAAGGCGGCGGCACAGGCCGCATGGTTTGAAACGCAAGGCGTTTTAAACTGAAAGTGCTCCGGGGAGTGCTAATATGGATTTGCCAGTATTTTAGGTGAATATAACATCAATGTTACGTATGGCCTCTGAAAGAGCTTCGCCGCATGCTCTTGTCCCTTTTTGAAAAAGCGCGTTGGGGGAGGGATGGGGGGGCGGGGGGAAGGAAACGCCCCTTGTGCGCTAGCCAGGGGGTGTCCTTCCCCCGACGAACAATTCTGCCGGACAGGACGCATGCGGGAAAAAGATTAGCTGTCCTGATCTCCGCCCGTTTCGGGGGACGCTTCCCGTTCTTCGGGAGCGGGAACCTCGCCTTCGGCGGCGGGCAGGCTCAGGCGGACGACTGCGCCGCCTTCCGGGGCGTTGTCCAGCTCGATGTGCCCGCCGTGGCTGGTGATGATGGAATTGACAATGGGCAGCCCCAGCCCTGTGCCGCCGTCCTTGGTGGTAAAGAAAGGATCAAGCAGACTGGGCAGAAGCGCGGGGTCAATGCCCGGCCCGGTGTCGCGCACGGCAATGAAGATGACGTTGTCCTCCTGCCAGGCATTGATGGTGAGAATGCCCGGTCCGTCGAGCGCCTGCTGCCCGTTAACGAGAATGTTGTAGAAGGCGCGATAGAGCAGATCCTTGTCGCCGCGCACCCAGAGGGGCGTCTTGTCGGCGACAATAGGCGCGGGCCAGGCTGGGGAACCGGGGGCGTCGCCGCGCTCTATGCCTACGGAAACGCGCTTCATTTCCCCTTCCAGAAAAGCCAGCACCTGATCCAGCACGAGCTGCACGTCCACGAGATCCTGCCGGGGCTTGCGGGGACGGGCGTAGTCGAGAAAGTCGTTGACGGTTTGCGACAGACGCACAGCCTCGTCATAGATGGCGTCGAGGATGCGGCGCGTGCCGGTATCGGTCTTGTCGGCGCGACGCTGAAGCAGTTCGGCGCTGGAACGGATGATGCCGAGAGGATTGCGGATTTCGTGGGCAATGCTGGCAACCACGCGGCCCATGCTGACGAGTTTTTCGTTGCTGTGCAGCTCGTTTTCCAGCAGGCGGTTTTTCTGCATGCGTTCGGCCAGCACGCGTTCCGCGCGTTGAATGAGCATGAGCAGCAGGCCGAACATGATCACGGACGACAGCAGACACATGACAATGATGATGCCCTGAAAGGCCAGCACCTGTTCATAGTCGCCGGTAATATCTTGCGTCAGTTCCAGCGCGCCCATGATGGGCGGATCCTGCCCCGGACGCAGCGCTTCGCCGCGCAGGGGGTAGAGCACGCGCAGCACAAAGGTGCCGGGCTGGAGGGGCAGATGAAAGGGCGTCTGCCAGTCGGGTATGGCCGCGATGATCTCCGGTTTGACGCTGTGCCCGCGCAGAACCTCCTCCACATTGGCGGGAGCAAGGCCGGGACGTCCGATCTCGGCCTTGTCCGTGGAATAGGCGACGACGCGCGAAAAGTCATAGATACGCAGGCGTTGGACAGAAAGCCCGTGAATGACGGACACCACCACTTCGTCCAGCCGCCGGTACTGCGTGTTCTGCCGCAGGGCTATGCGCCCGTAGGCCAGCAGGGTCGGCAAGGCAAAGCGCTGATAGATCTGGTGATTGAGGTTCTGCGCCAGCAGGTGGGCAAAGTCCTCTTGTCGTGTGAGCAGCGTCTGCCGCGCCGAATTGGAAATAAAGAACGACAGCCCCAGACTCGTAAGCAGGATGACCACAAAGGACAGCCATGAGAGCGTTCGCGCATAGCTGAGGGGCAGGTCCTTTTCCGGAAGCGGCGCGGCAGACGAAGTAACTACGGACATTTAAAAGCTCTGCACGTCACGGCTGCGGGACAGGAAGGAGGCCAGAGCCGAGCTTTCCTCGGCATAGCCGGGAGCGCCGAGGCGGGCGTTGGCAAGACGTTTGCCCAGCTCCACGGCGGGCTGATCGAGCGGATTGATGTTCATGAGCCAGCCGGTGAGAAGCGTCGCGGCTTCCAGCAGGGCCATCATGGCCCCGGCGGCGCGGGGACCGGTATTTTCCATGTGCAGATTCACCAGCGGCACCTGACTGCTGCCCAGCGCCATGCGCGTGCCAAGGGCTTCGGCGGTCAGGAGATCGCCGAAGGGCTTGCCGCGCAGCCAGGCCCAGTTTTCGGGCAGGTCATCGGGCAGGTTGCGGCCGGGGCCGTCGTCGGCGCAGGTGACAAAGATGCAGCCCTTGTCGCGCTGTCCGTCCAGGAACATCTGATTGACGGAATGCTGATCCGTTACGCCCACGGCGGGCACGGGTTGCAGGCCCTTGCCTTCCTTGCCCAGGCTTTCCGCCCAGAGCTGGGCAAACCAGGGGCCATACGTCGCCCACAGAGGAATATAGCAGAAGAAAATCAGCTGGCTGTAGCCGGCGGCTTCAAGGGCGTTGGCCCAGCAGGCGAGACGGAAGGCAGGATGGCTCTCCAGCGGCGTGTTGCCGTCCGCCAGCGGACGGGCCACATCCGCCGCGCCGTTCAGCAGGGCCTCCCAGTCAATGCCGAGGAAGGCGGCGGGCAGCAGGCCGACAGCGGAAAGAGCGGAATAGCGGCCGCCAAGATGATCGGGCACTTCCAGCGAGGCCAGTCCGTGCTGCTGCGCTTCCTGCCGCAAAAAGCCCCTGGCAATGTCGGTCACCACTATCATGTGATCCGTCCAGCGGGAGCCGAGCGCTTCCCGGAGCCAGCGGCGGGCAAGAAAATATTGGGTTACAGTTTCGATGGTGCCGCCGGATTTGCTGATGCAGACCACGGTGGTGTCGCTGGGCGACAGGGAGGAAAGCCAGCTTTCAAAGATGGTCGGGCTGACGTTGTCGGCAATCCAGAGGCAGGGGCCGTCATATCCGGGGCCGTCCTGTCCCGGCGCAAAGGCGCGCTGAATGGCGCGCGCTCCCAGAGCGGAACCGCCGATGCCCAGCACCAGCATATGCTTGCGGGAACGGATGCGGGGCAGCAGGGGGGGCAGCGTCTCCCGCAGCGCGGGAATAAAGGGGAATGTCAGGAAGGGGAGCGTTCCGGCGGCGCACTCGCTTTGCAGACGTTGCGCCATTTCAGAGGCGCGGGCGGCAAAGGGGGCTGTGGCATCGGAGGGGAGCCTGCCGACATAGGCCTGGGACCATTCAATACTGTGAGACATTGGGCGTACCTCTCTTTCTCGGTATGAACTGCCCGCCCTGTAACAGGGCGCGGGCGTACTTTCGTTGCCGTTGCACAGAAGACGGACCGGCCCTCTTCGGAGCTTTTTGTCAGAGCGTGTTCACATACATAGCGAACGGCGTACTCACGGTATGCGATGCGGGAAGATATGTCCCTCTTTTCCCCGGCGCGCTTTCGGGGATGGAGCCCGTGGGGAAGGCGGCTGCGCCTCCGAACCGCGTTGCGTTCTCCGTTGAAAGCGCGCCGGGAAAAGGGGGGTAAACAGACCTTGAAGACTTTTCAGTTTGAAACGCGCCGCATTTCAAGCCATTCGGCCTGTCGCTTTGCGGAAAACGCAGTTTTCCGTCAATTCTGGGCCGGATGGCGCTGTGCCGCCGCCTCGCGTTTTTCTCCTCTTTAGAGCATTTTCAGTTTGAAACGCTGTGCGTTTCAAACCATACGGCCTGTCGTTTCGCGGAAAAAGCGCGGTTTTTCCGCTCACTTTTGGCCGGGCGACGCTGTGCTGCCGCCTTCGCGTTTCATCTTTTTCAAAGTTGAAACGCTCTAAGGGCAGAACGCTCTAGCGAACAGTCCCCGGAGGCGTGAGGCCGGGCAGCAGACTGAGAGGGCGGGGAGCAAAAAAGCGCCGCCGCACCTGCTTGTAGGTTTGCGGACGCACGCCGAAGCGGTAATGCCAGAGAGGGCAGTCGTCGCGCGCCGTGCAGCGGCGAACGTCGCTCCGGCCTCCGGCGCAGAGAAGACAGTGCCGACGGACGGTGCGCCGGGCCTCCCTGGCGGCGGCTTCGCCGCTGACGCCTTCAGGAGCCGCCAGTCGCCAGCCATGCAGGCAGCATTCTTCGTCGGGGCATTCGCGCACGGCGCGTGACGAGCCGCCCTGACAGTCAAGGCAGAAACGGCGTATGCAGGCGATGGAAGACGTGTTTGCCATGAGGCCCGCGCAATGTCGTTACGCCGAGGCGCCGCAGCATTTTTTGTATTTTTTGCCGCTGCCGCAGGGACAGGGATCGTTGCGGCCCACCTTGGGTTCCGGGCGGTGATAGGTCTCGCCGCGCAGGGGCACGCCGTCCACGTAATAGAGCTTGTCGTCCTTGCGATCGAAGAAGCTCTTTTCGCCAATCTGGCGCAGCACGCCGTTCAGTTCATAGAAGGCGTAGAAATCGACCACGTCATAGCGTTCGCCGTTTTCCCCGGCAGGGACATTGTCGGCCGTAGCAACAATATCCAGGCGATGCCAGTGCACGCCCTCGGCGGACTGAGCCAGCTGTTCGGCTGTCACGCCTTCCCGATAGTCGGGGTGCGTGGTTTCCACCAGATAGTCGAAGTGCCCGGAGCCGTAGGCCGTATAACGGGAGCGAACAAGAGCTTCGGCCGTTGCGGGCCATTTTTCGCCTTCGATGTAGGGACGGCAGCACTGATCGTAGGTAAGACCGCTGCCGCAGGGACAAAGTTCGGACATGAAAAACCGATCCTGACAAAAGGTGACGCGACGTCATAAAAAACGTCGCCGGAGTATGGAGGAATGGTACGCCGGGGCCGAATTTTTCTCAAGCCTGAGAACCGGGCAGAATGCCGCCGAGGCGAACCACGTCGCCGACGGAGGGCGCAGGCCCGCCCTCAGGGAGATCCAGGGAAATGCAGGCTCCCTTGCGCCCCGAAAAGACGGCCAGACCGAGGTCGTCTTCACTGGCGGCCCGCTCCACGGGAAAACGCCAGACATCCGTGGCCCTGTTGGGGCGTTCCGGCAGAGGGGAGTGCGGGATGTCCGGCACGCACCAGAGACGATAAAACGTTCCCTGCGTGTTTTTCACTGTCTGGATGCGGAAGATTTCGCTCAGACCGTGGCGCCGCAACAGAGCTGCCGCCGCACGGCCCGACAGCCAGGTCAGAAGGCCGGCTATAACGCCCGCCAGCGCCAGCGCCGGGGCCAGATAAAGAGGAGACAATCCGGTTTTGGACCGGACAAGAGACAGCGCCCCGGCCTGCTGCGCGGCGGCGTCGGGCCAGATGACGACATCGTAACTCTGGGAGCCGCCTCCGCCGCGAAAGCCGACGGTAAGATTGTAGAGTCCGGGGGCCGCGTCAGGCGGCGTGGAGACCACGCCGCGCCACATGCCGTTTCCGAACCAGTAGCTGGGGAAGAAGCCCTCCAGCCGGAATTCCACGGGCGCTGTTTCCGGCGTCAGCCGCAGGCGCAGATCTTCGGAAACGGGATTTTTGGAGGCGACCGGCCCGGAAAGGCTTTCGCTTTGCCCGGCAATGAGTTCTATACGGGTGCTGCCCGCGCGCATGAGCGCGACAAGTCCGTCCACAAGCGCAAAGGCCGCAAGACAGAGAAGCAGGGCGGCAAGAGCGCCGCTCCAGCGGCGGATACGGGCAATGCGCCGCGCCTGTTCGCGCCACGGCAGCGGGCTCCGGGATTCATCGGACGTCATGCGGCCTCCTTGACAGCAGAAAACGGAAATGGAGCGTTTTAGCTTTGAAAAAGGTAAAACGCGAGGCGGCGACACAGCGCCGCCCGGCCCGGAGCGAGCGGAAAAACCGCGTTTTTTCCGCGAAACAACAGGCCGTATGGTTTGAAACACAACGCGTTTCAAGCTGAAAATGCTCTAGCGTTCCCGGAATCATGCGTCAATGTGCGTCGGCTGTCCAGCGCCGCCTGCGGGCATTCGGAGGGAGTATCCGGGGGAACAATTGTCACTGAAGGAGCAACAGAGACCCGGAACTAGAGCGTTTCAACTTTGAAAAAGGTGAAACGCGAGGCGGCGGCACAGCGCCGCCCGGCCCAAAGTGAGCGGAAAAACCGCGTTTTTTCCGCGAAACGACAGGCCGTATGGTTGGAAACGCGCAGCGTTTCAAACTGAAAATGCTCTAAAAATTTTTTTATAACGCGCCGGGGAAAGGATGGGGGCTTGGGGGAAGGGGGTTGCCTCTTCGCAGCGCAGCGAGAAAAGGCGTTCCCGTAGTCCTCTCGCGCTGACAGCGACCGGATGTCGGCCGCAGGCCGTGCCGTTGCGACGAAGGAATGGGCATCGATGCAGGGAGGAGGGCCCTTTCCTCTGCAAAATAACTGTTGGTTATTTTACATTCCCGAAAGACTGTTCGGGATGAGTCTGGAGCGTTTCTCCTTTGAAAAAGGTGAAACACGAGGCGGCGGCACAACGCCGCCGGCCCGAAGCGAGCGGAAAAATCGCGTTCTTTCCGCTCGCTTCGGGCCGTATGCTTTGAAACGCGCAGCGTTTCAAATGAAAAAGCTCTAGAACTTGTAGCCGATGGTGGCGGAATAAATGTTGGCGACGGTATCGCGGGATTCGCCGCCGGAGATGCGTCCCTGAATGCCCGATGCCCGGCTGCTGCCGTAGTCGAGGGAATTGATCCAGAGATGCGCATAGGCAAGGTCAAGGGTCCAGTTATCCCACTTGAAGCCCGCGCCGAGGGTCATGACGGTGCGGCCGTTGGTGGGGATCATGTAGTCGGCATACGTGGCGTCCACCACGGGCGTTTCGTACCAGACGCCGCCGCGCAGGGTCAGCCAGTCGAGGGGGCTGTATTCCACGCTGGCATTGAAGTTCCAGCCGTCGCGCCAGTTTTTGGGGCTGATGGCGTCATAGCCGCTGTCAAAGTAGATATCCAGGGACTTGAAGTCGGACCAGCGCGTCCAGACCGTGCCCACTTCAAAGCTCAGGTTATCCAGCGGTTTATAGCTCAGGCCCAGGGACACGGAGTCCGGCAGAATGACGGTTCCGTGAGCGTCGGTGTCCAACGCATGGGGGACAGCCCCCATATCGGCGAGCATGTTGCCGGTCTGTCGTCCGAAGGAAACGTCGCCCAGCAGCTTGAGGGCGACCTTGCTCTTATAGGTGAGGCCCAGCGACCATTCGTCGTTCATGCGCAGATGCGCGCCGAATTGCGCGCCGAAGCCCCAGCCGGAGGCGCTCAGCTTCATATCATTATCGGAGAGACCCGTCATCGTAAGCGTGGGAATCTGCGAACCCATGCTGAACATGCCGTACATGATTTCCACGCCGGCGGAGAGGGAAAGCACATCGCTGACCTTGAAGGCCACGGTAGGCACGGCGGAGACGGTTTGCAGGGAAATGTCCGTCACATTGTAGCGGCCGAACCAGTTGCTGTCATATTCGTTGCCGAGGCCGAAGCGGGAAAAGACGCCGAGGCCCAGCCAGACCCGATCATTGAGCTGATGGGTGACATAGCCGTGCGGGGCGGGCCAGATATTCGGCTTGGTCTGGGTATGATTGCTTTGGCCGCTTTCCGTGACCTGAATGGTGCCCATAGGGGCAATAGCCGCAAAACCGCCCATGAGCTGCGTGCCCGGAAGCTGCGTGATGCCCGCGGCATTGTAGGCGATGGCGGAAGGATCATCGGCGCGGCCCACAAGGCCTCCCGCCAGGGACAGGCCTCTGGAACTCCATTCCGTCAGGGCGAAGCCTTCCGCCAGCGCGGAGGTGGCGGCACTCAGCCAGACAAGACAGGACAGGACAAACAGACGCGACGCTTTCAAGACGGTTCCTCCAGATAGGATTCGAAGAGTTGCGGTCTCCCCCTGCTCCGCCTGCTTTCGGAGCGACCGGAAGGATGAAGGGACGCGCCGTTCACCTTGCTTTGCCGCAGACCTGGGGCATGAGCGCCGGGAGCCGAAGGGCGCTCCGGTTTCTGCCCAGGGGCTAAAAGAGAAAGAGTATTGGGAAGAGCCGAAAAAATAAACCAGATTACTATAACATATTGATAGGATTCAAGTCAAGGAAGATGCGCAGATGTTTGCTTTCCGGTGTGGCAAGAGCGGCAAAGTATATTTGGCGCAGGGGCGTCCAGTCCTGCCCCTTGAGCAAGCAGTAGTACCGTTTGCGCCCGCGCAGCACGGCCAGAGGCGCGGGCGCGGGCCCCAGCAGACGCACTTGCCGGGCAGCGGCTTCACGTCGCAGCACGTTTGCCAGCGCCTGCAGGGCGGCGGGGCCCTCGGTATCCTGCAGCTCGTGCGAGAGACGGATCAGAGCCAGACGGGAAAACGGCGGATAGGCGAATTTTTCCCGTCGGGCGATTTCTTCCTCGTAAAAGCCTTCGTAGTCGGCGGTAGGAACGTATTTCCAGCAATAGTGCCCCGGATCGCGGGTCTGGATCAGCACTCGTCCGGGACGTTCGCCGCGTCCTGCGCGTCCGGCGGACTGCACCAGCAGCTGGAAAGAACGTTCTGCGGCGCGATAGTCGGGGAGGTTGAGCCCCAGATCGCCGTCCGCCACAACGGCCAGCGTGACCAGCGGGAAGTGATGCCCCTTGGACAGCATCTGCGTGCCTACGAGAATAGGGGATTCCTGCCGCGCGAAGGCTTCGAGAATCTCCTCCATGCGTCCGGGGCGGCGGGTGCTGTCGCGATCCATGCGCAGAACAGGACGACCGGCAAGAACGGACAGCCGTTCGGCCAGCCGTTCCGTGCCTTCGCCCATAGGCAGATAGTTGACGCCGTGGCAGGCGGGGCAGGGCAGGGGAAAGGGAACGCTGTAACCGCAATAATGGCAGAGCAGGCGCTCCCGGCCTTTATGATAGGTCAGGCCGATCTGGCAGTGCGGGCATTTAAGCGTGGCCTTACAGTCCAGACAGTAAATCAGCGGCGCGTAGCCACGTCGATTGAGCAGGACAACGGCCTGCTCGCCCCGCGCAAGGGTCTCGCGCAGGGCTTCTTCGCAGCGGGGGGCCAGCAGTCCTTCCGCCTCGGCGGCGGGCGCCATGCCGCAGATGTCTACCAGTTCCACTTCCGGCAGGGGACGCGCGCCCACGCGCTGCGGCAGGCGCAGCAGGGGCAGTCCTCCCTGCCGGGCCGCGTAAAAGGTCTGGATGTCGGGCGTTGCCGAGCCGAGCAGCAGTAGGCCGCCGCCGTGGCTTCCGGTATGCGTCATGCGGAACCAGGCCACTTCCTTGGCATGGTAGGGCATGCCCTCGTCTTGTTTATAGGAGGCGTCGTGTTCTTCGTCGAGAATGACGCAGCCCGGATTTGGCACAGGCAGGAACAGGGCCGAGCGCGTGCCGATCACAAGGCAGGGGTCCCGGCGGGCCGCCAGCGCGCGGAATGTCGCGTCGCGCCGGGTGGGCGTCTGATAGCCGTGAGAGAGAAAGATCGGCGCGTCGGGCAGCAGGCAGGCGGCGTCGCGGTGCAGCTTCAGCGCCAGCGCCACTTCCGGCGCCAGCAGAAAGACGCTCTTGCCGCGGCTCAGGCAGTGCCGCGCCAGAGCCAGATAGACAGCGGTTTTGCCGCTGCCGGTCACGCCGAAAAGGAGGCGGGCGGCTGCGGCGTTCGTATCCGCTGCGGTCACGAGGTCTTCAAGCACGCCTTGCTGATCCGCATTCAGGGTATAAGGCGCGGGCGCGGGCGGCAGCAAATCAAGCCCGGCTTCCTCTTCCATGCCGTCGTCATGCTTCAGAACCACATGCCCGGCGGCAAGCAGACTCGTCAGCGCGGGGGCCGCCTGTCGTCCCAGCGCCTGCAACAAACGCCGTCGGCTGACGCTGCCGTGCTCCAGCAGATAGTCCAGCACTTCGCGTTGCCGCAGGGCCGCGGGGCGGATGGGCCACGGCGGTTCCACGCGCAGGATGCAGCGTTCCGCATCGGCGGGATTGTCCCCTGCCGGGATCAGCCGCGCTGTGCCGCACAGGAGGGCTGCGGCCAGCTGGCGCCGTTCTTCCGGCGCGGCAAGGGCCGCTTCCCGCAGGCTCAGGGTCCGGCCGCCGCGTTCCGTCTCCCCCAGCAGGCGCAGGCGCACGCGCGTAGAGCGCAGTCCCTGCGGCAGCATATGTCCCAGCGTCTGCCCCACGCTCATTCCCTGCCGCAACGCCAGATCCTGCGCCAGCGCCAGCAGGTCCGGGGGGACAAGCGGGACGCTTTCCAGCGGCCAGGCCACAGGCTTGCAGACGACGCCCTGTGGCAGCTCCTCGTCATCGGAGAGAGCCAGCAGCATGCCCGCGCGCAGGGAACCGGTCGAGCCTGCCTTGCCCCCCAGCGGCACGGCAACGCGCAGTCCCGGAAGCCAGAAGGTTTCCGGGAATTCTTCCGGCAGGGCATAGGTCAATGTGGAATACGGCGGAGAAAAAAGGGCAATCCGGGCAAGCATGGCATTTGCGGATGTTGGAAAGCGGAATAAAAAAGATCGAGGGGGAAGAGCTGCACCCTGGTGCGAAAGGGTTGCACTCTTCCCCCTCGTGTTCCTTGCGGACTGGAGATAGAGCGTTTTGCCTTTGAAAAGGAAAAACGCGAGGCGGCACTACAGCGCCGCCCAGCGAAAAATGAGCGGAAAAATGCGCTTTTCCGCGAAACGACAGACCGTGTGATTTGAAACGCAAAACGCTTCAAACTGAAAATGTTCTGGACCGAAGGTTTCCGACGGGTGTCCTTCGGAAAAAGCGCGTTATTCCTTGGGCGGGAAAACGAGGTTGCGGACCTGCCCGGAGCGGGCCCCTATGGGAAAGTCTTTGCCGTTATAGCGGATGCGCACGCCGCCCGCGTTCCCCAGCTTGAGATCCAGACGCTGAGAGAAGGTCAGCGCAAAGGTGTCGCCCTTGCCCAGAGAAAACTGACGGGTATCGGTGCGATCGGCAGTGGAACGAATCCAGCAGGTTTCCGTAGCCGTGATGACGACCTTGTGCTGCCCCTGGGGAATGACGTCTTCCTCCTGGGCCGGAGGCGTCGCGGCGACAGGTTCGGCGTCGCCGGTGCGCACCAGCACCTTTTCCGGCGCGGCGGGCGCAGACGCGGTTGGAGTTGCCGGTGCCGGCGTAGCGGGAGCGGACGTTTCCGGCGCGGCAGCGGCGGGAGCCGTTTCAGGAGCCGCGGGAGCGGGCGCGACCGGGGTCGCAGGCGTCGCCGCGGGCGCGGGGGCTTCGGGAGCGGGGGCCGGGACATAGGCCGGACGCGCGTCGTCCTGCATGGGCAGGGAGGGCCGCACCACGTCGCTCTGGCGGCTGTGCAGCGTCTCAAGGAAGCCGGATTTCCAGACGGCATAAGAGCCGCCCGCCAGCGCGGCAAGGGCGACCGCCAGCAACAGCAGGCGCGAGAAGGCATTTCCGCCGCTTTTGCTGGGAGCGGAAGGCGCAGGGGCGCTGCGCACAGGCCGCACGTTTTCTTCCGTGTTTTCCGGCATATGGCTGCTGACAACCTGCATGGCTTCCACCACTTCCGAGGCGGCCATGCCGAGATAGGTTGCATAGGAGCGGACAAAGCCTTTGACATAGGCCGGATGCGGCATGGCGGAGGCGTCGCCGTCTTCCAGAGCGCGCAGCTTGCGCACGCTTATTTTCAGATGGGCGGATACGTCTTCGATGCTCAGGCCGCGGCGTTCGCGCTCGGCGCGCAGCAGCGCGCCCAATTCTTCCAGCGTCATGCAGTAACCCCGTTATACAGTCTCGTCTTTTAGAGCATTTTCAGTTTGAAACGCTGCGCATTTCAAACCATACGGCCTGTCGTTGCGCGGAAAAAACGCGGTTTTTCCGCTCGATTCGGGCCGGGCGGCGCTGTGCCGCCGCCTCGCGTTTCGCCTTTTTCAAAGTTGAAACGCTCTAGAGCATTTTCGGTTTGCAACGCTGTGCGTTCCAAACCATACGGCCTGTCGTTGCGCGGAAAAAACGCGGTTTTTCCGCTCACTTTGGGCCGGGCGGCGCTGTGTCGCCGCCTCGCGTTTTGCCTTTTCAAAGGTAAAACGCTCTAAATGGCAAAACGCTCTAGGGCCTGTTAACACAAGTTTTACATTCCTGACTTTTCCCCGATAAAAGCGCGCTGGGGAAGGGATGGGGGGCTTGGGGGGAAGGGAAACACCTCTCGCGC
>CALVHG010000080.1 GCA_944327285.1 uncultured Desulfovibrio sp. | reverse complement strand
AGCGTGACCTTGTGGGCTATCTGCTGGAACGGGAGCCGGAACTCTGGGAGGTGCTGCAAATCCCGGCGCGGGACGACGAAGGCCGCATGCTCTGGCCGGAAACCTTTTCGGCGGAAACGGCGGAACGCATGGCCGCGCTGGACCCCTTCGCCTTTTCCGCCCAGTACATGCAGCGCCCCACGCCCGCGGGCGGGGCCATGTTCCGGCGGGAGATGCTGCGGCGCTATGTGACGCCGCCCCGCATCGTGCGCGCCGGCATCTTTGCCGACACGGCTCTCAAGGAGGGCCAGCGCAACGACTTTTCCGTGCTGCTCTACGCCGGTACGGACGGCAGGGACCTGTATGTGCTGGACATGGACAGAGGCAAGTGGACAGCGCCCGTGCTGCTGGAGCGCGCCCGCCCCTTCTGGGAGCGGCACAAGCCGCACCGCATCGCCAATCCGGCGCAGTTCACGGGCATGCACATCGAGGACAAGGCCAGCGGCACGGGACTCATCCAGACCCTGCGGGCGCAGACGTCCATTCCCGTCATCGCCGTGCAGCGCAACCGGGACAAGGTGAGCCGCGCCAACGACATTCTGCCCTATGTGGCCGGGGGGCGGCTGTTCATCCCCGAAGGCACGGAATGGGCGGAACCGCTCATCAGCGAACTGTGCGCCTTTTCGCCCGCCATGACGCACGCCCACGACGATCAGGTGGATACGGTCGTGGACGCCATCACAACCCTGCTCATGCCCGGCGGCGGCATGCTGGCGGGAGCCGACTGGAGCTGACCATGCTGCGACGTCTGAAAGATTACGTCAGCGGAGAACCCTTTCTGCGCGGGCCGGACGGCCGGGAGTTCCGGCGCGCGGTCTGCGCTCTGTGCTGGCCGTGGCCGCCCCTGCCGGGCTGCGTCGTCGCGCTGGGAGAAATGCGCCATGCGCCCACCGTGCTGGGAGAACGGCGGCATATCCTGCTGCTGTTCGAGGAGTGGAGCGAAAGCCCCGCGCGGCTGCTTGAAGCGGCGGAACGCGCCCTGCGCCTGTGCTGCGCGCGGCGCATCATCACCCCGGAAGACGATCCCCGCATCGCCCTTGTGGACGCGGACAACGACGCGCGCCGCGAGGAACAGCGCGTCCCGCTGCGCACGGAACCGCCCCTTGCCTGGCATGGACGCGGGGAAGGGCTGCTGCCCTACTATCTTTCGCTGCTGCATGCGCGGGTAAAGGACGGCAAGACGCTCTTTCTCGGCGCGTCCTCCCGTCTGCCGGCCGACGTCGCCCTGGCGGACAGGGACGACGTTTCGCCGCAGTCGGCCATGCTCCAGTGGCCGGGGCTCTGCGCTCTGGCGTGGAGCGTCGAGGCGCTGGACATGCAGCCCGCGGCGGCATGGGGCGCGCGTCAGACGCTGCCCGACGGGCCCGCCGACACGCTGGGGGGATACTGATATGGCCGTCGCCTACACGCCGCATATTCTCAAGACCATAGGAGAAATCTGCGACGCCTTCGGCGTGGGGGAAAAGATTGTCAAGCAATGGGCCGCCGCCGGAGCGCCCATTGCCGTGGAAGGACTGGGAGGACGCACCCGCTACAGCGCCGAAGCGGCGGCCCTTCAGGACTGGCGGATTCAACGTCATCCCGTCAGACAGGACGCTTCTCTTTCTTCCGCGGAAGATTAGCCATGATTCCCGGCAACCAGCCGGGACAGGGAATCGGAAAGCCAGGCATTCAGACTCTTTCCGGCATGGGCCGCTTCCTGCGCGATCCGCTGATGCAGTTCCGGGGAAATGCGTACGTTGAATCGCCCGGAGTAGGGCCGCTGCGGCTGCTTCCCCTCCTGCGCGCAGAAATCAAGATAGTCTTCAACCGAATCAGCCAGCGCCGCCTTCAGCTCGTCAATGGAGCGCCCCTGAAAGGTAACGACATCCTGAATATGAAGCACCTCGCCATGAAAAATATCGGCTTCGGCATCATACTCAAAGCGTCCCGTATACCCCTTGTATGACAGTATGTTCACGGTCGTACTCCTGCGTTTTCAAGAAAGCGGCGCACGGATTTGACGGCGCCCTTGTCCGTTGTCGGCTCCGGGTGCGGACGATGAAAGGTCGCCAGCACGCCGTTGAGAGAAAAACGGACGCGTGACCCGCGACCTTCCGATCTGACTGCGCCGCAGGCTTCCAGAAGGCGCTCTATGTCCGCCCAGAGAATCGTCCCGCTTACGGGGTCGGCAAAAATGGCGGCAAGCGTCTTGCGCTGTTTGCTGTTCATAGCGGCATGATACCATCCTATAGTATCACGTCAATCTCCCTGAACGGGACATGCCCAACGCTGTCAACCCCTCTCCTGCCCCCCTGCTGCCCCTCCCCTGCCCCTCTCCTGCCTGGCCGCAGCTTCTCCCCGTGCTACGCTCTCCGAAACTTCGGAGGCCCCATGCCCATTCAGTACGATTCCATTGCCGCTGTCCTGCATCGGCCCGGTTTTGAGGGGCCGCAGCAGCTGCGCGGCTATATTCCCTGCAATCTGGTCGGCGGCGGCACGGCCAATTACTACGGCGGCCCGAATCCTGAGCGTTACGAGCCTATGGGCATTTCCGGCGTGACGGTCGCCACGGGCGTCGATCTGGGACAGACTGACGCGGACACGCTGCGGAGCATGGATGTTCCCGCTACGCTGATTGCCGCCTTTCTCCCCTATCTGGGACGGCGGCAGAACGACGCCGTGCGGGCGCTGCATACCGCGCCGCTGACCATCGGCGCGGATGACGCCGACCGTCTCGACGCGGCCATGCTGGGCCATCATATCGAAAAGATTTCCCGACGCTATGACCGCGATGCGGGGGCCGGTTCCTTCGCGGAACTGCCGTGGCAGGCGCAGGCCGTCATTGTGTCCATTCAGTATCAGCGGGGCGTCAACAGCCCGTACAAGTATCCCAACACCTGGGCCGCGCTGGTGCGGCGCGACTGGGCCGACGCGGCCCGGCGTCTCGGCACAGGCCATTTCTGGAGCGGTTATCGGCAGCGCCGCGCTCTGGAAGGCGAGCTGCTGCGGGAGCTGCGCTGATGGCTCTGCCCCTTATTCCCACGCTTGTGGCCGCCGTCTCCGGCCTGTTTTTCCGCCGCGTGACCACCACCGACGCCGACGGCAACGAAAGCGAACGCCGCAAGGCGCGTCCCGTGCCCGCGGCCCTGTTCGCGCTGCTGGTCTTTCTGATGCTCTATCATTTCCTTGTCTGGCCCGTGCTGAACTATCACTTCCCGGAATACGGCTTTCCGCCCCTTGACCTTGCGACCATCGGCGCGGCGCTCACCGCCGCGGGAGGCGTGTAGCCATGTCCTCGGATAGCCGCAGACTTTTTGCCTGGGAGAAGCCTCCCAAACAGCCGCAGCAGCAGGCCGCAGCGCAGCAGGGGGGAGGCCTCATCGAGCAGCATCTGTATGCCCTCGGCATGCAGATCGGGAAGGTGCTGACGAAGATTGAAGGGCTGGAAGAGGGCGAGACAGGCATCAAGAAGGAGCTGCGGACCGAAGCCGCCGCCATCCGGCGCGCCATTGACGGTCTTGCAAGCGAGCTGCGCGACGAGCTGAATGAACAGGAAGAAGTTATTGCCACGCAATCCGACCGTATTGCCGCCATTGAACGGCATCTTGCCGCGCAGGAAGCCGAGGCGCGCGGCATACGGCGGGCGCTGGGCTGGGGCGCGACCATCCTTTCCGGCGCGGGCGTGCTCCTCGGCTGGTTCCTTTCCAAGTTCGGGACGGTGATTCTGTACTCGCTCGGTCTGGGCGGCAGCGGGGGCGGGAAATGACGACCTACGACGACAATGCTCCGTCCGCGCCCGAACAGGGCATGTCCGGGCAGCGCCGTGCCGTGGATGCCGCGGCCCTGGGCACGCGGCTGCTGGATGAATACAAGGCGGCGGAAACCGCGCGCAGCCTGTACAGCGAACGCTGGCTCAAGGACCTGATGGCCTACAAGGGTTTTTACGACAGCTCCGTAGCCGCGCGTCTGAAGGCTTCGCGCAAGTCCTCGGTCTATTATCGCATGACGACCGCCAAGGTAAACACCATGACGGCCCGTCTCATGGATTTGCTCTTTCCTCAGCGCACCAAGAACTGGAGCATCTCCCCCACCCCCGATCCGGATTTGCCGCCGGACATTCTGAAGCAGGAACTTGGGCCGGAAATGCAGGCGCAGGCACAGGGCATTCTTCAGGAGCAGCTGGCGCAGCTGCAACAGCAAAACGTCATTCCCGATAACCTGGCTTTGAAAAGGCTCTCGAACGACGCGGAGCAGCAGGCATTCCGGCTGCTGAACACCCCCGCCAACCGCCAGCGCGTGGCGCAGGCGCGGGCCGCGCGCATGGAAGCCGTCATCGACGATCAGCTCAAGGAATGCAACGCCAACGGCCAGCGGCGGCCAAGCTGGCAGCAGAACTGCCGCTCCGCCGTGACCTCGGCATGTCTCTACGGCATGGGCGTCATCAAGGGGCCGCTGGTGGAGCGGGTGACGCAGCGGCGTTATGCCGCGACACAGGACGAAAACGGCGCGATCATCTGGCAGGAGCAGGTCGCCGGAGAGAGCCTGCGCCCCTATCACGAGGCCGTGTCCATCTGGGACCTGTTCCCCGATCCCGACGCCAGAGCCCCGGAAGAACTGCGCCACATCTGGCAGCTCCATCTGTATGCGGACAAGGACCTGCTCGATCTGACGAGTTTTCCCGGCTTCGACGGCGCGGCCATACGCCGCTACATGCAGTCCCATCCCGACGGCGACGCCAGACTGGAAACATGGGAAGCGCAGCTGCGCGAACTGGACCCGGAACGCAGCGGCGGAGACTCCCTGCTGCACCGCTATCGCGTGCTGGAGCGCTGGGGATTTCTGTCCGGCGCTGATCTGGCCGGGGCCGGGGCGGACATTCCTCATGACCGGGAGGCGGACGTCTACCCGGCCAACATCTGGATGCTCATGGACGGGACCATCATCAAGGCCGCCGTCAACCCGCTGGAAGGCGTGGACATCCCCTATTTCTTCTTTGCCTATCAGCAGGACGACGCCACCTTCTGGCCCGAAGGCATCGCTTCGCTGCTGCGCGCTCCGCAGGCGGGCGTCAACGCCGCCGTGCGGGCCATGCAGGACAATGCCGCCGCCTCGTCCGGCCCGGTGCTGGGCATCAATGTGCACGCGCTCTCCCAGGGCGAGGAGCTGGGCGGCATGCTGGCCAATCGCATTTTCCTCTTCGACAAGCCCGGCGCGCATATCGGCGATCTCTTTTCCGCCGTCAGCGTGCCGTCGTGCATAGAGCAGAATCTCGCCCTGTTCAACTTCTGGCAGAACGCCGCCGACGAAGTCTCCACGCCCCGCTTCAATGCCGGGGACGGCAACACCGCCGGAGCGGGCAAGACGGCCAGCGGCCTTTCCATGCTCATGGGCGCTTCCAACATTCTGCTCAAGGATCACGTCAAGAATTTTGACGACTGCATCATCGCGCCCTTCATCCGCGCCATGTTCCGCTGGAACATGCGCTGGAATCCGAGAGCGGACATCAAGGGCGATTTCGAGGTCGTCGCCAGCGGCAGCCAGTCCCTGATTGCCAAGGAAGTGCGCGCCCAGCAGGTTCCGGCCCTCATCACCTATCTGGGCATCCCGGCCTTTGAAAAATACATCAAGCCCGACGAACTTCTTGAAGTAGCGCTTGAACAAACGGATCTGCCCGTGGAGCGCATTCTGCGCACGGAAGAGGAAGCGCGCACCCACGAGGAGCAGACGCAGGCCGCCGCAGCCCGGACGCAGGCGCAGGCTTTCGTTCAGGAGCTGGAAGCGCGGGGCATGCCGCCGGAACAGGTGCAGCAGCAGCTTCTGCTCATGGCGGCCCAGCACGGCATGGCCGCGCAGGCCGTGCAATGATGACCTGGCTTGTCTGGGGGGAAGGGAAACCCCTCTGCTAGCGCGAGAGGTTTTTCCCTTCCCCCCAGACCCCCCAACCCTTCCCCAGCGCGCTTTTTCAAAGGAGCGGAAATGACAGGCACGGAACGCCGGAAGATACGCGACGAAGCCAGAGCCTATTTTGAAGGGCGACAGCAGGAAGTCGCCGCGCGCCTCTTTCTCCGCCTGCTGGAAGCGGAAGGAGAGGAGGCGCGGGAAACGCTCGTCAACGCCTCGGAAGCCCGGCTGCTGCATCAGGCGCAGGGACGCGCCCTGCTGGCAGCCGAGCTGACCCGCATCATCAGAGGAAGAACACAGGAGAAAGCATGAATCCGACCGCAGCCATGCAGAATGAAGAGTCGCGCGACGACGCGGAAAACAGGGACAGCGAGCTTGCCGAAGGCTTTGCGCTGGCCCTTGAGGACGACGATACGCGCGACGCATCCGCTCCCCCGGCGGAAGCGGACAGGAACGACGCCGCCCTGCCCGAAGCGGAACGGCCGGTACAGAAGGAAGAATACGTCCCGCCGCAGGATACGACGCCGCCCGCGCCGCCCCTTCCTCTTGAAGAACCGGACGGCAGGGGAACGCCCGAAACGGCGACGCAGACCGCCCCGCCCGTGCGCATGCTGGAAGCCGTGCCCGACGACATTGCCGAAGAACTGGAAAACTTGCGGCGCATCAACCCCGACGCGGCCCGTCTGGCGCTGGAAGACAGCCCGGAGGGAGAAAGCATCCGCTCCCGGCTGGAAAGTTACGGGGCCGATCTGGCCATGGACAAGGCCGAGCGCATCATGGAGCAGCGCGAGCGCGCCCGCAATGAGGAAATGCGTTCGCGGCAGGCCGTGGAAGAACACAATCGCCGCTTCTTTGCCACGCTGGACAGCCGCGTTCCCGATTATGCGGCCATGATGCGCGACCCCGGCAGGGCGGAGGAACTGCGCGCCTATCAGCAGGAACTCTTCCGCTGGATTGAAAGCAAGCCCTATGCCGAAGGCGCGCGCCTGATGCGCGTGGCGCAGACCGGCACGAACGCCGAGGAAGTGGCCGATCTGCTGTCGCGCTTTGATGCGGAACGGAACAAGACCCGGACGCCCGATCCCGGCGGCGCGCTGGCCGTGCCCGGACGACGCGGCCCGGCCGTTGCCCCGGCGGGCATCGGCGACAAGAACGACTGGGACGCCGGTTTCAGAATGGCTCTGGCCAGCGACAATTAAAGCATTTTCAGAAGGCAAAACGCTCTGACAAGGAGAATCCACCATGCCTCCCACGACAGGAACCGGGGACATCAGCTATCGCACCGCGGGCTATGTTTCCGGCATGATGCTCAAACGCGGCCAGCCGCTGATCATTATCTCCCGGCTGGGGCAGAACAAGCCCCTGCCCGCCAACAGCGGCAAGACCATCAAGTTTCGCGGCTATCTGAGCCTGCCCAACGATCCCAAGCCCCTGACCGAAGGCGTGACGCCCGCAGCCTCGCAGCCCACCTTCCGGGACGTGGAGGCCACCATCGTGCAGTACGGCGACTGGATCGAGCTGACCGACATGCTGAGCGACACGCACGAAGACCCCCTCTGGCCGGAATTTACCGACATTCTCGGCGAACAGGCCGCGCAGATGCTGGAGCGCGTCTGCATCAACGAGCTGCTGGGCGGAACCAACGTCTATTATTCCGGCGTCACCGGCGGCATCCCCGCCACCTCGCGCGGCGGCGTCAACGCGCCGCTGACGCTCTCTCTGCAACGGCGCGTGGTGCGCGGACTCAAACGCCAGCTGGCCCAGCCCATCACCCGCGTGGTGACGGCCTCCCCCGCCTTCAACACCTCGCCTGTCGCTCCGGCCTATGTGGCCGTCTGCCATACGGACATCGAATCGGACATCCGCAACATGCCGGGTTTTGTTCCCGTGGAGAAATACGCCTCCTACAAGCCTCTGGAAGGGGAAATAGGCAGCGTTGAGGGCGTGCGCTATCTGGCCACGACGCTCCTCGATCCGTGGCTGTCGGCAGGGGCCGCGCCGCAGGCGGGCACGCCTGTGGAAAGCTCCGACGGCGCCTGCGCCGACGTGTACCCCATTCTCTTTTTCGGCAAGGACGCCTTCGGCGTCACGCCCTTTGCGGGCAAGCAGACCATTCAGCCCATGGTGCTCAATCCCAACACCCCGCGCGGCGGCGACCCGCTGGGCCAGCGCGGTTCCATCAGCTGGAAGGCCTACCGCACGGCCGTCATCCTCTACGATTTCTGGATGGCGCGTGTGGAAGTGGCCGCGGGCAAGCCTTAGGAGGCGCATATGGCGGAAAGAAACGACAAGCAGAAACAGCAGGACGTTTCCGCACAGGCCGTGCCGGAGACGACGGCGCAGCCAGCGCCGGAATATCCCGAAGCGGACGCCGCGCCCGCGCCCGAACGGGCCGGAGCGGCGAAAGGCGGACAGGGAGCGTCCCGGCCCGCGCCGGGGGAAACGGTGCGCGAACAGGAAGCCATGAACGCGCAGGTCAGGGGCGAACGGCGGCGCTGGCTGCTCATTCAGGCGGATGCCAGCGATACCACGCCCGTCTTTGTGGGCGTCAACGGCTTTCATCTTTCCCTGAAACGCAATGAACCCGTGCTGGTTCCCGAATCCGTCATCCGCGTTCTGCGCGACGCGACCACCTGCCGCATCGAAACCGGCGCCGACGGGCGTTCGCGCCTGTCCGCAACGCGCGTGCCGCGCTTCGCCTTCACGGTGGCCGACCGGCGCGAAGACCTGACGGGAGCGTAACATGCGCGCGGAAACGGTCCTTCGCCTTGTTTCGGGCGCATTGCAGGACCTGGAGCCGGGGCTGGAAAGCCGCTGGCCCTGGGAAGGCGACGCGGAGCGCATCGGTCTGCTGGACTTTCTGAATGCCGCCGTGCGGGCCGTTGCCCTGCACCGGCCCGACGTCTGCGCCGTAACCGAGGCTATCCGCCTTGAACCCGGCATGCGTCAGCATATCCCGTGCCGCCGTCTGCATGGCGCAAGCCGTGACGCCACGGGATTCATCGAGCTGATCAGGAATATGGGCGCGGACGGCGGACATCCCGGCCCGGCCATTGTCGCCGCCCGTCCCGAACTGCTGCTGGCATGGGCCGACGCGCAACGCTCCGGGCCCGTGGTGGAGAACTTCGCCTACGACCGTCTGACCAACAGCGCCATCTATTACGTCTATCCCGCCGTGCCGGAAGGCTGCGACGTGTGGGTTGAAGTCACCTACTCCGCCCCGCCGCCGGAGATCGCGTCGGCGGAACAGCCGCTGCCCCTGCCCGACGACTACGCCCAGGCGCTGACGCATCACATGCTGGCGTCGATACTTTCCGGCGACAACGAAAGCAGCAACGCCGGCAAGGCCAGCTATCACATGCAGCTTTTCAGCAGCCTGCTGGGCGTCAAGACGCAGGTTGACACGACCTGGCCACGGGCACGGAACAGCATGGGGGACGCCTAAATGCGCATGACGCCTCTGAAACGGCTTTTGCCGCACGTTCTGCCGCAGGTGCTGCCCTGCCCGTCCAGCATGGCGCTGGATGCCCTGCAATTCATGGCCGTTGACTTCTGCACGCAGACGGAAGTCTGGAGCGAGCGATTTCAGGAGCCGCTGGCCGCAGGCGACGCCGTTCTCTGCCTTTCGGCCCCCAGAGAGGCCGTCATCGTGCGCGTCCGCGCCCTCTGGCTTGACGGCAGCGAGCTCTCGCCCTCGGCCTACGTCGGCGAAGGCGACGTTGTGCGCCTTGAAGCCCCGGCGTCGCGTTCCCTGACCGCTACGGCGGAGGCCGTTCTGCGGCCGTCGCGCATGGCGGAAAACATTCCTCAAGCGATACTTGAAGAATGGGGCGACATCATCGCCTACGGCGCTCTGGCAAAACTCAAGGCCATGAGCGGCAGGCATGTGGAATGGGCGGACGCGCAAGGCGCGGGCCTCGCCCTGCAAGCCTACAACGAAGGCGTCGCCCGCGCCAGGGGCCGGGCGCTGCGGCGACGTCACGGAAACGGACGCGGCATGCTGCGGCTGGGCGACTTTCAGGAGGTGCTATGAGCAGTCTTCCGCTTGTCAACGTCACGGCGCGCATCACGGATCAGGGCGGCCGCCCCATAGCCGGGGCCGTCGTCAGAATGCGGCTGTGCGCGCCGGAAAAATATCAGGGGCTGATCGTCCCCCGCGAAACGTCGCAGGTCACGGACGCCGCCGGTCTGGCGGTGCTGCGCGTCTTTCCCAATGCGCTGGGTTACGAGGGCAGCGAGTATGACGTGCATGTTTCCTTCCCCGCGTCGGGGGCGGGCGTCTGCGGCTGCGCCGACAGCCTGCCCGTGCTGCGTCCCATACGCGCCCATGCGGTCGTGCCCAACAGCGACTGCAATCTTTTCGATATCCTCAACCTGCCGCCCTACGAGCAGCGGGGAGCCGGTTCCGTCCTGCCCGAAGAAGTGGCCGGATATGCGGCCGCGGCCGCAAACAGCGCCGAAGCCGCCAGAAGCAGCGCCGCGGCTGCGGCCGGTTCCACGGCGGCCGTCGAGGCAGCCGCCAAAGCCGCAAAGGCCGCGCAGACGGCCGCCGAAGGCTTTGCGGAAGAAGCCGAACAGCACGTCCACCGCGTGCGCGATCTGGTTTCGGAAGTGGATGACAGAATCTGCGAATGGACGGAAACCGGCACGGAACAGGTGGAAAAGGTCACGCAGCGCCTGCTGACCGACGCCCGACAGTGCATCGCGCAGGACAAGGCCGACGCGCTCAACGCCATTGAGCAGCGCGCCGGAGAAGCTCTTGCCGAAGCCACGGAACGCCTGACAGCCGCCCGGACGGAAGCCGTGCTTGCCGTCAACGAGGCGGGGGCGACGGCCGTGCATGCCGTGGAGGACGCCCGCGACAGCGCCAGGGACGAGCTGAACGAAATGGCCGGGCAGTTCGAGGAAGACTTCATGACGCTGGCGGAGCGCGCCGAAGCCGCCGCCAAACGCGCCGGATGCGCCTCGGCAGCGGCGGCCAACAGCGCCGCGCGGGCATGCGAATGCGCGACCCGTGCCGAGACGGCAGCAAAGGACGCCGTTCAGGCCCGAAACGAGGCGGCGGACGCCGCGCGACGCGCCGAGACAGCCGCGCAGTGCGTGAAGTCCGACGCGCAACGCGCCGAAGCGGCGGCGGATTCCGCCAGAAAAAGCGCCGAGCACGCCGAGGGTTCCGCCCTTGCCGCGCAGAAGGCCGCTGCGGCAGCCGACGCCAGCGCCAAGGATGCCAATCTGGCGGCGGAACAGGCGGTCGCCGCCCAGCAGGCAGCGGCGGCGGATCGGGACTACGTGGCGGGCGTGGCGGCGGACGTCGAACAGGCCGTCAAGGATGTGGCCGTGGACATGCTCACGCCGCAGGTGGTGAGCGAGGCCATAGATAAGGCCACGGCGGAAGCGCAGGCCCACGCGCAGGCGGCCGCCGACAGCGCGGCAGCGGCGGCAGACAGCGCCACGGAATCCGCCCGACAGGCCAATCTTGCCAAGAAACGGGCGGATCGTGCCGAAAGCGCCGCGCAGGCGGCCGAAGATTCCGCCAGAGCCGCGGATTGCGCCGCATCGCGGGCGACCCAGAAGGCCGAAGACATCATGGCCCGCATGGCCGACGGCGTCACAGTCGCATGGACATCCGACGAGGCCATTCCGCAGGGAGAGCTGCTGCCTCTGCCGCAGAACTGCGGCTATTACCCCGGACATCATGCCGTCAGCCTGTCCTGGGACGGGCTTGTCTGCCATGTGGGCCGGCAGTTTGAGGAAGTCGGGGAACCCGGCCTGCTGTCTCATGCCGTGCGGCTGCTGTTTGCCGCCCCCGCCCTTTCCGACTGGCAGGCGCGCGTCTGCGCTCATGCGGATGCCCCCGCGGCGGGCGACGAGGCTTCCATACTGGAAGAACGCCTTGCCGCCATCGAACGCAATCTTTCCCGGCTGGATCGGGAAGCCGTGCGCTTCACGGCCGACGATACAGCCGCCCCTTAACCTCAGAAGAAGGAGAAACAGACAATGGCTGAAACGTACAATGTGACCATGAAGGACAGGGACGGCAACGTCCTCAACCCCTCCTCCACCGGCGAACAGATTGCGCTTACCGCCCGAAACGGCGTGACGCAGACGGATGTGCAGAAGGAACTGGAAGCCGTGCATACGAAGATGGACGGCCTGCTGACCAACGCCGACGCCATGCAGTACAAGGGCGTCGTCAACGCGGACAGCGAGCTGCCGACGACCTATGAACCGGGCTGGACGTGGAAAATCGGCACGGCGGGAACGTACAAAGGGCATGAGTGCGAGGCGGGCGATCTGCTCATTGCCAATGTGAGCCGCGCCGATGCCGACAATGCGGATACGGACTTTGACATCGTGCAGGGCAATGTGGCGCGCCCGGTTTCCGGCCCGGAAACGTCTGTGGCCGAAAATCTCGCCGTGTTTGACGGCGAAAACGGCATGAAGCTCAAGGACAGCAATCTCAGCGTGACGGCCATGCAGGAGTCCGCCAAGAAAGCTCATGTCATTCTTGAACACGGCGCTCCCATTCCCACGGAAGAACTGCGGGCCGACGCCATCGTCTTTGAAAAGAGCGCCTAGCCGCAACGCACAGGAGGGAATCCGACATGGCGTATCTTGTAAAAACAGCCCAGGGGCAACAGCTCGGCATTCTGCCGGATTCCCTCCCCGACGCGGGAGCCGCCGACGAAATGCACTCCCCCGCCGGAACACGCTCCCAGACCATTCCGGCGGGCACGCCCTGGAAAACGCCGGTCTATGTGGCGGGAGCGCACAGGCTTGAAGTCTTCCTTGACGGTCTGGCCTGCGTTGCCGGCGATGTCGGGAAGGCCCAGTACAGCGAGGCGGGCGCGCCCGGAGAACCGTCCGACAGCATCTCCTTTCACTTTGACGTCACGCCGGAAAGCGACGTGCTGTTCCGGCTGAAATAGCTGAACCAGAGGAAAACATCATGTTTCCCAAACTGCTGCAACGACTTTTTGCCAACGAGGGCGCCGGGCCCAAATTGCGCGCCGATATTCTGCCGCTGGACAACAAGACGCTGACCGTCAACGGAGAAAGCGCTGTCGCGGTGCAGATGTCCGATGCCGTCAACAGCGCCGTCAGCACCACGGCGGCCTCGTCCAAAGCCGTGAAGACCGCCTATGACAAGGCCAACAGCGCGGCAACGGCGGCGAACGCCGCGCAGAGCGCGGCCACTGCCGCGAAAACAGCCGCCGGTACGGCGCAGGATACGGCCGACGCCGCAAAGACGGCGGCAGCCGCGGCGCAGACAAAGGCCAACAGCGCCTATACCGAGGCCACGAAGGCCGCAAGCACGAGCGCCGCCGGGCGCGTGCAGCTGTCCGACGCCGTCAACAGCGCCGTCAGCACCACGGCGGCCACGTCCAAAGCCGTTAAGACAGCCTACGACAAGGCCAGCGGCGCGGCCACGGCGGCCGCCGCCGCGCAGGCGGACGCTGATACCGCGCAGAGCACGGCCACGGCCGCCAAGTCAGCGGCCGCCACGGCGCAGACAAAGGCCAACAGCGCCTATACAGAAGCCACAAAGGCCGCAAGCACAAGCGCCGCCGGGCGCGTGCAGCTTTCCGACGCTGTCAACAGCGCCGTCAGCACCACGGCGGCCACGTCCAAAGCCGTTAAGACAGCCTACGACAAGGCCAACAGCGCGGCAACGACGGCCGCCACGGCGCAGACAAAAGCCAACAGCGCCTATACGCTTGCCGAGGCCGCGTCTTTTCCCAAAGGGACCCGGCTGCTCTTCCATCAGGCGGCCGCTCCCACGGGCTGGACAAAGCAGACGACCGTCAACGACGCGGCCCTGCG
>CALVHG010000079.1 GCA_944327285.1 uncultured Desulfovibrio sp. | reverse complement strand
ACGGGGGAGAGGGAAACCCTTTTGAAAAAGGGTTCTCCCTCTCCCCCTCAAACTCCCCCTCTCCCTTCCGAAAACTTTTATTCCGATCAGCGAAAAGCTATCATAACGCGAAGGCATTCCCCCGTATGACCGTCCCCCGGCAGGCACAGCGAAAGAGCGGGGAATAGGAAAGGGGCGGAACGCGCTAGGACAGAAACCGACCGGAAAGGCAGAAACGCCATGAAAAGAAAGATTGGAGAACTGGCCCAGGAAACAGGCTGTCCGGCCGCCACCATCCGCTTTTACGAGAAAGAAGGTCTGCTGGAAAGGCCCATGCGCTCGGAGGGGAATTACCGGCTGTATGGGGAAGACGAGCTGGAGCGGCTGCGCTTTATCCTGCATTGTCGCCGCCACGGCATGACGCTTGCGGAAATCCGGGAACTGCTGGCTTTCAGGGATCAGCCGCATCAGGGGTGCGGCTGGGTCGGCGAACTGGTGGAACGCCATATTGCCGCCGTCAGCGAACAAATCGAGGCCCTGACCGCGCTCCGGGAACAGCTGGAGCAACTGCGCCGCACCTGCACCGGCAAGGAACAGGGAACCTGCGGCATTATCGAACAGTTGAGCGCCCCCTGCCCCTACTGCGCGGATCATCATCAATGCCTGCTGCACGGAAGCGCGTCGCCGGACGAGATCGCCCCGCCGCTCCCGCAGGCCCGGCGAGGAAAAACGAACGGAGCGAAAAAAGCGTGACAGACTGCGGGCGGGTGTGGTAGTAACATTCCAGTATCTTTTGCAATTTTCTACCGCGTACAGGAATGCGGCGGAAGAGCGGCAAAAGGATTCCGGCACCCCAACAATTCAGAGCGTTTCACCTTTGGAAAAGGCGAAACGCGAGGCGGCGAGCAGCGCCGCTCGGCCCAAAGTAAGCGGAAAAACCGTGTTTTTTTCGCGAAACGACAGGCCGTATGGTTTGAAATGCGAAGCATTTCAAACTAAAAATGCTCTAGAGCGTTTCGCCTTTGAAAAAGGTGCAACGCGAGGCGGCGGCACAGCGCCGCCCGGCCCAAAGTGAGCGGAAAAACCGCGTTTTTCCGCGAAACGACAGGCCGTATGGTTTGAAACGCGTTGCGTTTCAAACTAAAAATGCTCTAAAGGAGTGATTATGACCGGAAAAATGCTGGCGGCTGGCGCGGCTCTGGCTCTGACCCTTTCTTTCTCCGGCCTTGCCGTGGCCGGTTGCACCCCGGAAGAAGCGCAGCAGAAGGCGCTCGCCTTTACGCAGGCCATGCAGGAATATTCGCAGAAAGACCCGGCAAAGTATGCCAAGGTCATGCAGGAACTCCAGCCCGAACTGCTTCAGATACAGCAAAAGCAGGATGTGGAAGCCATGTGCGTCTTCTATGACAAGGCGCTGGAGCGCCTCAAGTAACCCTACGTAACGGCAGGCGGCAAGGGCAGCCTTGCCGAATTTTCAGGGCAGCGCAGGCTGCCCTTTTTATTTTTCCGATTCCTTCGCAGCAGGCGCGGCGACGTCCAGCTTTTTTCCCGTCCTGTCGATATAATACCAGGCGTCGCTTTCCCAGCGGCGATACTCGCCCCCGGAACCGGGCACAGAGACCTCCCTGCCGGAATCCGTGACTCTTGCCCTCCCCTGCTCAAAAGGAAAACCAAAGGCAAAACGGGGGGCAATAATCACCCTCCCCTGCGCGTCGGCATAACCGACTTTCCCCTGCGCATTGACGATGCGGCGCACCCCTTCCCGCACATAGTCGTCCCCGTTGTCATACTGCAAAGGTGCATAGCGCGGCGCGGCAGCACAGGAACACAAAAACAAAACCGCAAGGCAGCCACAGCGTTTGACGCGGCATGACATACAACAGGACTCCTGGGGTATTTTCAGTTTGCAACGTTGTGCGTTTCAAACCATACGGCCTGTCGTTTCGCGGAAAAAGCGCGTTTTTTCCGCTCACTTTTGGCCGGGCGGCGCTGTGCCGCCGCCTCGTGTTTCGCCTTTTTCAAAGACAAAACGCTCTAAATACAAGGGGGAGCCCCCCGAAGGAGGCTCCCCCTTGTATGCTTGTTGACGGAGATATTACAGAGCAGCCTTGTAGATGGCGGCAACAGCAGCGTCGGACATGATGCGCGGGTTGGTCAGGCCGCAGGCGTCCTTCTGGGCGTTGGCGGTCATGACGGGGATGTCTTCCTCGCGCACTTCCTTGCCGTACTTCTTGCCCAGGGCGATCAGGCCGTCCGGGATACCCACATCCTTGGAGATGATGTTGATGGCCTTGATGGCGGCCTGCGAAGCATCGGTGGCGGAAAGACCGTCGGTGCGTTCGCCCAGCAGCTTGGCGATACGGCCAAAGCGGCGGCGGCTGGAGATCAGGTTGTACTGGCACACATGGGGCAGCAGGATGGCGTTACATTCGCCATGAGGCAGGTCGTAGAAGCCGCCCAGCTGGTGCGCCATGGCGTGCACGTGACCGAGGCTGGCGTTGTTGAACGCCATACCGGCCAGATACTGGGCATAGCACATGCCTTCGCGGGCTTCCATGTCCTTGCCGTTAGCCACGGCGCGGCGCAGGTAGCGGTTGATGTATTCCATGGCCTTTTCCGCGCAGGCGTCGGTCATGGGCGTGGCGGCGGTGGACACATAGGCTTCCACGGCGTGGGTCAGGGCGTCCATACCGGTGGCGGCCGTCAGGGACGGCGGCATGCCCATCATCAGAATCGGGTCGTCAATGGCCACGCTGGGGGTGCAGCGCCAGTCAACGATGGCCATTTTCACCTTGCGGCTGGTATCGGTGATGATGCAGAAACGGGTCATTTCAGACGCCGTGCCGGCGGTGGTGTTCACGGCCACATAGGGCGGGAAGGGCTTGGAGGACTTGTCCACGCCTTCATAGTCGTGAATCTTGCCGCCGTTGCTCACCACGAAGCCGACGCCCTTGCCGCAGTCGTGAGAGCTGCCGCCGCCCAGGGTGATGAGGCTGTCGCAGCCGCCCTTTCTGTAGGCTTCGGTAGCGGCTTCAACGTTCTTGTCGGTGGGGTTCGGCACGGTTTCGTCGAACACTTCATAGTTCAGCTTGGCCGCGTCCAGAATGTCGGTGATCTGCTTCAGGATGCCGACGGCCACGATGCCCTTGTCAGTAACGATCAGAGGTTTCTTCGCGCCAAGACTCATGAGGCGGGCGGGAATCTGCGTGGAACAGTTCGCACCAACCAGAGTAACAGTGGGAATGAAGAAAGAAGTAATCTGACCCATGTGCATGCTCTTGACATCCGTGCTCATATAATCGGCTCCTTGTTGTGGATATCGCTCTATTACGTATCCGTTACAATGTGGATGTAGTAAACATACTGTAGGGCATCCCGATTTTTATGGCAACAGTTTTTTTACTTTTATAGAGTTGTGACATTTTGCTCTTAAGAAAACACTGTTACCCTGAAAGGTTAGCAAGATTCCTGATCAGCCGATCAAATCTGTAAAAATGCAGAGTTTATCCTGTCCATTCTGTTCATCGTGCACACAAACATCATACTTTTCCTTAAAAATCACACTATTATAAAAAATCGCGTTTTCAGAGAGAAATTTTGCCGTTTCGCCGCTCGCCATGCCGAAACAGCCCGGAATCGCCCTTCTGCCCTGCGAAACGCAATTTTTTACCTTTTTTATCAAATTGCAGCCTTTTTACTTTTCTTATGCCGTTTTTTTTGGCATACTACTACCCTTCAAACCACACTCCTCCCCTTTTTACGCCTGTATAGTCTTCGTACTACGGCCACCGGCAGGCGCTTGTGGAAAAGTGCGCAAACACACAAAAAATTAAAATCAATAAAAACAATACATTATAAACAAAACAGCCTGCCGACCATGCCGACAGGCTGTTTTACGTCATGCAGAGGAGTTATCCTGCCTCAAAAAACATTTTCCAGAGCATTTCAACTTAGAGCGTTTCAACCTTGAAAAAGGTGAAACGCTCTAAGCGACAGCTTCCCGGATACGGGCGGCGCGGCACAGACGCTGCACGGCGCGCAGGTATTCCTTGCGGCGGTCAAGGTAGAAGGCCAGGGGCCGGGAGAAGTTGCGCCCGAGCAGACCGTCCACAAGCATCTGGCTCACTTCGCGTTCCCTGAGCAACACGAGCTGGGTGCGGGCAAAGACGGAGCGCTCCACGTCGGACATGGTGCGAATACGGGCCCGCAGCACCTCCTGCGCGCGCGGCTGATAGAACCAGAAATACATCATATCAAGCGCCCCGACGACGATGGCGCGTTCCAGCGTATGGGCTTCCACGCCGCCGCGCTGCTTCAGGCCGCCGCTACGGGCCAGCTGCAGAAGCGCGTCTTCACGGGGAAAGAGCATTTCCAGCCGCGTGGCGCAGTCAAAGAGACTCTTGATCTTGCTTTCGTAGTCCCAGCGGCGCATGCGCATGTTCACCTGCCCGTCGGCGTAGCCCTCGATGATGGCGGCCACGGTATCGGAGGCCATCTTGGAAATGACGGCGGCGCTGGGCACCAGATAGAGGAACGGATCAGTGATGCCGAACAGAGGCAGGAGCAGGAAAAGCAGCCAGTTATAAATCAGCGAGACAGGATAGGCCAGCAAACTGCGGAACAGGTTTCCGATGGCGGCCTGTCGGGGAAAGCCGCGGTAGATGTTATGGGCAAAAATATAGAAACCGTTCACTATATTGATAACGGCAAAAACGATGCCCGGTTGTTCCTCCACGCTGATGCCGAAACCGTCCTGAAGCAGCCAGACGCGCACCATCACTTCCAGCAGCAGCACGGATATGCCGGTATAGAGGAGCGAGTCGCAGATGCGGTTGACGCTGACGTGCTCCTTCCAGTGCGTGAGGGTGCCGCGCGTTGCGCCGCGGGCGGCCATGACCATCTGCACGACATTGCGCACGCCCGTGATGCCGAACCAGATGAACGTGCCGAAATAGGCCAGAACCCACCAGTCCTGCGTGTAGATGAAAGAGCCGAAGGCCGGGACGAAGCCGATGAAGACCTTCAGCCAGTTGCTGACGGCGCTGTTGAGATACCGCATGCCGCGTCGGCCGCCGAGCTCGTCGGCAGTGTGCGCGCTTTCGTCCGCCACATAGAGACCGCCAAGATTGGTGACGTTGCTCTGCTTGCTGTCGCAAACCTGCGAATGTTCGGAACTGGCCGTCCAGTGTCGCTGCTTTTCCATGCCAAGACGGCTGCATCCGGGCAGACTGCGGAAAAGACGCAGAAAGCGTTGCAGGGTGCCGGGATATTCCGGCTCGGAATACGTAATATGCTCGGTAACGGCCACATGCAGGGGAATACGCACGTTCTGCGTATTCTGACGCAGGGCCGCAACGGCGCGTCGGGGCAGGGTTTCCGTCACCACGAGCCCCATGCCGTAGCTGCGCATGGGACTTGAGGAGTTGGCGCCAACGCGCGTTCCGAGGGGGTTGTGGCTGTATACTTCCCAGAGGCGGGGCATATGACGCAGCATGTCGCGGAACTTGGCCAGCCGCGCGGCGTCGCCGCTCTGCTCCACGCGGCGGATCATCTGATGCAGCTTCTGCTTGATGCTGGGACCGAGACCGCAGTTCAGCACCTTCTGCAATTCGCTGATCTCGCGCAGATGCTCCAGACGGCCTTCCTTCCAGCCCTTGAGATTGAATATTTCAAGGTGGGAAATCATGCCTTCGCAGTCCCAGAGAATTTCCGTCACGTCTTCCACGGTAAGGCCGCTGATGCAGAGCGTCATGCGGTAGCCGGTCGGGATGCGATCCAGTTCGCGCATGAGATCGCCGGGGCTCTTGCGCAGCAGCTCCGGCATATCTTCGAGGTTGGCCGTGGGGTGCTCAAGATCGGGCAGTTCGGGATGTTCCTTCCGCGACAGCCAGTGCTCCAGAATTTCGTTGGAGCCGAACGAAGTCAGCTCCGCCAGTTCGGCGGCGGCTTCGGCGTCGCCGGCTTCGGCCTGCGGACGGATTTTTTCTATGCGCGCGAGTATGGCCGGCTTCACATGAAGTTGCAGATACTCGGCCAGACGCCGCAGGGAGGCGTGCCCCCGGCCCATGTAGTCAAGAAAGGCCTCCAGACTGGCGGGGGCAACGTTGACGCCCCAGCGTTCGGCCAGGGCCGGGCGCTGGGAATCGTTCCATGCCTCCAGCGCCAGCAAGGCCATGTCGCGCCGCCAGTGCAGCACTTCCCGCCCCATTTCGCAGAGGCCGGCCATCTGGGGGCTTTGCAAAAATTCGATGAAGTCGCGGCCGGAGCTGAAACCGCGCGGCACCCAGAGCATATCCACAAAGCGGCCGTAAAACGAGGCCTGAAACTCCAGACCCACGCGCACGGTGATGCCGACGATATCCGCCGCCTTGACGATCTCGTCGGCGGCTTCCATTTCCACGCAGTTATCGTACAGCACGGTAATGGTGCGCATGCCCTTGATCCACGCGTCCATAATAAGATGCGTGGGCGTCTTGCGACCCTGCGTATTCATGTCATACACATGATCGTCAAAAGCCAGCTGATTCCATTCCTCAGGCATTTCCGGGAGGTGATAGTTGGCCAGCAGGCGGCGCACGACGCGCGGCGTGCCCAGAGCGGCGGCGCGGAAGTCATGAGCCAGCCGCAGCTGCGCTTCCACGTTGCCGTGGGCGCGCACCATGCTTTTCATAATCTGCATGAGCACGCGGGCGGTATTGCGCCGCAGGGCCGAGTGGGCGCTGCTGAGCACCTCGTCATACAGCGCCTGCAAGGCAAGCAGCCGCTCCCGCGAACGGGAGCCGCCGCCCTCCAGATTGCGCAGCAGGTTAATAACGGCGTAGGCCATGCGTGAAACCGGCGATGTCACCAGTTCCTTGACGCCGTGAGGGTGCAGATTGGGATTGAACAGGCTGTCGTCGGAACGCAGACGCGGCGCTTCCAGAATATGATTCACCAGCGTCAGAATATCCCTGTCCTGCTTATCGAAAAAAAGGCCGATTCTACTTCTGCGCATGGTCTCCCCTCCCGGTCTGGTGCGGTTCAACGGCACAGCATGCGCTTTGCCCCGCGTGTCGCCATAAAAAATGCGCCTCTTGTCCGGCCCGGTCGAGAGCCGATGCCGGCGCTGACGCCGGGGAACGGCATTCGGGCCGCGGCTCTGTCCCGGACGCTGCGGCGCTCCAGATTTTCATAGCTGTAAATGAGTTATACTACAGGCTTCGCCCCTGATAGTCAAATTCCAGAATTTGTTTGGGGAAGGAAAGCCTTCATCTCTGCTGACGATGCCCATTTCTTCATCGCGACCGAACACGGCCTGCGGCCGTCTTCGGTGACTGCCGCCGCGCGAGGGGCCATCCCTTCCCCGGCGCGCTTTTCAGAAGAGCGCAAAAAAGGGAGCGGGGCTCGCGCCCCACTCCCTTATATGGACAGATTTTTGGAAAAACTTACTTGTTCAGGCAGCAGCTGTCGTCCACCTTGAAGAAGGCGGCGGCGCCGGCACCACAGATGGGGCAGGATTCGCAGGGGCCTTCATGGGTGTAGCCGCACACTTTGCACACATAGTAGTCCACATTGGCCAGACCCTTGGGATCGGCCATGGCCTTCTTGTACAGGTTGGCGTGCACTTCTTCCACCTTGTTCACGAAGTCGAAGTACTTGGCGATGGCATCCTGACCTTCGGCCTTGGCGTCGGCGATCATTTCAGGATACATCTTGGTGAATTCGTAGGTTTCGCCGTTCACGGCGTCTTCAAGGTTGGCGGCGGTGTTGCCGATCTTGCCGGCATTGCGCAGGTGAGCGTGAGCGTGAATGGTTTCGGCGCAGGCGGCGGCGCGGAACAGCTTGGCAACCTGGGGCAGACCTTCCTTGTCGGCAGCGGCGGCATAGGCAAGGTATTTGCGGTTGGCCTGGGACTCACCGGCAAAAGCGGCCATCAGATTTTCCTGGGTCTTGCTCATGAGAAATTCTCCTTATGGTTGGAGGCGCTTGCGCGCCCTTCGTTATCAAGAACAATTCCTATTTAGAGAAATTTGCCCGGCTTGTAAAGCATTTTTTTCCATTTTTTGCTTTTTTTCGGAAGCTCTGCTCTTTTCGGGGAGATAAGACCGCCGCGCGCTTTGTCAATGCCGACGCTTGCGGTACGCGCCCGACCGGGCTACAAAGCCGCATGAACCGCTATCCCATACCCGCCGCCAGCGCGGAACAGCCCTGGCGAACCGAGCTTGTCATCCGTCGCAGCCGCTTCATCACCCATTGCGCGCATACGCCCGGCCCCGACGCCGCGCGAGCCTTCATAGAAAGCATCCGCCGCGAACACGCATCCGCCACGCACAACTGCTGGGCCTTTGTGGGCGGCGCGCCGGGGCACAGCGGACAGGTGGGCTTTTCCGACGACGGCGAGCCGCACGGCACGGCCGGACGCCCCATGCTGCAAGTGCTGCTGCACTGCGGCATCGGAGAAATCTGCATGGTCGTCACCCGCTACTTCGGCGGGGTCAAGCTCGGCACCGGCGGTCTTGTGCGCGCTTATCAGGATTCCGTGCGCGAAAATCTCCAGAATCTGCCGCAGGCCGAGCGCGTGCCCAGCCTCGTTCTGACCGTCAGCCTTGCCTATGCCCATGTGGACAAGGTGCGCCGTCTGCTTCCTGAATTTGAAGCCGTTGTTCTTGCCGAGGACTACGGGGCCGAGGCAAGCCTGCGCTTGCGGCTGCCCGAAGCCCTTCAGGCGTCCTTTGTCGATGCTGTGGCCGCCCGGACAGACGGACGGGCCGTCTTCCGCATCGAGGACGAAGCCTGATTCCTGCCGCTTGCCCGCGCTTTCAGGGAGTTTATTTATGAAAAAAATGCTGACGATTGCGACGATTGCTTTTCTGGGTACGCTACTCTGCGCCTCCGTGTCTCCGGCTGCCGAAGTCGTCAATACAAGGTTCTTTATCTTTACCATTCCTGACGGCTGGAAACATCAGTACAAGCCCGCCTGGCGGAACAACGGCATCCTCGCCGTCCTTGTGCACCATACCAGCGAAGAAAACGCCGTGAGCGTGATGATCTTCCACGGTTCCCGCCCGGCCAGGGAGCTTGCCGCCCAGACCCTGGACAAAATGAAAACGGCCGGTTTTACAACCACCGGGCCAAGGGCTGAAGGCGATATGTATATCGGCGAATTTTCTTTGGGGCCCTACAGCGGCATCTGCTACGCCGGCTCCAACGACAAGTTCGCCAGCCTCATTACCATTCTGGGCCCCTCGCCCGAAAACGCCAAAAAACTGCTGCGGGAAAACTTCAAACCCTGCGAGCCCGACGCCGCCGGGCTCTTCCCTTCCTCCTTCTAGGACCTGTTACCACTAGTTAAATGTCTTTTCTCGCTTCGCTGCGAAAAGGCTGGGCCTTTCCCCCCAAGCCCCCCATCCCTTCCCCCGCGCGCTTTTATCGAAGGTAAGACGCGGGGCGGCGGCACAGCGCCGCCCCGCCTGTTGCTCCGCGGGAAACCGTACTTTTTCCGCTAAGCAACAGGCCGTAGAGTTTGAAAGACAAAGACTTTCAAACTGAAAAGGCTCTGGCACTCCCATGTAAGACCTCGAAAAATATCCTGCCACCCAGTTACGGGCTTGCCTGCCGGACAAAATGGCAGTACCTTTCCGCAAAAATCCCTAAGGAGCTTTTTTTATGAAAAAAGTGCTGACGATTGTGGCGTGTGCTTTTCTGGGCATGATGCTCTGCGCTTCCGTGTCTTCGGCTGCCGAAGCCAAGACCGAATACTTTACTCTTACCCTTCCTGACGACTGGAAGCAGCCCAAGCCCACGCAGAAGGCCAACGGCGCTACCGCCACCATTGTGGTGAACACCAAAGACAGAACCGCCGTGAGCGTGACGATCACTCCCGTTTCCCTCCCGGCCAAGGAGCTTGCCACCCAGACCCTTAACAATATGAAGACGGGCGGCTTTAAGACTACCGAACCCAAGGCCGTGGGCGACTTCTATGTCGGCGAATTTTCCAAGGGTCCCGCCAAGGGCGTCAGCTACTTCGGCTCCAACGGCAAGGTCGGCAGCGTCATTACAATTCTGGGCTCCACGCTCGACAGCGGCAAGGAACTGCTGAACGAAAACTTCAAGTCCGACGACGCCAAGCTCTTCCCCTCCTCCTTCTAGAGCATTTTCAGTTTGAAATGCTTTGCATTTCAAACCATACGGCCTGTCGTTTCGCGGAAAAAGCGTGGTTTTTCCGCTCACTTTGGGCCGGGCGGCGCTGTGCCGCCGCCTCGCGTTTCACCTTTTTCAAAGTTGAAACGCTCTAGCCTGACTTTTTTCTCCGCTTTTCCCAACGTACGCCGCCTGAGAAACCTCGTGTTTCCCAGGCGGTTTTCTTGTGCGGTTCTCATTTTGCGCCGGGCTCTTCCGAGACGGCGCGCCCAACCGCATTCCCCCAAACTTTCCTTTGCCTTTTCCGCCAAAAGGTCGCACAATCGGCACGCGTCGTGCCGCTGTACGGCGCGTTACGGGAACTTCTAGCCTGTGCAGAACCGCCATGAACAGTTTTCTTGCCGCTCTTGTCATCTTGTTGTGCAGTGCGACGCTGACCGGCATTCTGGCCCTGCTGCCGCTGACGGACGAGCGGGCGCGCTGGGCGCGCCTCGCGGGGGCCGGGGGAGCGGTCCTGGCTTCGCTGGCCGGCCTTGCCGGCGTATTTTTCCAGCTGGGACAGGAGCCCGTTACGGCCGCCGTGCCGTGGGGGCTGCCCTTCGGCAGCGGCATTGTCGGCCTTGACAGCCTGAGCGCTCTCTTTCTCCTGCCCGTTTTCGGTCTTGGCCTGACCTGCGCCTGTTCCGGGCATATCGCCCTGCGCCATGTTCCGGCGGCCGAACACAATCAGCCCGCGCACTGGTTCTTCTTTCTCCTGCTGCTGTTCGGCATGGCGCTTGTCATGAGCGCCCGCGACGCCGTGCTCTTCCTCGTGGCCTGGGAAATAATGTCCCTGTCGCCTTTCTTCCTGATTGATTTCAACGATGAAGACGGCAACGTCCGCGACGCGGCATGGGTTTATCTCGTGGCGGCGCATCTGGGCGTCGTGCCGCTCATGGCCTTCTGGGCCTTCCTGTGGCAACAGGGCGGCGCCACGGACTTTGCCGCGCTGGTGGGCGTGGGCGCGCAGCTCGGTCTGCCGCTTCTGAGCACGCTCTTTCTGCTCTCGCTGCTTGGCTTCGGAGCCAAGGCCGGTCTGATGCCCCTGCACGTCTGGCTGCCGGAAGCCCACCCCGCGGCCCCCAGCCATATTTCCGCGCTGCTCTCCGGAGCCATGATTAACGCCGGGCTGTACGGTATGATCCGCAGTCTGGACTTCTTCGGCCCCATGCCGGAAACGCCGGGCTGGTGGGGCTGGCTGGTGCTGATCATGGGCATTGCCACCGGCTGCGTGGGCATTCTCAAATCGCTGGCCCAAAGCAACATCAAACGGATGCTGGCCTATTCCAGCGTGGAAAACATGGGCATTATGCTGATCGGTTTCGGCACGGCCCTTGTGGGCGCGCAGCAGGGCAACGCCGGACTGACGGCTCTGGGCTTTGCCGCCTGCCTGATACATATGCTCAATCATGCCTCCTTCAAGGGACTGCTTTTCCTCTGCGCCGGCGAAGTTCTGCACGCCACCGGCTCCGTGCGCATGGAGCAGATGGGCGGACTGCAAAAGCGCATGCCGCTCGTTGGCGCGGCCTTTGCGCTGGGCGCGGCCTCCATTGCCTGCCTGCCGCCCTTTAACGGCTTCATGGGCGAATTTTCTCTGGTGCTGGCCCTGCTGGACGGCGCGCGCACGCCCGTCCCTGAAACGTCGCTCGGCCTGCTCTTTTCGCTGGTGGCCGTTACCTTTATCAGCGGTCTTGCTCTGGTCGCCTTTGCCAAGGTCTACGGCATCACCTTTCTTGGCGAACCGCGCAGCGACATTGCCCGTTCCCCGCACGCCCCTTCCGCCCGTTCGCTCTGGCCGCTGGCCCTGCCCGCTCTGGCCTGCATTGCCGGAGGGCTGGCCGGTCCTCTGCTGCATGACGCCATAGCGCCCGCCGCTCGGCAGCTGGCGCAGCAGCTCGTCCCGGCCGGAGGCACGCCCGCGGGCGCGCTGGAAGGCGCGCGCGCCAGTCTGTCCACGGCCACGATGACGGGCTGGCTGCTGCTCCTGCTGACTGTCGCGGCGCTGGCCGCGCGCCGTCAGCTCCTGCGCGGCCGCGTCAGCAGCGTGCCGACCTGGGGGTGCGGCTATCAGTACGGCAACGCCCGGATCCAGTATACGGACAGTTCCTTCAGCGAACCGCTGTCCCGTCTCTTCGGGCCTATCATGGGCCTGAAGGTACGCCTCCGGCACGACGAGGCCGCCCTCTTCCCGCACGGTTCATCGGTGCAGATCAGCGCACCGGATCGTCTGCGCAGCGGTCTTTTCTCGCCGCTCTTTGCCGCTATTGAACGCTTGTGCAATGCCTGCAAGATTATTCAGCACGGCAAAATTCATCTTTATATTCTCTACATCTTCGTCACTACGGTGGCGCTGCTCGTGTGGGGGCTGAACCAATGAACGGCGTATACTTCCTTCATCTGGCACTGGCGCTGCTGCTGGCTCCGCTCTTTACGGGCATCATCAATCGCGTCAAAGCCAAAGTGGCCGGACGGCATGGCAAGCCCCTGCTGCAACTCTATTATGATCTCTTCAAGCTGCTGCGGCGCGGCGAAGCCCGCAGCACCAGCAGCACCTGGGTCTTTGCCGTGGCCCCCGGACTTGGCCTCGCGGCGACGCTCTGCGCGCTGGCGCTGCTGCCGCTGGGCGGCGCAGCCTCTCCCCTGCGCTTTCAGGGCGATTTTTTTCTGGCCGCCTATCTGCTCGGCCTCGGCCGCTTTGCCATGATCCTTGCGGCGCTGGACACGGCCTCCCCCTTCGAGGGCATGGGCGCCAGCCGCGAAGCCTGCTTTTCCGCGCTGGCCGAACCGGCGCTCTTTCTCTGTTTCCTCACGCTGGCCAATATCGCCATCGGCGCGGCTGGCGGCACGGCGGACGCTCCCTCCCTTAGTCTCTCTTCCATGTTCGCGGGACAGGCTCCCGCCGCCTGGCTCTCCGGTCGCGCCGAGCTGGCGCTGATCCCCGTGGCGCTCTTTGCCCTGCTGCTGGTGGAAAACTGCCGCATCCCCGCGGACGACCCAACCACGCATCTGGAACTGACCATGATCCACGAGGCCATGATTCTGGATCATTCCGGCCCCAATCTGGCCCTGATTCTCTACGGGGCGGCGCTCAAGCTCTGGCTCTTCGCGGGACTGACGGCAGGCATTATCCTGCCCGCCCTGCCCTTCTGGCCCGGTCTGCTCTGCCACCTCGCGACCATGTTCGTGCTGGCCGCGCTCGTGGGGCTGGTGGAATCCGTCATGGCCCGCCTGCGGCTGGTGCGCGTCCCCCGGCTCATCGGCGGCGCGGGTGCCCTGGCCGCCCTGACCCTGATTCTGAGTCATGTGCGTTAGGGAATTGAAGTTTTGGGGGGAAGGGAACCCCCTTGGCTAGCGCGCAAGTGTGTTCCCTTCCCCCCAAGCCCCCCATCCTTCCCCCAACGCGCTTTTATCAGAAAAATGAAAGACGCGGGGACGCGAGGGCTTTCCGTAGACCTGCCGTCCCCCGGAGATATGAAAGGGAAAACCAAGGAAGGATTTAGGGCGTTTTGCCATTAAAAAATGGCAGAACGCGAGACAGCGGCCCAGCGCCGCCCGGCCAAAAGTAAGCGGAAAAACCGCGCGTTTTCCGCGAAACGATAGCCATAGATTTTGAAGAAACGTCACACGCCGACTTCCTGGCATCGGGGGACGGGTGCCAAAA
>CALVHG010000078.1 GCA_944327285.1 uncultured Desulfovibrio sp. | reverse complement strand
CGATGCCCGTAGCTTCCTTCGTCGCAACGGGCACGGCCTGCGGCCGCCCGTCGGGTCGCTGGCTAGCGCACAAAGGGGTCCCCTTCCCCCCTCAAACTCCCCCCTACCCCTCCCAAACGCGCTTTATTCTGGCCAGCTTAACAGGCCGGAGATGCAGAAGCTTTCCTTTGTTCGCCGTCCCCCGGAAAAGCGGAAGGGACTTTGGCGAGGTGAACGAAAAGCAGGCTTATCGCATTCTCCCTGCTTTTCGCCTTATATCGCCCCCAACTCTCCTCCAAAACGAAGAAGCGCCCCTGAGCCGGATTTCGGCACAGGGGCGCTTCTTGTAAACGTATTTTTCTCTTTCCATCAACGCCGGAAAAACAGGCAAGCATCCCCCGCATAACCGGGGGACGGCTATTCCCGGAATGCCATCTGCGTTCCCGTCTCCGCACATTCTCCCAAAGAAAACGCGCTGGGGAGGGGGTGGGGGTTGGGGGAGGGGGAACCCCTCTCGCGTTAGCAGAGGGGTTCCCCCTCCCCCAAATCAACTCCCAACAGCAACACCACCACCCACTTACGCTGCGGGGGCCGGGTCTTCCCAATCCTTGAGAACAGCTTGATAGCCGATACTGGCGAGGGCTGCGGTCATTTCTTCGACACTACGGTGATCGGTAATTTCAAATTGCCCGACCTCGTCGCCGTTGGTGGCGCGACCGCCGACGGCTGTGGAAACGCCTGCGGACACGCGGGTGACACCCAGCGGAACGAGATGATTACGCATAAAGGCGCTTTCCCGGCTGGAGCAGGTAATGGGCGAACGGGGAAGGAAACAGCGCAAGGCCGTTACGTACTGGACAAACTGGCGATCGCCCAGAGCGTGGGGGACATCGAACTGCCCCTCATGGGGACAGATACGGGGGATAGAGAGCCCCACATCAACGCCGGGGAAAGTCCGCAGGAGCCACCAGGCATGCAGACCTGTAGCGAAGGCGTCCTGTATAAATTCATCCAGACCGAGGAGGGCCCCCAATCCGAGGCTGCGCATGCCGCCGCGAGCGGCCCGTTCGGGAGCGCTCAAGCGGAAGGCATAGTCACGCTTGGGACCGGCGGGATGCAGCCAGTCGTAGAGTTCGGGATTGTAGGTTTCCTGGAACATGGTCATATTATCTACGCCCGCCTGAACGAGAAAGGTGTACTCTTCCTCGGTCATGGAGTAAACTTCGATACCGACGGATGCAAAGAGCGGCTTTATGCGACGGGCCACATCCGCGATATACTGGGGAGACGATATCTGCCGGGCGTCTCCTGTGAGAAGCAGAATATGCTGGAGCCCCATGGAGGCAATAACGCGGGCTTCGGCCTCGGCTTCATCCACGGAAAGATGGCGCCGGTGAAGATGATTGTTGGCATTGAAACCGCAATAGCGGCACTGATTGGTGCAGTAATCCGACACATACAGCGGCGTGAAGAGATTCACGGCACGCCCGAAATAGCGCAGGGTGAGAGCGTGGGCGCGCTGCGCCATACGCTCAAGCAGCGGCTCGGCTGCTGGAGAAAGCAGTACAAGAAAATCTTCGGGGCGCAGCGTATCCTTTTCCAGCACGGCCAGAACTTGGGACTCGGTGGCACGCGCGGCAATTTCCGCACGGCGTTCGCGCGGCCACTGGGCAAGCATATCCTGAAAGGTAGTCATGAAGCGCGACTCCTAACGAAGAAAGCCGGTAAGAGGAGAGGAGGCTTCCGCGCCTTCGCCAGCGGCCTTGACCGCGCCAAGCCCGGCAAGCCAGGCATTCCGCCCGGCCTCCACGGCGGCCTTAAAGGCGGCGGCCATGCGCACGGGATCGGCGGAAGAGGCGATGGCGGTATTGACGAGACAGGCCGCCGCGCCCATTTCCATGGCCTCGCAGGCATCGGAGGGCTTGCCAATACCCGCATCCACGATGACAGGCACATCCAGTTCATCAAGAAGGATAGCGATCATTTCCTTGGTGCGCAGACCGCGGTTGGTGCCGATGGGCGCGCCAAGGGGCATGACGGCCGCGGCCCCGGCATTGATGCAGGCGCGCGCGACGTAAAGATCCGGATTAATATAGGGAAGAACGGTGAATCCTTCTTTGGCCAGCATTTCCGTAGCGCGCGCGGTTTCATAGCCGTCGGGCAACAGATGGCGGGCGTCGCTGATGACTTCAATCTTGATCCAGTCCCCGCAACCGGCGGCGCGGGCAAGACGGGCAAGACGCACGGCTTCTTCGGCTGTGCGGGCGCCGCTGGTATTGGGCAGCAAACGCATGCTGCCGGGGATATGAGAGGTGATGCCTTCGTTGCCGCCCTTGTCGACGCGCCGCATGGCAACCGTAATGACTTCAGCGCCGCTGGCTTCGGCCACAGCGGGAATCAGACTGTCAGCGCCGTATTTGCCGGTACCGATAAAGAGACGACTGCGCAGGGTTACGCCGCCGAGAACAAAGGGATCATTCATACTGAGCATCTCCTGAAAACGAGACTTCGGGAAGGACGCGCCAAAACGGAACGCCCCTGCGGGATATCCTGCCGGACAAGGCGTCGAGGCCGGGCTGCCCGTCATCTCTGTGCATGCGGGGGGACTTCTACAAAAGCATTTTCAGTTTGAGGCGCGTTGCGCTTCAAACCATACGGCTGTCGTTTCGCGGAAAAACGAGGTTTTTCCGCTCTCTTTGGGCCGGGCGGAGCAGTACCGCCGCCTCGCGTTTTGCCTTTTTCGAAGGCAAAGCGCTCTATTTCGTCGATATTTGGGGAGTCCGACGCGGCCCGGCCGACCTTAACCGCCGCCGACAAAATGGACGATTTCGACGGTATCGCCGTCAGCAAGAGGCGTATCGGCAAAGGCCGCAGCCGGAACGATGTCGCCGTTGCGCTCCACAACGACTACGGCGGGATCATTGCCGCGCGCCCGCAGCATGGCCTCTATGGTCAGACCGTCATCCAGAGAAATCGCTTCTCCGTTGATGGTGAGCTTCATGGTCCAGCCTCCCTATGAGCATTTTCAGTTTGAAACGCTTTGCATTTCAAACCATACGACCTTCGTTTCACGGAAAAACGCGGTTTTCCGCTCTCTTTGGCTGGCGGCCCTGTGCCGCCGCCTCACGTTTTGCCTTTTTCAAGGATAAAACGCTCTGAGTTGCGCGAAACTGCGTCACAAAACAAAAAAGCGCGTCCCGTCATTCCTGGGGACACGCTGCGCGAAAGGGGCGCGGCTTTGTCCCGCACGCCTTTCCTGCCCGCTGCCTGCGCGGGCTGCCAGCTTCCCTACGTCAGTACTACCTGCCTCAGGTTCCGGGGTCAGGACGCCTACGCCCTTTCTCAGCCTCTGCGGGCTCCCCCAGCCGGTAGGCGAAGTGTAGCCCTGTGTCCGCGCGATTGCAAGCCCGGCAAAGAATCGACACCCCGCAAGGACGCAATGCGCTTTTCTGACATACTACACTTATTATTTCAATATGTTACATTAGGGCATGCTTTTTGCAAAAGACTCCGTGCCGGAGTCCCGGCAAGGAGAGTGCGTCATGATCCTGACATCAAGAGTAATGCAAGGCCCCCTGTGCCGCCGCTGGTGTGCGGCTGTGGCCGCCGTCGTCATCATGGCCTTTGCCGTTCCGGCCCAGGCTGTACGAATCAAGGATATCGCCACATTTTCAGGCGTCCGCGACAACCAGTTAATAGGATATGGTCTTGTCGTGGGTCTGCAGGGAACCGGCGATAAGAAAGACTCTGTCTTCACCCTCAGTTCCATGAAAAACATGATGGACAAAATGGGTATCGGCCTTGATTCCTCCTCCCTGAAGGTCAAGAACGTGGCCTCGGTCATGGTAACTTCCAAGATGCCTGTTTCCTCAAAGCCCGGAACGCGACTTGACGTCACGGTTTCGTCAGTGGGCGACGCCACGTCGCTGTTGGGCGGCGTCCTGCTGCAAACGGCTCTGAAGGGTGTGGACGGCAAAATTTATGCGCTGGCGCAGGGTCCGCTGGTCGTGGGCGGTTATTCCGTTCAGGGCGCGGCCGCCAGCACGCAGAAAAACATCAACACCGTGGGTCTGATTCCCGGCGGCGGCATTGTGGAGCGCAGTATCCCCTTTGAGTTCAATCAGCAGGATACGCTGACGCTCAACATGCGCACGCCGGACTTTTCCACGGCCCAGCAGATTTCCGAACGCCTCAACGCGGCCATGGGCGGCCCCTTCTCCAGAGCCGTGGATGCGGCGTCCGTGGAAATGCGCGTTCCTCCGCAGTATCGGAGCAACCTTGTGCCGTTGATGGCCTCCGTGGAAAATCTGGAAGTGACCCCCGACACGGCCGCCAAGGTCGTTGTGGATGAAAAGACCGGCACCGTGGTGCTCGGACGGGATGTGCGTATTTCCCGCGCCGCCGTGGCGCATGGCAATCTGCAGATTACCGTGCAGGAAAGCGAACAGGTTTCTCAGCCCGGTCCCTTCTCTCAGGGGCAGACGGTGGTGACGCCGCAGACCGACATTAACGTGCGCGAAGAAAACCGTAAGCTCAACATGCTGGAAGGCGCGACCCTGCAAGAGCTGGTGGACGGCCTGAACGCCATCGGCGCGACGCCGCGCGACCTTATTTCCATTTTGCGCAGTCTCAAGGCATCGGGTTCGCTGCATGCGGACCTGGAGGTGATTTAAATGAGATCCACCTTTGATGACGCCATGTTGTCCGCGTCCTTCGGGAGAACGCAGGGGCAGGCTTCGGATTTGCGGAACAGTGTGCGCGGCCTGGGGCAGTCCTCGTCGGCCGGCCTTACGGAAGAACAGAAGAACCGCCGTCTGCGCGACGCCTGCGAAGGCTTTGAATCCATCTTCATTCAGAAGATGTGGCAGCAGATGCGCGCCACGCTGCCCAAGGAAGGCCTTCTCAAGGGACGAGACGAGGCCTATTGGCAGGACATGTACGATCAGGAACTGGCCAAGAGCATGACCAGCGCCGGCGGCATCGGTCTTGCGGACATGATGTTTGAGCAGCTTTCGCGCAATCTTGTTTCCGCAAGCCGCACCACGGCCTCGGCCACCGCGCCCCGACGGACGGCCTTCACCGCTGACGCCGCGCCCTTGTTGCCGCCGTCGCCGGAACTGCCCGAAGCTGCGGAAAAGCAGACTCCCGGCCGCGCCACGACTGTGACGGCTTCCATCTATGAAGGAAGCGCGCCGCAGGAAGGTCTTGTGCCGCAGGCAACGCAGGAAGCGCAGCAGAAGGCGCAGGCCGCGGCGCAGACTGCCCCGGCAGCCGGAGCAGCCACGCCCCCCGCCGCGCCCGTCGCGCAAAATTCGCCGGAGGTGGAACAGGCTCTCGCCGTGCTGCGTTCGCAACAGACGGTGCGCCATGTGCGGACGACATCCGACTCGCGCCGGAGCCGCTCGACTTCCCGCCGCAGCTCGCAGCTGACGGGCCTGCAAATGGCCCAGCAGGCGCAGCGCGAAGCCGGCGACAAGCTGGGCAACGGCGTTCGCCCCGCGCCGCTCTCCCGGCGCAACCATACCCCCGTGCCCACAGCCGGCCAGCTGGCCGCAGCCAACGCCAACGCGGCGCAGGCTCCTGCGGAATCCGCGCTGCCGCCCCTGACCGCCGCCTCGGCGGATCCGGCCGCAGCCGCCGCGACGGCGGCGCCCGCGTCAACGGTTGCGGCAGCGCAGGCCGCATCCCAGCAGCAGCCGCAGCAACAGGAGCAACAACCCAACGTGCGGCGCGTCCGTTACACCACCAATGTGCCTAAGCAGAAGCGGCATACGGACAAGGAAGATCTGATCCGCGTCCTGAATATGGACAGTCCGCAGCCCAGCATTGCCAACGCCGCGGGCGTCGCGGCCTATCAGCAGCAGGCAGCCGCCGCGGCCCAGGCGACAGCCGCGCCGCAGGGCAATCCCGCCATGCCCAACAGCCGGGCCCAGGCCGTGCGCGACAGCGCCGCGCTGAAGCAGATGATGGAAGCGCGGGAAAGCGGACAGGCCGGCACGCCGGTCGTCAGCACCGGTCCGCTGGCGCCCCTCACGGGCGCATAGTTTGGCATAGTTGTTGCTAGATAAAGACTAAAAACGGCAGATTCTGCCGCCCGAAACCCGCCTTTGCCGCGGGCATCGCGAGGTCACCATGTACCAGAATATTTATGACTCTCTCTCCCGTCAGCATAAGGCGCTGCAACTGCTGGAAGACCTGTTGCAGGAAGAATATAACGTTCTGCGGCAGCGCGACACCAACGCCATCGCCGGTCTGGAATTTTCCATACAGGAACTGATTCGACAGATTGCCGCCGAAAAGACTGCTGTCGTGGAGGAACTGGCGGGCACGAAGGTGCTCGACTATGCTTCCATGCTGCCCGAAGAACAGGGCGACGCCCTGCGGGAGCTTTTCCAGCTGGTGGACGATGCCGAGCAGGAAACCGCCCGGCAGGCATCCCGCAACGCGCAGTTCTCTCTCGCGCTGCTGGATCAGAGCAGCCGCAACCTGCTTGCGCTGACCAGCCATGTGGTGCCGCATCGCCTGGAAACCTACAGCCGTCACGGCGAAATGAACACCCTGCGTCGCCATCCTCAGGCGGCCATTCTCAGCGGGAGGTTGTAAGCCATGCTGAACAGTCTGCTTAATATCGGCAAGACCTCCCTGCAGGCCTCGCAGGCGTGGATCAACGTCACCGGCAACAATATCGCCAATGCGGATACCGAGGGGTATTCCCGGCAGTATATTGATCAGCGGGACAGCTACGCCATCAACTACAGGCCCGGCGAAATGGGCATGGGCGTTAACGCCCAGCAGGTTCTGCGTTACTACGACAGCTTCCTGGAGCAGTCCTACATCCGGCAGAATACCAATTCTGCCCGCTGGGACGAGCAGGACAAGCTGATGACGTCGCTGGAAACGCTGTTCAACGAGTCCAACCGCACGGGCCTGAGCTCCACGCTCAACGACTATTTCAAGGCATGGAGCGATCTGGGACTGTACCCCGACAGCACGGCGCATCGCGAAAGCCTGCTCTCCTATGCGGACAACCTGAGCGATATGTTCAGCAACACGGCCGAACAGATCAAGAAGCTTCAGGACGACATGAGCGTCTCCATCAAGGCAGGCGTGGACCGCATCAACGAAATTTCCCGCGCCATTGCCGACCTGAACCGTCAGATTACGGCGAACACCGTCGACGGCGTGAACAATCCCAACAGCCTGCTGGATGAGCGGGATCAGCTGGTGCGCGAATTGTCCGAGCTGGTGGACATTCAGACCATCGACAACGGCAAGGGCAACTTTACCGTGCAGCTGAGCACCGGCCAGCCGCTGGTGGACGGCACCACGACCTATGACATGGCCTATATGAAGGGCATCACCCAGAACCGTCTTGTTCCGGGCTCCGGTTACACCGGCGAAGTGCAGTACGAAGGCACCGACGGCTTCGAGTATACGCTGGAGATTCTGGACGGCGCAAATCCGGGCGATCCCAAGCAGTTCCGCGTGTCGCTGGACGGCGGCAAGACCTGGCTGAAGGACGAAGACGGGCAGGAGCTGCGCATTGATATTACGGATGCCGACGGCGACGGCGTGAGCGATCCCGTCAAGGTAAAGAATCTGACCATCTCCTTTACCGATGTGGATACGCTCAACGCGGGCGACAAGTTCGACCTCGTGCCCAAGGAAGCCCTGTACTGGATCGAGCCCACCCGCGGCCCGGAAAACGTGACGCCTCAAGTCTTCCTTGACGGCACCGACAACGGCGAGCGCGTGTCCGGCGGCAAGCTGGCGGCCTATTTCAACATCCGCGACGACAACTGCACCCGCTATCTTGACGAGCTGGACGCCACGGCGAAGAGCCTGATCTGGGAAGTGAACCGGCAGCACAGCCAGGGCGCCGGCCTGCAGAACTTCGACTATCTGATGGGCACGGAAAGCGTGGGCGACATCACGCAGCCTCTGGGCAGCTGGCAGTCCATGCTGACCTTCAGCGATCGCCTGGAAGCCGGCAGCATTCAGTTCCACTTCTATGACAAGACCACCGGCGACTATACCGCCTCGGCGACGCTGAACTTCGATCCCGCCACCGACAGCCTCGAAGATGTGCGGGACAAGCTCAATGCGCTCACGGATGCCGACGGCAATCAGCTGCTGACGGCGACCATTCAGGACGGCAAGCTGAACATTACCAGCAACAATCCCAATCAGCAGTTTGCCATGGGCGAAGATTCGTCCGGTCTGATGGCCGCTCTTGGCCTGAACACCTTCTTCTCCGGCAACAGCGCCGAAACGCTGGCCGTCAACCAGATGCTGCACATGAACACCGCCTGGGTGGCATCGGGGCAGGTCAACGGCGACCACGAAATCAACGTGGGCGACCCCATTACCGCACAGGGCATCGGCGCGCTGGCCAATAAGGACGTGGTCATCAGCACAGTCTGGAAGACGGTGGACAATCAGACCATTTCGGAATTCTATGCAAACCTGGTTTCCGAGGTGGGCTCCGAACGCCGCCTGAGCAAGACCAACAGCGAATATCACGACACCCTGACGCAGGATATTTTCTCGCGCTCTCAGGCCGTTTCGGGCGTGAGCCTTGACGAAGAACTGACCAATCTGATCAAGTATCAGCATTCCTATACCGCGGCGGCCAAGCTGATCACCACCGCGGACCAGATGCTGCAAACCCTGCTCGGCATCAAGCAGTAGCGGAGGACTTCATGGCCATTCGCATTACTCAGCAATATATGTACAGCTCCATGCTGAACGGCATGCAGTCCAGCCTGGGCAAGTACATGGAATCCATGGAACAGGGTTCCACGCAGAAGCAGATAAACCGGCCTTCGGACGATCCCGCGGCGTTCTATCGCATTCTGACCACCCGCGACTCCATTGACGAGACCAAGAAGTATCTGACCAATATCAACGAAGCCAAGGGCTGGCTGGAGCTGACCGACTCCACTCTGACCAACCTCACCACCCTCATGGGCAGCATCAAGGCGCTCATGAATCAGGCTTCGACCGACTGCACCGCCGCCGAGCGCCAGATCATGGCCGACGAGGCCTGGCAGATGTTCGGCCAGATTCTGAATCTGTCCAATACGGAGTTCAACGGCAACCAGCTCTTTGCCGGTCACAAGTATAACGAAAGCGCCTTCGAGAAGGGGCTGTCCATTTCCGTCTCCATGATGGACGACACCAAGCCCGGCGACGAGGACTATGAAACCTCCGCCAAGAAGGCATGGACCGACCTTATTTCGGCGGGCCATGTTTCCGTCAGCGGCAACAGCGACAAGGCCATTGCCGTGCAGTTCCTTGAAAAGGGCACGCTTGACGAAAACGGTTTCCGCGTCGATCCGGGGACGGATGACGAAGGGAACCCCTACGACGCGGACGGCGACGGCGCTCTGGCTTTCCGCTGGAGCAGCGACGGCGGCAAGACCTGGCAGACCGGCTCCCTGCCGGCAGGGTCTGACAAGATCACCGTGGGCTCCGGCGTGGAAATCGACTTTTCCGGCATGATTCCCGGCGAATCGCTGGATATCTCCCCCGCCGAAAACACGGGTGAAGGCGAATTCAGCACGGAAGACGGCACAACCTTCTTCGTGAAGCCCACCGGCATCTACCAGGGCGACACCGGCAATCCGCCGCCGCAGATCACCATCTCCAACACTACGCCCGGATCCACCGGCGCGGAAGGGCTGGAGGTTGAGGCCGAGGGTTCCTTCGGCAGCAACGTGCTGGTGCGCTTCGATGGCGTCAAGCAGCCCGACGGCACCATCGGCGGCAATATTTCCCTTACCGGCAACGAGGAATTCGCCTATTCCTACAGCACCGACAACGGCACCACGTGGGTGACGGCCTATGCCAAGTCCACAGGGCAGCAACCTCTGCGTCTGCCTGTTCCCGGCGGCTATATCGATGTGGACGCCACCAATGCCAACAACGGGGATACCATCGAAGCGGGCACGCAGGTGCTGATCCATCCCCGGCGGGCCGATCTCGGCTACGAGGTGCTGAAGGACACCTACATCGACGTCAACCGCGTGGGGACGGAAATCTTCGGCGGTTACTACGACAATAAGCCCACGTTGTCCGACGACACGAACCTGTTCAACATCATGGGCGACTTTATTGCCGCGCTGGAATTCAACAATCAGGAAGGCTGCCAGGAGGCCTATTCCAAGCTGTCTACCTGCCTGGAATATGTGACGACCCAGACTTCCCGCACCGGGGCGCTGGAAAACCGCGTCTCTCTGGCCTATGATGTGAACACGTCGACCCTGCTCTCGCAGGAAGAAGTGTTGAGCGGCACCGAGGATATTGATCTTACCGAGCTGTTGAGCAAGCTGACCCAGCAGCAGACGACGTATCAGACCGTCCTCATGTCGTCCTCCATGATCATGAACATGGGCCTCATGAATTACCTGTAGGCGCCGCGATTCTCTGCCGCGCGCCTGCAACAATAGACGCGCGGCTTCGCGGACAACCCAGAACCAGGCCTCATGCGCCTGTTACGGCTGCATAATTATGGCACAAGACAACACAATCGAAATTGATACCCGCCTGGGACGTCGTACCGTACAAACGGACAAGATTATTCACTTCCCGCGGGGCCTCGCCGGCTTCGAGAAGGAACACGAGTTCGTTTTGCTTCAGGTGCAGCCCAATGCGCCCCTGCTGGTGCTGCAAAGCATCTCCAATCCGCATGTGGGTCTGCTGGTGGCGGATCCCTACAGCTTCCAGCCGAGCTACCCCGTGACGATCGGGGATGCGGATCAGGCCCTGCTGCGGCTGCGGCATGCGGACGATGCCGCCGTGCTGGTCACGGTCAGCATTCCCGAAGGCGACCCGGCCAACGCTCTGCTGAATCTGATGGGTCCCATCATCATCAATCACAGAAACTGCGTCGGCTTGCAGGTGGCCCAGATGGGAGACGGTCCGGCACAGGCCCGCATCGGCGATCATATGGGCGCGACGCGCGCGGAAGGCGAAATGCCGCAACGCGATTTGCGTTTTACGCCCGTGCACGATGACGACGAAAAGGAAAGCGCGGATAAAAAATAACCGCCCTGCCTCAAGGCGTTGTCAGGAGCACCGCCGTCTTGTGTTCCGAATTCGCACAGCCGTATTTCTTAACGTGACGTAAAAGACCGCATGTCCCTTTCCGGGGCATGCGGTCTTTTTTAGAGCATTTTCAGTTTGAAACGCCAGCCAAACCATATGGCCTGTCGTTTCGCGAAAAAACGCGATTTTTCCGCCCGCTTCGGGCCAGGCGGCGCTGGGCCGCCGCCTCGCGCGCTTCACCTTTTCCAAAGGTAAAACGCTCCAGGAAGATACGACAAAAAAGCCGCTGCCCGAAAGCAGCGGCTTTTTTGCAAGTAGCGCAGGCGCAGGACATTCCGTCCGCGACGCCTGACCAGAGCTTTTTCTGTTTGCCAGTTTCAATGGCAAACGCTTAGATCTTGAAGAGGGCCGCCTCTTCGCGGACAAGCCCCGCCGCGATCATACGGCTGTCGCGGGCATAGGTGCCGTTGGCAATCTGCGCCCGCAGCTGTTCCACCTTTTCGGCGCGCACATCCGGGGCTTCCTGCGCGGCCTTACGAGCCACGTTCAAAAGCTGCCCGTCCTGCGAAACCTGCACGGTGTCGCCCTGCGCGGACGTCGCGGCATTGTTGGCGCGGCCGCGGCGCTGGGCCGTTTCATTAGTTGTTCCGGCAACATTGCCGCCATATGCATCCATGGCGTTTGTGAGTTGCTGTATATCCATAATTCCCCTCCGGATGCCGACATGAACCCTTTATCTCGATCCCAGGGGCGGCGGCTTGTCCAGCATACTTTGATGTACCAGCTGGCGCGTAATGCGCCAGAGAGCAAATCGCGTCTGCTTTTGTGCGTCCTCGGACAAAGGCTGCGAGCCTTGCGGGCCGCGACCCACAAAACGCAGTTGCTCGCCGGGCGGATAGGTAAAGAGGAGCTCCTGCCCCAGACTTTTCCCCAGCTCCCGACGAATTTCCTCTACCATCGGATTATCGCTGCCCGTATAAATCAGGCTTTCGTATAATTCGCGCGCGACCTTTTCCACATACGCGCGCCGCTTGATTTCCGGATCGGGGTCATGCGGCGACTCGCCCTCGGCGAGTCTCATTTTCACCCGTAGCCGGGCCAGTCTTCGGGCCGAAAGCAACTGTTGCTCATAGCCGCGAATCATGGACCGCAGTTGCGGATTCATGGTTTCTTCCATGGCGTTATCCCCGTCTTACTGGAGATTTTCGGCAAGAGTACGCAAAACTTTAGAGGAGTCAATCGATTCCCGTAAAGATTATGCGCTCCCGGCATGCCCCTGCTTTTTCCCGCAAATTCCTCCCGGAGCGGTTTAGCCTTGAAAAAGGTTGCACGCGAGACGCGGCACAGCGCCGCCCGGCCCGAAGCGAGCGAAAAAACCGCGTTTTTTCCGCGAAGCGACAGACCGTATAGTTTGAAACGCATAGCATTTCAAACTGAAAATGCTCTAGAGCGTTTCAACTTTGAAAAGGTAAAACGCGAAGGCGGCGACACAGCGCCGCCCGGCCCAAACTGAGCGGAAAAACCGCATTTTTCCGCGAAACGACAGGCCGTATGGTTTGAAATGCACAGCATTTCAAACTGAAAATGCTCTAAAAAGACGACAGAGCCCCGTGCCGAAACAGCTTCGGAACAGGGCTCTCGAAAATGTTTCCGCCGGTATCCCCGCGCGGATGGCGTCAAGCCGGCCAGCTGCGGGAGGCGGACGTCAGCCCGTCCCCGCGCACCAGAAAAGCGGCGCAGGACGGCGTTCTGTCCGCCAGGGCAAAAGCATCTCGCGGCGGCATGACGGAAAGCGCCGTTGCCAGCGCGTCGGCCCTTGTCGCCGTGCCTGCCAATACGCTCATGCTGCCCAGCCGGGGACTCTCGCCGGTTTCCGGCCGCAGCAGATGATGCCGCTTTCCGGCGGCGTCATAACGCGCCTCATAGCCGCCGGAGGTCGCCAGCGCGGCATTGCGCAATTCTACGACGCGCGGAAAACGACTTTGCCCGGAGGGGTCCTCAATGGCCACGCGCCAGGCCTGTCCCGGAGCGCGTTCCCCTCGCGCCAGCATATCGCCGCCCGCATTAATCAGGAAATGCTGACAGCCAGAGGACTGCAGCACCGTGCTCAGCGCATCCACGACGGCCCCCTTGGCGATGCCGTCCAGCGTGACGCCCATGCCCTCGCGATTCAGGCGCACGGCGCGTCCATCCTGCCGGACGCCGTCGGGATCAACCAGCGCCAGCGCTTCCCGCAAATCGTCCGCGGCAACGGGCTTTCCCGCGTCTCTTGCCTGTTCAAACAGACGCACCAGCGGCAAAACCGTAGGATTAAAGGCGTCGGCGCTCCACTTGCCGATAAGACGGGCCTGCGACAGGACAGACGCCAGCTCCGGCGGCACATCCCGCAGAGCTCCCTGCGCGTTGAGAACAGACAGCGGGGACGAACTGTCAAAACGGCTCAGAATGCCTTCCAGCCGACGACACTCGGCAAAGGCCGCCGCCGCGGCTTCCTGCGCCTGCGCCTCGCTGCACTGGGCAAGGGAAATGGTGACAAACGTTCCCATATGAAGGCCCGTGCGCACGTAGGGCGCGGCTTCCGCTGCGGGCGCGAATGCGCGGGCAAGACCGGGGACAAGCAGCAGACCGCCCGTCATGAGCAGGCCGCGCAGGGCCTGACGGCGAGAAAGACCAGAGTAGGCTGACTGTTTCATGCGGAGCTCCTTGTCAAAAAATTAGAGCAGTTTCAGTTCGGAATACTTCGCCCATCAAACCATGCGGCCTGTCGTCTCCCGGAAAAAACACGATTTTCCGCTCGCTTCGGGCCGGGCGACGCCGGGCGCCTCGCGTTTTGCTTTTTTCAAAGGGAAAACGCCCCAAGGCCTATCAACACAAATTAACAAGCCATTTCAAATAAGTAGACATTACTGACTACGCATGCCCCCTGTGCCCAGTCTGAAAAAGCGCGCTGGGGAAGGGATGGGGGGCTTGGGGGGAAGGGAAACACCTCTCGCGCTAGCAGAGGGGTTTCCCTTC
>CALVHG010000077.1 GCA_944327285.1 uncultured Desulfovibrio sp. | reverse complement strand
CTTCGGCCGCCACGGAGACCCCCTTTTGAAAAAGGGGCTCCCCCTTCCCCCCGAACCCCCCATCCCTCTCCCGAAAACTTTTATTCCGGAGGATGTCGCATTCCGGCAACGCATACGCCCGCCGTATATCGCCGTCCCCGGCAACATGACCTCGTCCGCGAACGCCCGCTACAACAACGCACTGACTTCTCCGCGTGTTACGTCAGCGGACGGCCCGCAAAAACGCATCCGGACATGGAACAAAATTTCCCCCTCGTCAAGCAGCCGGGGGACGGTGGAAACGCGCACATTGCCCGTGTTATCCCGCTGTCCAATAACCCAAATAAAAGTTTTCGGGAGGGAGAGGAGGGAGCTCGAGGGGGGAGAGGGAGGCCCTTTTCCAAAAGGGCCTCCCTCTCCCCCTCGAACAAACCATATAGCCCAAAAACTTTACGCCTTGAAACAACGCACGCGCCAGCCGGGAGTAAGCTCCCGCCAGGGAGGCGCGGCAGCGCGGCACTGCTCGTCGGCTCGCGGGCAACGGGGATGGAAGCGGCATCCCGGCGGGGGCGCAAGCGGGCTGGGCAGTTCGCCAGCCACGGGCGCGGGCAGGCGACGTCGGGCCGCCGGATCAGCAGACAACCGGGGAGAAGCCGCCAGCAGGGCCTGCGTATAGGAATGCGCCGGGCGTTCCAGCAGGCATTCCCTGGGCCCTTCTTCCACAACCTGACCCAGATACATGACCATGATACGCGGGCACATGAAACCGACCACCGCCAGATCGTGGGAAATAAACAGATAGGCCGGGCCGAAGCGCTCCTGCGCGTCCCGCAGCAGATTAAGAATCTGCGCCTGCACCGAAGCATCCAGAGCAGACACGGGCTCGTCGCAGACAACCAGATCAGGACGGGTGACAAGAGCGCGCGCCACGGCGATACGCTGCCGCTGCCCGCCGGAAAACTCGTGCGGATAGCGCCGTTCCATGCCTGCAAGGCCAATGGTGGCGAAAATCTCGGCTACGGTACGTCGGCGGGCTTCCGGCGACAAGTCTCCCTGCGCGCCGTTACGGCCTGCCAGCGCCGCAAGCGGCTCTTCCACGGCCTGTCCCACGCGCATTCGAGGATTCAGCGAGGAAAAAGGGTCCTGAAAGACCATCTGCACGCGCCCTGCCAGCGGGCTCTTTGCCCCTGCGGGGGGCAAGGGCTTACCCTGAAACAGGATGTCGCCCGCGCCGGGCGACAGCAGGCCGCAGGCAAGACGCCCCAGCGTGGACTTGCCGCAGCCGGATTCCCCTACCAGTCCGAGACTTTCCCCGGCATGGAGCTCAAGATCAACGCCGTCTACGGCGCGCAGCCACGCGGCATCGCGCCAGAGCCCGCCGCCAACCCGGAAAAAACGCGAGACCTGCCGCAGGGCAAGCAGAGGCGCATGCTCGTCGCCGGATGCTAGCCGCATGTTTCCCCCGTCACGCCCGCGCCGTCAAAGGTTGCCATTTCATTGAAAACGGCCGCGGCGCAACGCAACAGATGGTAAGCCACAGCGGCCCCCGTGCCCTCGCCCAGCCGCATTCCCAGATGCAGCAGGGGCGCGCCCTCTTCCAAAGTTTCCAGCGCGGGCACATGGCCCGGCTCCGCGCTGGCGTGGGAGAGCACGGCATAGCCGGCCAGCGCCGGGCACAGGCGCACGGCCACGGCATAGGCTGCGCTGCAAATAAAACCGTCCACCAGGATGGGCAGACGCTGCGCCGCCGCTCCCAGCATGATGCCCGCCATCATCGCTATCTCGAAACCGCCCACGGCCGCCAGCACGCCCAGCGGATCGTCCTTGCGGCACGCAGCCGCATTGACGGACAGAGCGCGCCGGATAACGGCGGCCTTGTGCCGGACGCGCTCCGGCCCGGCTCCCGCGCCGGGGCCGGTCATAGCGTCGGGATCAAGCCCCAGCAGAGCGCAATAGATGGCGGTTGCGGCGGTCGTATTGGCAATGCCCATTTCCCCGGTCGCAAAGCAGCGCACGCCCCTTGCGGCCTGTTCCGCCACAAGAGCCATGCCGCGCCGCAGGCCCTCCGCCGCGGTTTCACGCGACATGGCAGGCCCCTGACTCATATCCGCCGTGCCATCTCCCAAACGGCGATCCAGCAATTTCTCGTGCGGGGGGAAGGGGCCGCCGACGCAGCCGGCATCCACAAGATAAAAATCCATGCCGCTGGCGCGGCACAACACATTGACCCCGGCTCCGCCTTCCAGCAGATTTGCCACCATCTGGCGCGTTACGATTTGCGGAAACGGGGATACGCCCTGCGCCGCCACGCCGTGATCGCCCGCCACGGTGAACATAAGCGCCGGACTGACCTGCAGCGGCGTTTCCCCGCCGCGCATGGCATACAGACGCCGGGCCAGCTCCTCAAGGCGGCCAAGACTGCCCTGCGGCTTGGTAAGATTATCCAGATGCGCCTGCGCCGCCGCGATATCCGCCGGGCTGACCGGCACAATCACGACATCGGGAGCGACCTCAGCCAAAAGAGAAGAGTTCTGGTTCGTCATGCCCGTGTTTGTAGCGTATCCCGCGCCGGGGCGCAAACAACGGACGTGAGCATTTTCAGATTGAAACGCGCAGCGTTTCAAACCATACGGCCTGTCGTTTTGCGAAAAAGCGCGGCTTTTCCGCTCGCTTCGAGCCGGGCGGCGCAGTGCCGCCGCCTCGCGTTTTACCTTTTTCAAAGGTAAAACACTCTTGCATGCGCGCGCAAAAGACCCGACTATGCACAGCGCCCACATTCCACTTTGGAGGATAGTTTCATGCGTCTTTCCCCCCTGCTTGCAGGACTGGCCTGCGCCCTGCTGCTGACCACAGCCAGCGTTGCCGCTCCCGCGCCCGACAGCCCGCGTCTGACGCCCGTAGTCCGGGCCGTCAACGCCACGGCTCCGGCCGTCGTCAATATTACCAGCACCCATATTATCGAAGGACAGCGTTTCTCGCCGCTGGAACAGTTCTTCGGCTTCGGCGAGGATCCCTTCGCGCAGTCCCTGAGACCTCGCAAACAAAAACGTGTCAGCCTCGGCTCCGGCGTCATTGTGGACGGCGCCCGCGGGCTGGTGCTGACCAACGCGCACGTCATCGCGGGCGGGGACAACGTCATGGTGCGACTTCAGGACGGCCGGGAATTTGCCGCCTCAGTCAAGGGAGCCGATCCTGATTTTGACATTGCCGTGCTTGAACTGCGCGGAGCGCACAATCTGCCCTCGGTCCGTATGGCCGATTCCTCGGACATCATGCCCGGAGAAACCGCCATCGCCATCGGCAATCCCTTCGGCTACAATCATACGGTCACGGTAGGCGTCATTTCCGCCATGGGACGCACCATTCGCAGCGAAGACGCCGTGCTGACCGATCTGCTCCAGACAGACGCCGCCATCAATCCCGGCAACAGCGGCGGGCCGCTCCTGAATCTCGAAGGGCAGCTGATCGGCATCAACACCGCCGTCTCCGCCAAGGGCGAAGGCATCGGTTTTGCCATTCCCGTCAACAAGGCTCGCCGCGTCATGGATAATCTGCTCCACGGCGGCAAAGTTTCCCCGCTGTGGCTCGGCCTGTCAGGCCAAGACATGGATCAGCGCATTGCCATGGCCCTTGGACTTAAGGAGGCCCGCGGGCTGCTGGTCACGGCCATCTTCAATGGCGGCCCGGCCCAGCAGGCGGGCATGGAACCCGGCGACGTCATCCTCGAAATCAACAAGTCCGCCGTGGACGACCGGCGCGACTACCTCAATATCCTGCGCAATCAGCTCCCCGGCGAACCCCTCACGCTGCGCGTGGCGCGCGGCGACCGGGAACTGCGCCTGAACATGACGCCCGTTCCCTTTGACAACGAAACAGCCTGGCGCATGATGGAAAGCCGCTGGGGGCTCTCGCTCCAGGGCACGCGCGGCGGCGTGGCCGTCGTTGAAGCCCGCAGGGACGGCCCGGCCTCCTTCCTGCGACGCGGCGACATCATCGTGGGCGTCGGCGGCACGCGCACCTCCACGCCGGAGGCTCTCATAGACGCCTTCCGCCGCGAACGCATGGCCCAGCAGGTGCTGCTGCACGTCATCCGCAATGGCCGCGAATACTATGCTCGCCTGATTGTGCGCTAGGCGTATTTCTGGGGGAGGGGAACCCCTCTGCTCGCGCGAGAGGGGTTCCCCTCCCCCAGCCCCCCCAGCGCGCTTTATCAAGGCAGATGCGACGCCGCGGGAATGTCGGCGCATTCCTCCCGGCAATCGTCCCCGGTACTTCAGAAAAAACAGAGCCGGACAGCCACCATGCGGCGGACTGTCCGGCTCTTTGTGTTGCAGAGACTGCTTTCAGATACCGTTTTTTCTTTCAAAAAATGCTCAAAAATTCACCGGCTTTTCGTTCTCCGGGGGACGGGTGCTCAAAGAGAAACGAGAATGTTCCCGCAACGCATCATTGACCAGAACAAAGCGCGCTGGGGAAGGAGAGGGGGTTTGGGGGAGAGGGAACACCTCCCGCGCGAGCGGAGGGGTTCCCTCTCCCCCAATATCTCCAACAACCTACTTTTTCTTGAGCATGATATCGAGGATGACCTTGTCGGCTTCCCGCATACCGGAGGAGCCGAGGCGGCCCAGATTGGCGATGCAGGCCTCAATATCGTCATCAACAATGCCTTCTCTGCCGGGCACGGATTTGCCGTCCATGGCCAGCATGGCGGCCTGAAGACCGGCAGTCACGGCGGAAGCGACCTTGAGGGCGCAACTGCTCTTGGCTCCGTCGCAGATCATACCCGCCATGTCTCCGACCATATTGCGGATGGTGCGCTCCATCTCCGGCAGACCGCCGCCCAGCAGCAGCACGATGCCGCAGGCCGCCGCCGTTCCCGCCACCATGGCCCCGCAATGCGCGGACAGGCGGCCAAGATGATGCTTGATGTGAATGGAGGTCAGATGGCTGGCTATCAGGGCGCGCACGAGCTCCTCGTCGCTCTTGCCCAGACGCACCGCGCAGGCCACAACCGGCATGGTGCAGGTGATGCCCTGATTGCCGCTGCCGGAATTGCTCATGACGGCCATCTGAACCCCGGCCATACGGGCATCCGCAGCGGCGGCTGTCAACTTGATGGCAAAGGTGGCCATATCGTCGGACAGAATATTCCGATGGATGCGATCCTCCATGGAACGCCCCACGCCAAGACCGTACTCTTTGCGCAGGCCTTCTTCCGCCACGGAACGATTCATACGCGCGGCTTCGAGAATGAAGGACAGCTCTTCCAGCGGCGCGTGCATGGCGAAATCGTAGACACGCGCCAGCGACAGCGGCCAGACAGCCTCGCCCTGACCGGCAGCGGCGCAGTCTTCGTCCTGGCCGAAGATCTGCACGCCGTCCTTCCAGACGCGCGTGATATTGTCATGACTGTCGCGCAGCTCGGCCTTCGCCGTTGCCGTGCCCGCGCTGGCTGTCACAGCGCAATAGAGCAGGATGTCGTTGTCAGGCAGCGCCAGCTCCACGGCATCGCTTGCGGCCATAGCGCAGGCCTGTTGCGCCTGCTGCGGATCGAGATCCCGCAGACACTCCAAACCCAGCGAACTTTTTCCCGCCAGCGCGCCGGCGGCCGCAGCCACGCCGAGACCGCACTCGCCCGTCCCCGGCACAACAACGCCCATGCCGTTTTTCAGCAGGTTGGGGCTGACCTCCACATAAAGGCGTTCGGGCGTCTGCCCCAGCGTCTCCGCGGCCCGCGCCGCCGCCAGCGCGACAGCTATGGGCTCGGTGCAGCCCAGCGCGGGAACAACTTCCTTGCGCAACAGGGCGAGAATGGACTGCCTCTCCGAAAGAGAAAGACTCATGCCTGCTCCGAGGGATTTTGCAGCGAATCAAGTTCGCCGTTACGGTTGAAAATGCCTTCCAGCATCAGAGTCAACGCGCCGTCGCCGGTGACGTTGCAGGCGGTGCCGAAGCTGTCCTGCAGGGCAAAGATGGCGATCAGCAGGGCAACGCCGTTCTGATCAAAGCCAAGAACGCCCGTTACAATACCCAGCGAAGCCACGACCGTACCGCCGGGCACGCCGGGAGCGCCCACGGCAAAGATGGCCAGCAGCACGCAGAACAGCAGCATGGTGCTCAGGCTCGGCAGAGCGCCGTAGAGAATCTGACTCAGGGTCATGACAAAGAAGGTTTCCGTCAGCACGGAACCGCACAGATGCACGGTAGCGCCCAGCGGCACCATAAATTCCACCATGCTTCTGCTCAGCACGCGGGACTTACGGGCACAGGACAGCGCCACAGGCAGCGTGGCGGCGCTGGACATGGTGCCGACGGCCGTCAGATAGGCGGGCATGTAGTGGCGGAAGACTTCTCTGGGGCTGCGGCCGGAGACCATGCCGCCAATCCCGTACAGCACCGTCAGCCAGATGAAGTGCCCCACCAGCACGATCAGCACCATGCTGATGAAGACCGGCAGATGGCGGCTCAGCGAGCCTTCATAGGACAGGCCCATAAAGGACAGGCCCACAAAGAACGGCAGCACGGGAATGAGCACGCGCGACACGAGCATGGTCATGACGCGTTCCAGCTCTTCAAAAAGCCGGCTCATGGTCTCGGACTTTGTCCAGGCAATGGCCACGCCGAAGACCAGCGCCAGCGTCAGGGCGCTCATGACGCTGAACAGCGGGGGAATATCCAGACGGAAGACCATTTCCGGCAGCTTGCGCAGCGTTTCCGTGCTGGTGGCAATGGAAAGGTGATCAATCAGCGCGTAGCCGGCGCAGGTGGAAAAGAGCGCCGCGCCGAGAGAGGACACATAAGCCAGCAGCACGCCGACCACCAGAATCTTGCTGGCGTTCTGTCCGAGGCGGACAATGGCGGGGGTGATGAAGCCGACAATGACCAGCGGCACAAGGAAGAAAATAATCTGACCGAAGATGTGGCGCACGGACACAACCACATTCATGACGCTTTCATTGGCCACAAAGCCCAGCAGCGCGCCGATGACAATGCCGCCGAGCAGTTTGAGAATCAGAGACAAATCGCCCACTTTTGCCATAGGAAAACCTCCTTCCTGCCGACAGCCCACACTTCCCGCCCCCTCGTCGGCGGCCACAGGCCCGCCGCAGACAGAAAACAGCCCGGCTGTTTCAGCTTGGCACAAAAGCGCGGGGCCCGCAATACGACGGCGAAAAAGCCTTCTCCCGCCGCCATCACGCCATGCGGCCTGTCGTTTCGCGGAAAAAACGCGGCTCTTCCGCCCGCTTCGGATCGGGCGGTACTCGCGCGCGTTTTACCCTTTCAAAGCTGCTGCGGCTCTTTTTGCCGCAAGCAGCGACCCGACGGGCGGCCGCAGGCCGCGCCCGTCAGGCGACAGCCTTACGGGCATCGACAGCCGAGCAAAGGGGGTTCTTCCCCCTCAAAAAAACATAATGAGTCCTGAGCCTGAAACGCTCTGACGCCGCGCGGCCCGGATGAGATTTGCGAACTTGACAATCCGTCGTCCAGAGGCAAGGCTTGCAGAGCGACAGGGCGCGCGCCCTGCGCCGCTGCCTTGAAAATCCTGTCTCCGTCCTAAAAGGAGTTGTGTATGAAAGTGCTGGTAACGCCGCGTTCCTTCGGCAAAACGGACCCGACGCTCTTTGATCGCCTGCGCGCCGCGGGCATCGAATACAGCCGCAACGACACGGGCGGCATTCTGGATGCCGCGGCCATGAAAGCCCGCCTTGCCGACTGCGAAGGCCTGATCGTGGGCGTGGACCCTGTCTCCGCCGAAGTGCTGGAGGCGGCCCCGAAACTCCGGGCCGTGGCCAAGTACGGCGTGGGGCTGGACAATATCGATCTGGCCGCCTGTGAGGCGCGCGGCATCCGGGTTTCCCGCACCCTGGGCGCGCCTACCGAGGCTGTGGCCGATTATACGCTGGCCCTCATGCTGGCAGTGGCCCGCAAGGTGCCGCTCATTGACGCCCGCTGCCGCCACAAGGACTGGAGCAAGATTACGGGCACGGACCTCTTCGGCGCGACGCTGGGCATCATCGGCCTTGGCAGCATCGGCAAGGCGGTTGTGCGCCGCGCCCGCGGCTTCTCCATGAAGGTGCTGGCCCACGATCTCTACTGGGATGACGCCTATGCCGCGGAAAACGGCATTGAACGCGCCGATGTGGAACGTATCTGCCGCGAAGCTGATTTCATCAGCCTGCATACCGTGCTGGACGACAGCACCCGCCACATGATCAACGCCGAGCGTCTGGCCATGATGAAGCCCACGGCCATCCTCATTAACACGGCCCGCGGCGGCCTCATTGACGGCGCGGCCCTGCTGGCGACCCTGAAGGAAGGCCGCATCTACGGGGCCGGTCTTGACGTTTTTGAGGAGGAACCGCCTGCGGAAGAAGGCTGGTATACGCTGGACAACTTGGTCATGGGCTCTCACTGTTCCTCGTCCACGCCGGGCTCGTCCAATACCATGGGCCGCATGGCCGTAGACAATCTGCTGAAGGATCTCGGCCTGGCATAAGCGAGACCTCTAAAAACAACAAAAAACGGCGGAAGAAGACTTCCGCCGTTTTTTTGTTGCTGGGAACAAAGCTATATTTCGCTGAGCATGTCCAGATCTTCGCTGGAAAGCAGCTTGTCAAGATCGAGCAGAATCAGCAGGCGATCCTCAAGCTTGCCCACGCCGCTGATATAGTCGGCATCCACGCCCGCCACAACCGGCGGCGCCGGCTCCACCGTGCTCTTAGGTATGCGCAGCACCTCGGACACGGCGTCCACCACAAAGCCCACAATGATGCCGCTCATCTCAATAACGATGATGCGCGTATCCTTGTCGTGAGGCCGCGGGGCCCGGCCGAAACGACGGCGCAGGTCAATAATGGGAATAACCTTGCCGCGCAGATTGATGACGCCTTCCACAAATTCGGGAGCGCGCGGCACCTTGGTGATATCCATCATGCGGATGATTTCCTGCACCTTGAGGATATCCACACCGAAATCCTCTTCACCGATGGAAAATGTCACCAGCTGCAAGATCTCATTGCCGCTCTTGTTCAGCGCATCGTCCATGCATCCCTCCTTGACGGGCGCGTTATACGCCGCGAATCCAATAGGTTTCGACATTGTCGTCCAGCCATCCGTCCCGGATATTGGCGAAACCGGCCTCCCGGAACAGGGCCTTGTATTCGGCTCGCGTGCGACGCCAGCCCCAGAACTGCTGCCGCCGCACTCCAAGGAAGTGCAGGCCGCAGCGGATGATATTCTTCAGCAGATTGACCAGACTGCCAACAAAGGAATCTTCTTCCAGCAGCGAAGCGGACAAGCAGACCAGTTCGCCGCCGGGCGTCAGCTGAGAACGGAGCTCTCCCAGCAGATGTTCCAGCTCCCGCTGCGGTATACTGTAATCCACTGCGGAAAGATAGATCATATCGTACTGAATATCCGAGGGAAGACAGGCGGGCGGCAGCCCTATATAGATGCGATCCGCCGAGATGATGTTGCGCAGCCAGCGCATGCCCACGGTGCTCGGCTCGTTGACATGCAGCTCCAGTCCGGGAACCTGCTCCAGCAGAGCGTGCTCCATATAGCCGACGCCGCTGCCTATGGACAGCACGCGCAAGGGACGATCCGGCGGCCAGTCTTCAGCCCGCCGCCGCTCCTCAAGAATGCGCGCCAGCCACGCGGCGTCCCGCTTCTTGTTCTCGCGCCACTGCGCGGGCAGATCCTCCCAGTCCTTATAACGGCGAAACAGCTCCTCATAGAAGGTGCCGTAGAACTTGGGCTCCGCCAGATGAAAAAAGGAAAGATGCGAAAAGGTGCTGAACGGTATCCCCTGCCAGCTTTCCTGATAAAAACGGCGCATAAGTCCCCTCGCAGCCGCCGGACGGCCTACACGGGCAGGCCGCGCCGGGCGCGTTGCGTCTGCAATGCCTCGTACACGGCGTAAGGAACACGCAGCCCCCCGTAGCCGACGCCGAGACGGATCTTCGGTTTGTTGGTTCCGTGATAATCCGAACCGCCACTCAGAGCCAGCCCGTAACGGCGCGCCATATCAATGCAGACGCGCACATCCGCGTCGGAATGTTCGCTGTGATAGGCTTCTATGGCGCTCAGGCCGTTGTCCACCAGGCGGCGCAGAAACTTTTCGCGCCACTCGTCGCTGGTCTTCGACAGCATGGGATGCGCCCAGCTCACGGTCGCCCCCAGCTCGCACAACAGGCGCACGGCTTCTTCCGGCTCCAGAACATCCTTGGGCAGATAGGCCTTGCCGTAATAGCCAAGATATTCCTTGAACGCCGAGCCGATATCCTTCACGACGCCCTTGCGAATGAGCACCGCCGCAATATGCGGCCGCCCCACGCACTCGCCGCGGGCTTCGTCCAGAACCTCTTCTATGGAAATATCGATGCCGAGATGCTGCAATTTCTCCACAATACGGATATTGCGTTCGCCCCGTTTACGCCGGAGATACTCCAGCTTTCCCTGCAAAGGACTTACGTCCTCCGGCAGCCAGAGACCGAGAATGTGCATCTCGCCCATATCGGTGCTGGTCGAGAGTTCGCACCCCCGCACCACGTCTATCCCGCATTCCTTTCCGGCGGCCTGGGCCTCGGCAAGTCCCGAAACCGTATCATGATCCGTGACGGCCACTGCCGCCAGACCGCACTCCTGCGCCAGACGCACCAGATCGCCGGGCGCGTTCGTACCGTCGGAAGCCTGGGTGTGGGTATGCAGATCAACAAGCTTCATACACAATCCTCTCTGCCTCTACCCTAAGTCATCATGCAAAAAAAGCAAGTGCAACGGCCGCCCTTCTCCGCTGCTTGCATCGCGCACAGGCTCCGGCTATGCTCCCCCTCGACGTCGTTCCCGGACTTTCCGCCCGAAGAATGACGCCATTCCGTCAAATCCCTTTCCTCAGGAACAAAGGCACAGCAGAGGATTTTTTCGATGAATACGCAAGAGCTGCTTGAAATACTGGCCTGCCCCCGCTGCCACGGCTCGCTGGAAGCGCTGGGAGATACCGCGAACCCCGACGGTTTTCTCTGCCCTGCCTGCGCCGTGGTCTACCCCGTGCGCGACGGCATCCCCGTCATGCTGGTGGAAGAAGCCGTCCCCCGCGATCAGTGGACGGAAGGAGGAAGCAACAGATGCGCCTGCTCATAGCTTCCGATCTGCACGGTTCGCTGGAAGCCCTGCGCTTCATCTGCGACCGGGCCCGCGCCCTTGCTCCGGATCGGCTCGTGCTGCTCGGCGACCTTGTCTATCACGGCCCGCGCAACAGGCTGCCGCAGGGCTATGACACGCTGGGCGTGCTGGAAACCATGCGTTCCCTGCCCTGCTCCGTCACCGCCGTGCGCGGCAACTGCGACGCGGAAGTGGATCTCGGCCTGCTGCCCTTCCCCGTCACCGAAAGCGCCTGGATAGACGCCGACAATCTGCACATCTTCGCCAGCCACGGCCATCATATTCCCGAAATGCCCCCCATTCCGCAGTTTGAAAAGGGGACGGTCCTGCTGCGCGGGCACACACATGTGCCGCGCGGCGAAACGCTGGACGGACTTCACTTCTGGAATCCCGGTTCCCTCAGCCTGCCCAAGGGCGGCTCGCGCGCCAGCTACGGCCTGTATGAAGACGGCTGCTTCAGCGTTCTGGATACGGACGGCAATATTGTTCTGCAACACCGTCCCGACGGAGCCGTCAGGGCATGAGCGTCCCTCTCTTTTGCCTGAAACCCGGCCTGCGCCTGGTTCTGGCTTCCGCGTCGCCGCGCCGCCGCAGCTTCATGGAGGAATGGGGACTGCCTTTTGACGTCTGCGTGCCCGATGCCGCGGAGCCCCGCCCGCTGCCCGGCGAAGAACCGGACGCCTATGTGCGACGCGCCGCCGCGGCCAAGGCGCAGGCGGCTCTCGCTCTCGTTGGCGGACCGTCTTCCGACCTTCTGCTGCTGGCCGCCGATACCATCGTGGCGCTGGGTTCCCGTCTGCTGGGCAAACCCGGCGACGATGCCGACGCCCTGCGCATGCTCCATGATCTTTCCGGCAGGGAACACCATGTCATCAGCGGCGTCTGCCTCGTTACCCCCGACGGCAGGACGCACAGCTTCAGCGAAAGCAGCAGCGTCCGTTTCCACCCCTGGCCGGACGACATTCTGCGCGCCTACGTGCGCACCGGCGAGCCGCTGGACAAGGCCGGAGCCTACGCCATTCAGGGGCAGGGAGCCTTCCTCGTGGCCGAAGTGCGGGGCTCGTGGAGCAACGTCGTCGGTCTGCCGGTCACCCGGCTGGCGGCCCTCCTGCTGGAACAGGGCTGGATACGCCCCAGCGATACCGGGACGCCGCGCTGACCTCAGCCATCCCGTCCCCCTTATGACACCCGACGCCGGAGGTTTACGACCCCGGCGTTTTTTCGTAACAATGTCGTTTGCGCGACGGCTTGTGCCGCGCCGCGCCAACCGGCATTGCGCGCCGCAAAGGATACTCTATGAAAGACGAACGCAGCAGAAAAATGAAAAGCGGCCTCGAAAAAGCGCCGCATCGCTCCCTCTTGTACGCCCTGGGCCTGACCCGCGAAGAAATCAACCGCCCGCTGGTGGGCGTGGTCAACGCCGCCAACGAAGTTGTGCCCGGCCACATGCACCTCGACAAACTCGCCGAAGCCGTCAAGGCAGGCGTTCGCATGGCCGGCGGCACGCCGCTGGAATTTCCCGCCATTGCCGTCTGTGACGGTCTGGCCATGAATCACGAGGGCATGCGCTTCTCTCTGCCCTCGCGCGAGTTCATCGCCGATTCCATCGAAATCATGGCCCGCGCCCACGCCTTCGACGCGCTGGTCTTTATTCCCAACTGCGACAAATGCGTTCCCGGCATGCTCATGGCCATGATGCGCCTGAACATCCCCTCGATTCTCGTCTCCGGCGGCCCCATGCTGCCCGGCGATTTGAACCGGGATCAGAAAGGCGACCTCATCACCCTGTTCGAGGCCGTGGGCCGCGTGCGCAACGGGCAGATGACGGAAGAGGAGCTCACGGCCTATGAAGAACGCGCCTGCCCCGGCTGCGGCTCCTGCGCGGGCATGTTCACGGCCAACTCCATGAACTGCCTGGCCGAAACCATCGGCGTGGCCCTGCCCGGCAACGGCACCATTCCCGCCGCCTTTTCGGGGCGTCTGCGTCTGGCCAAGCAGGCGGGCATGCGCGTCATGGAAATTCTGGAAAAGGGCATCCGTCCCCGCGACATCGTGACCCGCGACGCCGTGGAAAACGCCATCGCCGTGGACATGGCGCTGGGCTGCTCCACCAATACGACCCTGCACCTGCCCGCCATCTTCCATGAAGCGGGACTCGAAATCGGGCTTGAAATTTTCGACGAGGTCAGCCGCAAGGCCCCCAACCTGTGCAAGCTCTCGCCCGCGGGCAAGCATTACATGATCGATCTGGAAAATGCGGGCGGCATTCCCGCCGTCATGAGCGAGCTGGATAAGCTCGGCCTGATCCGCAAAAACTGCCTGACCGTCACCGGCAAGACTGTCGGCGAAAACCTCGCCGATCGCCATGCCCGCATTCTTGACGAAGACGTGATCCATCCCATCGACAAGGCTTATTCCAAGGAAGGCGGCATCGCCATCCTGCGCGGCAGCCTTGCCCCCAACGGCGCTGTCGTCAAGCAGTCCGCCGTGGCCCCGGAAATGATGTGCCGCGACGTGCGCGCCCGCGTCTTCGACGGCGAAGAAGACGCCATGCACGCCATCCTCGACGGCAAGATCAAACCCGGCGACGCTGTCGTTATCCGCTACGAAGGCCCCCGCGGCGGTCCGGGCATGCGCGAAATGCTCTCGCCCACGTCCGCCATTACCGGCATGGGTCTCGGCAAGGACGTCGCCCTGCTCACCGACGGGCGTTTCTCCGGAGGCACCAACGGCGCGGCCATCGGCCACATTTCCCCCGAAGCCGCCGACGGCGGCGTTATCGGGCTGGTGCGCGAAGGCGACATCATCCATATCGACATCCCCAATCGCAAGCTGGAGCTCCTTGTGGATGAAAAGGAACTGGAAGAACGCCGCAAGAACTTCCAGCCGCCGCACAAGGACTGCCCCTATCCCGTCCTGCGCCGCTACGCCCATCTCGTCAGCTCGGCAGACAGCGGAGCCATGTATAAAAAGGTTTAGGAGTTCTGGCGGTTGCTGATTTTGGGGGAGGGGGACCCCTCTGCTGACGCGAGAGGGGTTTCCCCGCCCCCAAGCCCCCTCCCCTCCCCAGAGCGCTTTTATCGGGAGAATAGCACGATGCGGAAACGCAAGGGCCTTCCCT
>CALVHG010000076.1 GCA_944327285.1 uncultured Desulfovibrio sp. | reverse complement strand
CGCTGGGGAAGGGATGGGGGGCTTGGGGGGAAGGGAAACACCTCTCGCGCTAGCAGAGGGGTTTCCCTTCCCCCCAATAAGCTACGAAAGAACAGCCCCTAGAGCATTTTCAGTTTGAAACGCTGTGCGTTTCAAACCATACGGCCTGTCGTTTCGCGGAAAAAATGCAGTTTTTCCGCTCACTTTTGGCCGGGCGGCGCTGTGCCGCCGCCTCGCGTTTCACCTTTTTCAAAGTTGAAACGCTCTAGGCTTCGGGCGCACTTGCCGCGGCGGCAGCGGAGGCTCCCGCGCTGCGCACAGCGGCGGAAATGCCGCTTACCGGGCGGAGAATATGCCGCACGCAGGAGGTGATGCACACCTGCCCGCAGTCATCCCCGTAGGAAAGGCAGAGACGCTGATCCACCTCCACGCGGTTGTCCTTCATAGACAGCGCCTTTGCCGGACAGTTTCTGATGCACTTGCCGCAGGAAATGCAGCCCACATCGCAGACATCGCTGACGGCCCGCAGCTTGTCCCGCGAATTGCAGAAAACCGCGATACGCGCGCGCTTGGGCACGAGTTCCAGCACGCCGCGCGGACAGGCGCCGGTGCAGGCCCCGCAGCCGGTGCAGAGATTAGCGTTAATGCGAACGACGCCTTCCTCAATGCGCATGGCTCCAAAGGGGCAGACCTGCACACAGTCGCCAAAACCGAGGCAGGAATACTTGCAGGTATCTACGCCGCCGCGCAGCATAGCGGCCGCCGCGCAGGACGGCATGCCCTCGTACTGATACCGGAGGGCCACGTTGCCCGCGTTCTTGTCGCAGCGCCGCAGCGAGCGCAGGGGATCGGCCTCGGCCACGGCCTTACCGGTCAGCTCGCCGACGGCAATACGGACTTCCGCGCCCCCCGCGCAGCAGCGGTTGGCGGGAATAGCGGGATCATTGACGACCGCCGTCGCATAGCCTTCGCAGCCGGCAAAACCGCAGCCGCCGCAGTTGGCCCCAGGCAGGACCTCAAGCACGGCCTGCACCCGCGGGTCTTCCTCCACATGAAAAACACGGGAAGCCACGGCCAGCAGAACGGCGGCAACCAGACCGAGGGCGAAGAGGGTAATGATGGACGCGCTTACCATAATCTCTCCTCCCTTGTCAGTTGGCCATGCCCTTGAAACCCATAAACGCCAGCGACATCAGCCCGGCCATAATCAGCGCAATGGGCGTGCCCGCCATGGCCTTGGGCAGACGGCAGGTATCCAGCCGCTCGCGTATGCCGGCCATGAGCAGCAGCGCCAGCGTAAAGCCGATGCTTGAAGCCAGACCGTACAGAACGGACGTGAGCAAATCGTATTCCTCCCGCTGCACAAGAATGGCCACGCCCATGACGGCGCAGTTAGTCGTGATCAGCGGCAGAAAGATACCCAGCGCCGCATACAGAGGCGGCAGCATTTTCTTGAGGAACATTTCCACGAATTGCACCAGCGCGGCGATAACCACGATGAAAACAATCGTCTGCAGATAGCCCAGCCCCAGCGGATCAAGCACGCAGCGCTGCATGAGCCAGGTGAAGAAGGTGGAAACGACGATAACGAAGATGACCGCGCTGCCCATGCCCAGGGCCACGCCGCGCTCCTTGGAGCAGCCCAGGTAGGGGCAGTTGCCCAGATATTGCGCCAGTACGATGTTGTTGACAAAGACGGCGGCGATGAAGAGCTGAAATATTTCCATACGGCCTCCCTACTGCGCCTGCGCGTCTCTGGCTCCCGCGCCGCAGGCGGTGCAACCGCCGCAGCTGCCGCAGCCCTGCTGCTGTGCCAGCGCCTCGGCCTGTTCGCCCTTACGGCGCGCCTGCCGGAAGTTGAGCATATTCATGCCCGCGAGAATGAGCCCCAGACAGATAAAAGCGCCCGGAGCCTGCACCATGATGCGCAGAGGCTCGAAACTTTCCGGCATGACGGCCATGCCGAACCAGGTTCCGTTGCCCAGGATTTCGCGGATGGAACCGAGGAAGGTCAGCGACATGGTAAAGCCAAGGCCCATGCCAAGCCCGTCGGCCACGGAGGCGGCCACGCCGTTTTTGGCGGCGAAGGCTTCCGCGCGACCAAGAATGATGCAGTTCACCACGATCAGCGGCACAAAAATACCCAGGCGCTCATACAGAGGGTAGGCGTAGGCCTGCATGAGCAGTTCCACCGCCACCACCAGCGAGGCCGCAATGACGATGAAGCAGGCAATGCGGACCTTGGCCGGGATGATGTGGCGCACCATGGAAATAATCATATTGGAGAGCACCAGCACAAAGATAACCGCCGCGCCCATGCCGAGCCCGTTGCTGGCCGAGTTGGTAACAGCCAGCGTGGGGCAGAGCCCCAGCACCAGACGGAAGGGAGGCAGCTCTTTCCACAGCCCCTTAGTAAATTCCTTCAATACGCTCATGCCAGCCTCCTTACTTGCCCCATGCGGCGAGGATGTCCTTCTTCAGACGGGCGTAGACGGCAGCGGCATTGTTGACGGCCCCCACGGCCCCGGCGGAAGAAATGGTGGCCCCGGAAACGCCGTCAATGACGCCGCCGCCGGAAGAAAGCTGCACCGGGGTCTTCTGTCCGGAGAACTGTCCGGTAAAGGCAGGCTCGGCAATGCGCATGCCCAGCCCCGGCGTTTCCTTGAGGGTGGTAGCCCCTATGCCCGCCAGCGTGTCATCCTTGAGATTAAAGCCCACCATGATGTTGACATCGCCGCCGTAGCCCTTGGAGCTGTGCTCCAGCGCAACGCCCACCAGCGCGCCGCCCGAACGCACGGGAAAGATCATGAAGGCACGACCGTCGGCCTCAAAACGCTTGCGTTCCCCGATGGGATCGTTTTCCGCATAGGGGAAAACGCGCTTGATGGCCGGCCCCTGCACATTGGCAAGCACCTGCTCTTCGATGCGAGGCGCCGTAATCATTTTCAGATAGGAGAGCGCGAAGCCGGAAAGGCCGCACAGCACCGACAACACGACAATCATACGAAGCATGTCGCGCATGGCTATCGACCTCCAAAGGGCTTGGGGCGCAGCAGATCAAGCTGCGGCGCCAACAGGTTGGCCAGCAGAATGGCAAAGGGCGTGCCGTCGGCGTAAACGCCGTACTTGCGGATGAGCATGACAAGCGCGCCCCCGACAAGACCGTATAAAAACATGGGCAGCGGACGGCTCGGCGCGTTGGCCGGGTCCGTAATCAGGAAAAAGCCGCCCAGCAGCACGGAGCCCGTCGCCAGATGGAAGAAGGGCGAAGCATTGGCCGCCGGATCCGCCAGCGCAAAGGCTGTGGCCAGACCGGCAACGCCAAGGAAGAAGCCCAGCGCAATATGCCAGCGCACAAAACCGCGCGCCGCAAGGAAACTGCCTCCCAGCAGGAGAGCGCCGGCCTGCCCGGCCCCCAGCCCATTAATCTGATGCCCCAGCAGCAGATCCGTAAAAGGAATTTCCTCTGCCGCCGCCGCGCCGAAGAACTTGAGGCGCAACAGCGGATCAACAAATTCCGTGTCGAGCTGCATAGCGTTGGCGTCCATGAGCAGGGGGAAGGAAACAAAGAGGACGGCCCAGCCTACCAGCGAGGTATTGACCGGATTGGCCCCCAGCCCGCCAAAGGCCATCTTGCCCAGACAGATAGCGACCACAGCCCCAAGGCAGACCAGCCACCACGGCGCGGCAGCCGGCAGCATGAAGGCCAGCAGCAAACCGGAAACGGCGGCGGTGCCGTCGTCCACGGCAATCTCCCTCCCCATGGCTTTCTGGCAAAGCGCCTCCACGGCCACACAGACGGCCACGCTCAGAGCCATGACGCGCAGGGCGGGCAGGCCCCAGTTCCAGAGGGCGCAGAGCACGGCGGGCGCAAGCGCGGCCGCTATCCACAAACTCTGACGCTGCACCGTGCGCCCGCAGTGCCAGTAGGGAGGGGCGCTCATGGCCAGCAGAACGGCATTGCGGGCATCAGGCATGGCTGTCCTCCTTGGATGCGGGCTCGTTGCCGGGGGTGACGCCGACAGGTTCCAGCGGCGTCAGCTTCTGTTGATCCGCCTCGGCCAGCTTGTGCTTGGCCAGCCGGATATATTGCAGGACAGGACGGCGCGCGATGCAGACATAGCCGCACAGGCCGCATTCCAGACAGGATTGCACGTGTTCCTTGCGCGCCCGCTCGTGCAGAGCAAATTCCGCATAACGGCTCAGCAGGTTAGGCGAAAGATGCGCCGGGCAGATGAGCACGCAGGCCCCGCAGTTGATGCAGGGGGCGTGCCCCTGCATGGGCGGAACGGTTCCGGCCTCGACCACAAAGACGCCCATGGCGCCGCGCGTGACGCTGCGGGAGAGCTTGTCGAGGCTTTCGCCGCGCAGCGGGCCGCCGCGCACAAGCGCGTCGCCTTCGCGCAGCTCAATGCCCGCAAAGTCCAGCAGCTCGCCCACCATGCAGCCGTCCTTGACAATGTAATTGCCGGAGTGACGCAGGCTGCCCACAGTAAGCACGGTTTCCACCAGCGGCAGACCGGTTTCCACCACGCGCCCCAGACTCCAGAGATTGTGCAGGCCCACAATGCCTACGCCGTCGGGCCGCTCCTTGCCGGTCACAGCCTTGACAACCAGCTCATTGACGCTGGCAGGGTATTGCGAAGGCACGGACGCGACTTCCAGATCATGGAATTGCAAACGCATTTCCTTAGGAACAGCCAGAACAATCTTTCGGGCGGGCGTCAGCTGCCGCAGCAGCGCAAGACCCGCCGAAAGCGTGGCCCTGTGCGTCATCAGCATGGGTTCGGCCCAGGTGATGCCGGGATCGGGGTTCAGGCCGTTGATGATCAGCGTCTCGCATTCCTGCCCCAGAGATTTGGTATTGAGCCCCAATTCCTTGAGCAGCTGCGCCAGTCGCTTGCGCCCTTCCGCGCCGGCGCCGCAGTCGCGGGCCAATTCCATGACGTCTGCCTTGTGGACGCCGTCTGCCAACGCTCGCAGTTCCTCGTCCGGCTCCACCGCCTCAAGAAACAAACTGCGTTCGTTAATTTCGCTCACCACGCCGAATATGGGCGAATAGAGATCGCCCTTGAGCGGCGAGGGATGCGTCCCCAGCTTCATAAAGGGATAAACGCGCGTCTTCTTCTTGATGCCCTCGCTCAGGGTCATGGACTCGCGGTTCAGGCGTACCTGCCGCGGCTCCGGCCCCATGCTGAAGCGTTGTGTCACGCCGTACAGCAGGTGAAAGCGAGGGTCGGTCAACATGGTGAAAAGTTCTTTCATGCCTGCCTCACTTGGTATGACATTGCCCGCACTGCGTCTTTTCAAACGGCCCCTTGCCGACCTTGCGATGACAGGTCATGCACTGGCCGTGGAACGCATCCATGCGTCCGGGGACAAGCTCCTGCGCCTTCTTGCCGTGGCAGACGGCGCAATCGGTATACAGCGGATTCAGCTTCACCAGCCCTTCGGCCGGAAGGCGATCCCGCACCTTGATCACAGCATGGCAGGAAGCGCAGCCCTTGGCTCCCGCCGCGAACAGGTCTTCATGGCAGGAGAGGCACTTCTGATGCACGGCGTCGGCCAGCGCAGGAGGCGTGCCCTCCTCCCTGGCCTGCCTGCCGGGAGCTACGCCGCTTTCGTGGCAATCAGCGCAGTTCTGCGGTTCGGGTTCGATGTCCGCTGAATGGTGGCAGTCCGTACAGGCCAGACCGAGCTCTTCCACATGCCGCTTGTGCCCCCACTTCTTGCGGTCCAGTTCCCGATGGTGACAGGTCGCGCAGGCGGCATTGTCGTTGAAGGCGGCAACGTGCTTTTTTCTGAAAGATTCGTCAAAGGTCGCGCCGTGGCAGGAGGCGCAGGCAACGGGCTTGTCCCTGGCCACGGGGCTTTCGTGATGGCAGGCGGCGCAGTTGCGATCCTGTCCCGAAGGAGCGGCAACGGCGGTCACATGGCGGGCGTGTTCAAAAACCACCGCGCCCCCGGCGTTGTCGTAAAGAATGCGTCGCGGCATATCGTCGCGCGATGCGGGAACAAGATAGAGTCCCGTGCCGACGATGCCCAGCGCAAGGGCGATGATGGTCATGGGTAAAAGGCGTTTTTGCATGGGCCACCTCGCTTTGCTGCGGTTGGGGCGGCCCGGTTGCGGGCCGCCCGAAAGAATGAACGGCTATACGGTGAAACGAGGATCCTTTTGCGCTTCTTCTCGAACCAGACGGAAGAGGAAGGGACTCAGGAGCAGAATACCCACAAGGTTGGGGAAGGCCATGAGCGCGTTGCCGATATCCGAGGCCAGCCAGACAATTTCCAGCGACAGCAGCGCGCCGAGGCAGAAGACCAGCACATAGATGATACGGAACGGCAGCTGCGCGCGATCGCCAAAAAGATAGATGGCGCAGCGTTCGCCGTAGACGCACCAGCCCAGGGCCGTGGTGAAGGCGAACAGGGCAAGACAGACAGTCACGCCGATTCTGCCAATGCCGGGCAGGGCCTTTTCATAGGCCGCGGCCGTCATGATGCCGCCCTCGACGCCGGAGCACCACGCGCCGGTGACCAGAATGGCAAAGCCGGTCATGGAGCAGATGACAAGAGTGGTGATGAACACGTCCAGCATGCCGATGCTGGCCTGTGTCAGCGGGCTGTGCGCCGTAGAAGCCGCATGGGCCATAGGCGCGGTGCCGAGACCGGCTTCGTTGGAAAAGACGCCGCGGGCCATGCCCTGACGAATGGCCATCATAACGGTCGCGCCGGCAAAGCCGCCGCCCGCCGCCGCGGGCGTAAAGGCGTCGCTGATGATCATCCAGATGACATTGGGAATTTCCGAAATATGCGAACCGATGACCAGCAGGGACAGCACGCAGTACAGACAGGCCATGAAAGGCACCAGACGGCCGGCCACGGCGCCCACGCGCGACACGCCGCCGATGATGACAATGCCGGCCAGAAGCAGCAGCGCGAGAGCCGTCACCCAGACGGGGATATTGAACGTCTCCGCAAGGTTGGCGCTGATGGCGTTGGCCTGCACCATGGCGCCCGTGCCCATGCACGCGATCATGCAGAAGATGCAGAAGAGCGCGCCCATCCAGGCCCAGCGCCTGCCAAGCCCGTTCTTGATGAAATACATGGCGCCGCCCACCCAGTTTCCGGCGGGCGTCTTTTCGCGGAACTGCACCGAAAGCATGACTTCCGCGAATTTCGTTACCATGCCGACAACGGCGGTTACCCACATCCAGAACAGGGCTCCCGGACCGCCCACGGAAATGGCTGTCGCCACGCCCACGATACTGCCCGTGCCGATAGTTCCTGCCAGCGCCGTCATCAGGGCGTTCCAGGGCGAGATTTCGCCGTCTGCGGACTGGTGCGACCGCCCCTGCCACAGGCAGGAATAGGAACGCATCCAGTTGCGGAACGGGAAAAAGCGCAGCCCGATGGTCAGGTACAGCCCCGTACCCACCAGAAGCACCAGCATAATGGGCCCCCACACCACGTCGGAAATGGCTTTAAGGGCGCTAATCACGACCTCCACGGTATCCCCCCATAGCGGCGCGTCCCGCGCGCCGCAGACAAGTTGCATTTACCCGAATGTCTTCCGCATGCAGCGAAGACATCTAGGGCATACTCCACACTATAGGGCAAACGCCGTACTTTGGTAAAGAAAAAAATTGCTTTGCCGCAAAGTTGAACTGCATCAGCCTCTCATTGCAGACAAATAAGATATTTTTTTATGTTTGTTTAACCAAACAATATCATTTTTGAAAATAAAAAAAATGAAAAATGGCACATGCTGCATTTTTACATCATCATCGCACTATTTTTACAATAAGAAAATACTATTTCATAGAAATGTAAATAAAACATAAACAAGTATTGCAGTCGTATCCATAAACAAAAAAAACTGTAAAAGTTTTGTTGCGGCCTTTACCTCCGAAAATGCCTCCGAAGAGACTGCGACGCGGGCCGGAGCGCTCCCCTTGCGTATCCGGCCGATTGCGGCGATACTTGCGACCTCTTGCGCCGCTTGGGCGTGAAACCTCTGTCTTGAAGGGATGGTCGCATGCTGGCGATTCTGGATTACGGGGCGGGCAATCAGACGAGCGTCCGCCGGGCATTGGAGCATTTGGGTGTGCCGTGCGTGGTCACGTCGGATCCGGCGACGGCCGAAGCGGCGCAGGGAATCATCTTCCCCGGCGTAGGCGCGGCCGGGCAGGCCATGCAGGCCCTGCACGCAAGCGGGCTTGAAGGCGTGCTGCGCCGGGTCACCATTAGCCGGGAGCCTCTGCTGGGTATCTGTCTGGGCTGCCAGATACTGCTGGAATACAGCGAAGAAAACGACGCCATGACTCTGGGTCTCATGCCCGGACGCAGCGTGCGCTTTCCCGACGGCATGACGCAGGAGGACGGCACGCCCGCGCCGGTGCCGCACATGGGCTGGAACAGCCTCCAGATCAAAAAGCCCTGTCGCCTGCTGGAAGGGGTGGCCCCGGATGCCGAATATTATTTCGTCCACAGTTATTTTGTGGAACCCGCGCCGGATCTGGTCATCGCCACAACCACCTACGGGCAGGAATTCTGCTCCGTCTATGGTCGCGACGGTCTCTGGGCCGTGCAGTGCCATCTGGAAAAGAGCGGGCGTCCCGGCCTGCAGGTGTTACGGAACTTCTATGACTATTGCCGCAGCGTGCGGCCGGAGGACGTCTCATGCTGAGCAAGCGCGTCATTCCCTGTCTTGACGTCCGCGCCGGGCGTCTCACCAAGGGCGTCAAGTTTGAAGGCAATGTGGATATCGGCGATCCCGTGGACAGCGCCCGCCGCTATTATGAGGAAGGCGCGGACGAAATCGTCTTCTACGACATCACGGCCTCGGCCGAGCAGCGCGGCATCTTTCTCGATGTGGTGGAAAAGGTCGCCTCGGCCATCTTCATTCCCTTCAGCGTGGGCGGCGGCATCTCCTCCGTGGCCGATATGCGGGCCGTGCTGCTGGCCGGCGCGGAAAAGGTGTCGATCAATTCCGCGGCGGTCAAACGCCCCGAACTGATCAGCGAAGGCGCCGACGCCTTCGGCTCTCAGGCCATTGTGGTCGGCATGGACGTGCTGCGCGTGCCGGCCTCTCCGACAATTCCCTCCGGATACGAAATTGTCATTCACGGCGGCCGCAAGCGCACGGGGCTGGATGCGCTGGAATGGGCCCAGCGCTGTCAGACGCTGGGTGCCGGGGAACTCTGCGTCAACTCCATTGACGCCGACGGCACCTGCGACGGCTACGAGCTCATACTGACCCGAATGATTTCCGAAGCCGTAAGTCTGCCCGTCATCGCGTCGGGCGGCGCGGGCAAGCCTGAACATTGTCACGAGGCCGTCAGCATCGGCGGCGCCTCGGCGGCGCTGGTAGCCAGCATTGTGCATTACGGACAGTACACCATCCGGCAGTGCAAGGAAGAAATGGCCCGCCGCGGGGCCAAGGTGCGCCTGACGTGGTAGACAGCGCGGCGCTGACTGCCGTGGTCCGCCGGCACCTGCGCGAACGCGGCCGCGCGGCGGTGGCCGTGGCCTATTCCGGCGGCGTGGACAGCCGCTTTCTCTGCCATGCGCTGCTGCGCGCCGGTCTGGACGTGCTGGGCCTGCACGCCCGCGGCCCGCACGTGCCCGAAGCCGAAACCCGGCAGGCGCGCCGCCGGGCGCGGGAGATGGGTCTGCCCCTGCTGGAAGTGGACTTCCGGCCGCTGGAGATTCCTGACGTGCGCGCCAACGGTCCCCGGCGCTGCTATTTCTGCAAGGCGGCGCTCATGCGCTGCCTGCGGGAAGCCCTGGCGCGCCGCGAGGCCGCGGGCGATCCCCCCCGGCTGCTCTGCGACGGCAGCAATGCGGACGATATGAACTCCACGCGGCCGGGCCTGCAGGCGCTGAAAGAAGCGGGGATTCTGTCTCCGCTTGCCGAAGCGGGCTTCAGCAAGAAGGACCTGCGCGCCGAAGGCGCGGCAACCGGACTGGAAGATCCGCAACAGACCGCCCGCCCCTGCCTGCTGACGCGCTTTGCCTACGGCGTGCAGCCTACGGAAACGGCGCTGCGACAGCTGGCCGAAGCCGAAGAGGCGCTGGCGGGCCTGACGACCCCGGACGGACGGCCCCTGCTGGGGGATTTTCGCGTGCGTCTGACGCCGGAACCGCTTGTACAGGCGCAGCATCTGCCCGCCGACAGCCTGCCGCATGTGGACGCCGTTATGAAGCGTTGCGGTCTTGCGCCCTGGAAATATCAGGAAGACGCAATCATCAGCGGCCTTTACGACAGAAAACTTCGCTGACATGCGCTCTTTTCCGCAATCTCTCCGGGCGGAAAGGCTGGACTTTTGCCGGAATCGCGGCTATCAAATCCCGATCCATTAAGAAATCCTTCTCCATATGCGGCGCGCGCACGCCCGGCCGCGCTGCCGGAAAGACGCGACGCCGCATGGAGAGCTTTGAAAAAACGGAAAATCACGTCAAGGGGCGCAGGCCCCGTGGAGGACAGAATGGCTCACAAGAAAGTGGAACGCAAAAAGGAATTGGATCGCCGTCGTCATCGCCGCGAACAGCGCCTGAAGCAGCGCGTGCGCGAAGCGAAGGCCGCCAAGGCGTAATGGTTGCGCTGGCCGTCGCAAGGCGGCCGGCGCGTCGTTTTTTATGCGCCAGTTCCGGCGCGTTCCCTGTCTCCCGGCGATGGCGTCGCCCCTGCGCGACGGTATCCGCGAATTTGTAACGGCGAGCGGTCATGCCGCTTGGCCGTTCTCGGCGTTAGCTATGCCTATTTACGAATATCAGTGTCCCGCGTGTCAGAAGGTTTTCGAGGAATGGACAACCGTGTCCGAAGCGCACGAGGACAAACCCTGTCCGACCTGCGGCGCGGCATCCCCGCGCGTCCTGTCCAACACATCGTTCGTGCTCAAGGGCGCGGGCTGGTATGTGAGCGACTACGGGTATCGCAAGGGCGTCAAGGATGAGGATTCCTCCACGGCCTACGGCGCTTCCGGCGCCATGACGCCGCCGGCCGACACGGCCCCCGCCGCATCGTCGGGGACGACTGCTCCTTCCGCCCCCGCCCCGGCCGGAAATTCCGCCGCCAAAGCGAATTCCTCCGGCGCGACCGCAACTTCCAGCGCGGCGTCCACCGCCGCCAAAGCGTGAGGCTCGCCATGATTGACCGTTATACCCGCCCGGAAATGGGCCGTATCTGGACGTTGGAAAACCGCTACCGCGCATGGCTGGATGTCGAAGTGGCCGTCTGCCGGGCATGGAGCGAAATGGGCCGCATTCCGGCCGAAGCCGTCGACGTTATCTGCCAGAAGGCCGCCATTGACGTGGATCGCATTCTGGCCATTGAAGAAGTGACGCGCCATGACGTCATCGCCTTTCTGACGTCGCTGGAAGAAAAAATTGGCCCTGAGGCCCGCTATATCCATCTGGGCTGCACGTCCTCCGATATCGTGGACACGGCCAACGGCCTGCTCATCAAACAGGCCGGGGCGCTGCTGCTGGACGATGTGCGCGCCCTGCTGGAAAGCCTGAAGAAGCTGGCCTACGAGCACAAAGGCGTGCTCTGCATGGGCCGCACGCACGGCATCCATGCCGAACCCACCAGCTTCGGCCTCAAGATGGCCGGTTTTTACGCCGAGTTCTGCCGCCATCTGAAGCGACTGGAAACCGCTCTGGAAAATATCCGCGTGGGCAAAATCTCCGGCGCCGTGGGCACTTACGCCTTCCTCTCGCCGGAACTGGAATCGCGCGCGCTGGGGCATCTTGGTCTGCGCCCCGACGAGCACTCCACCCAGATTGTGCAGCGCGATCGTTACGCCGAATTTTTTGCGACCCTCGCCATTCTTGGCGGCGGCGTGGAACGCCTGTGCGTGGAACTGCGCCATCTGCAGCGGACGGAAGTGCTGGAAGTGGAAGAAGGCTTCGCCAAGGGCCAGAAAGGCTCGTCGGCCATGCCGCATAAGAAGAATCCCATCTCCGCGGAAAATATGGCCGGGCTGTCCCGCCTTCTGCGCGGCAACGCCGTGGCGGCCATGGAAAATCAGGCCCTGTGGCACGAGCGCGACATCAGCCATTCTTCCGTGGAGCGCGTCATCATGCCCGACTCCACCATCATTGCCGACTATGTGCTGAATCGTCTGCGCCGCGTGCTGGACGGGCTGGTGGTCAAGCATGACCGCATGCGGGAAAACATGGATCGTTCCTACGGTCTGTATTTCTCCCAGCGCGTGCTGACCAATCTCATCGCGACCGGCATGCCGCGCCAGAAGGCCTACGAAGCCGTGCAGCGTCTGGCCATGCAGAGCTGGAACGAGCGCCGCCCGTTCCCCGATCTGGTCAAGGCCGATCCCGACATGCAGGCCGCTCTGGGCGACAAGCTGAACAGCCTCTTTGATCCTTCCTTCTATCTCGAACACGAAGACGAAATTTTCGCGCGCATCTTCGGCGAACAGAAGTAGCGCAAACGCGGCGGGCGTCGACGGAAACGCCGACGCCCGCCGCATTCGGTTTCCGCCGCGCCCGCATCTTTTCAAGGGAGCGGCAGCAGCGCAAAAACTATAGAAAATTTCAAGAAAATTGACGAGGTGAACCTATGAGCGACATGCTGGAACTGAAGCGTCGCCTGGCGCGTCTGCTGGTGGAAAAGTCCTATCGGGAAGGCGATTTCGTGCTCGCGTCCGGAAGACGCAGCGACTACTATTTTGACTGCCGCGTGACGGCCCTGCATGCCGAAGGTTCCTGGCTCATCGGCCGCCTGTTTAATGATCTCCTGAAAGATCTGGATATCCGGGGCGTCGGCGGCATGACCATGGGAGCCGACCCGCTGGTGTCGTCCACCACGGTGCTTTCCCATGAGCTGGGCCGTCCGCTGCACGGCCTGCTCGTGCGCAAGGAGTCCAAGGGCCACGGCACCAATCAGTTTGTGGAAGGCCTCGGCAATTTCCAGCCCGGCGATCCCGTGGCCATGCTCGAAGATGTGGTGACCACGGGCGGCTCGCTGCTCAAGGCCTGCGATCGCGTGCGTGACGCCGGTCTGAATATTGTGGCTGTCTGCGCCATTCTCGACCGCGAAGAAGGCGGCCGCGAAAAATTGAAAGAAGCCGGCTACGAGCTGCATGCGCTCTTTACGCGCAAGGAACTCGTGGAGCTGGCCCGCCAGTAAACGTTTCGGGCGGGCAGGCCCCCTGTCCGCCCCGCTTCACCGCTGTCAACGATATCCCCGCGCGACATGCTCCGTCCGGGCGTCGTCCCAGAAAAGACGAACGCCCTTTTCGCGTGTCGCGCGCTTCGTCGTGTGTACAAAGCTACTGAAACCCTGCTCTCGTGACTGCCATGCAAGCCACCGTTCGTCCTCTCTCCCGAACCGTTGCCGCCGCTCCTGACCGCCGCCGCTCAGCCCGCGCCCGACGGCGTTCCCGCCGTTCCCCGCGCTGGAAATCTCTGGTATGCGCTCTGGCGCTTGTCCTATCCTCATCGGCATGGGACGTGCCGCCGGTATCGGACTTCCTTCCCTGGGGGCCCGGCCTCGCCAGGGCGGACAACTGGCAGGCTTCCATCTACGACGAAGGTCTGCCCACGCATCTGGTGGCGGTAGACAAGCAGCGCCAGTCCTTTCTCTTTTTCGAGCACAAAAGCCCGCTCAAGCTGAAGTACACCTTCCCCTGCACCACAGGTCAGGTGCCCGGCGACAAGCAGGTCGTCAATGATTTGCGCACGCCCGAAGGCATCTACTTTGTGGAATATAAAATTTCGGGCGGTCTGGATTTCAAGGAATACGGCGGCATCGCCTACACTCTGAACTATCCCAATCCCGTGGACAAGCTGCGCGGCAAGACCGGCTACGGCATCTGGATTCACAGCAAGGGCTACGGCATCTATCCCCGCGATACCAAGGGTTGCGTGGCTATCGGCCTCAAGGATATCGATACCGTCGGCCCCAGCCTGCGCCCCGGCACGGCCGTAGTGCTGGCCGAACACGTGGATGAAACGGCAGTTCCCCAACCGGACGACGGCACGGCCCGCCGCCTGCGCCTGCTCATGCAGGAATGGAGCAAAGCCTGGGCTGCCCGCTCTCCCAAGATGTTCGAGTTCTATAATCCCGAAGCCTACACCAAGGCCATGCCGGAGAGCTTTGCCGCCTTTCGCCAGAACAAGGAACGCTTGTTCAAAATCCTCAAGTTCATTAAGATTTTCAACAAGGAAATCCACGTGTTGCAGGGGCCCGGCTACTGGGTCACCTGGTCGGAGCAGCTCTATACAGCCTCCAATCTTTCTACCGAAGGGGTGCGCCGCCTCTACTGGCAGCCGGATGAACAGGGCCATTTCCGCATTGTTGGCATGGAGTGGACGCCTCGCGAACTGGGGATGGAAGCCGCCTTCCGCAACGGAACGCTTGTGGCCCAGAGTTCCATTACCCTTTCCGACAGCGAACTCCCGGTTGCGCCCCGTCTGGATATGCCGGAAGACGCCGGCCGCCTCCCCGCGGATGGCACGCTGGTTGCCGCCGATCCGCTGATTCCTCAGCGGCGGCCGCGTCCCGCGCCTGCCGAAATCAACTGGGGCCCCATTCAGGACTCCGCGGCGCAGGAACGGGAAGCCGAGGCCCGCGCCAAAGCCGAAGCCGAGGAGCAGGCGCGGCTGGAAGCCGCCCGGCTGGCAGAACA
>CALVHG010000075.1 GCA_944327285.1 uncultured Desulfovibrio sp. | reverse complement strand
GAGCCCCGTTGCTTTCCTCTTGCCGACCGTCCCCCGGAAGGGCATGGCGCGGCATTTTCGGGCTTCTTTTTTGAGACCCTGATTCCTTTGGAAAGGCGTCCTCGGTATCCTTTCTTTTCTCCAGCCCCCCATGTTCTCGAAGCTCTCTCCCCGCAGAAGTTTTACGACTGGGTGAGGGGGCTTTTTTCTCTCATCTATAATATTTTCAGTTTGAAACGCTGTGCATTCCAAACCATACGGCCTGTCGTTTCGCGGGAAAAACGCAGTTTTTCCGCTCACTTTTGGCCGGGCGTCTCTGTGCCGCCGCCTCGCGTTTCTCATTTTTCAAAGTTGAAACGCTCTAATATTGCTCCTCTGGCGTAGCCGCCTGCGAATGGATTTGCGAGCGCTCGTAAGATGGACTGGAGAGAAAAGGAGAGGGATGTCGTACCGTGGCTCACGGAGAAAGATTCAGGCAGGCAAATGCCACTTCCTTTCTTTGCAGTGTCGTTTTTTACGATAGCGGGCATGCTGCCTTTATGTGCGCAGATTTTTTGCTTGAGTCGTGACCTTTTTCGGGCTGAAATGGGGGAAACATCCGCAGGCTGTTACCGGGGAGGGAAATATGAAAAAATGCATGGATGCGGCCAATCTGCATCGGCGCATTAACAAGATTATAGGACAGCTCAAGGCCATTGACGGCATGATTGACGAAGATGTGCCGTGCGAAGACGTTCTGATTCAGATTAACGCCGCAAAGGGGGCGCTGCACAAGGTGGGGCAGATCGTGCTGGAAGGCCATTTGCAGCATTGCGTGCGCGACGGTATCGAGCACGGCGACGCCGACGCCACTATCGCCGCCTTTGCCAGAGCCATAGATCACTTTGCCCGCAAGGCCTGAAATAGCGTGAAGGTCTTTTCAGGAAAGATTCTTCTTTTGTCGATACGCACAGAGCCTGTCAGCTGAGAGGGATGCTCTGCGGTCTCCCGTCAGGAGCGCCGGCATAAGAACGCTTTTTCGCTTCTTTAGGGAAAATGAAAAAGGGCGGTTCCGAAAAATATTTCCCGGTTCTCAAAACGCGCTGATGGGGAGGATGAAGCGGCTCTGCTGTCGTTTTGGTTTGGCTGGCCCCCTCGAAGAATGACGCGAGCAGAGGATTTTTCGTTTTGCTGTAAGGGCCGCCGTTGTTCCGGCAGGAGCTGCGGGACACTCTGAGAAGGAGGCTCCCTTTTTTCGCTGAAAAGCTGCTCCCGCAGGTTTCTCTTGCGTGTGCGGGAGAGCCTCTCACGTCTGCGCCTTTTATCGCAGGAGACATGATTTTGATGCCGCAATGCTGCATGCAGCAGGTTTTCAACCTTTGGGAATGCAGGGGCGCTGTCTGACAACTGCATCGCATAGAAGCCATAAAACGAAAAAACCCTCCGGAGCGTCTGCGAAGGGTTGTTTTCTGTGGTGCGCCCGAAGAGATTCGAACTCCTGGCCTACAGGTTCGTAGCCTGTTGCTCTATCCAGCTGAGCTACGAGCGCGTGAGAAGTTATGTAAAGGAAAGCCCTGTGGTTGTCAACAAGCGCAGTTGTTTTTAGGGAAATAATTTTTTGATGCACAGGACTAGAGCTTTTTCAGTTTAAACCATGCGGTCTGTCGTTTCGCGGCAAAAGCGCGTTTTTCCGCTCGCTTTGGGCCGGGCGACGTTGTGCCGCCGCCTCGCGTTCTGCTTTTTTCAAAGGTAAAATACTCTAAAACCCTCGATCGCGGCATTCTCTTTCAATAACGTCCGCTTTGAGGCCTATCATGCAGGTTGCCGCTTCCTTCACGGAAATATTTTCCATCAGGAGCCGGTGAATCCCAAGGCGTTTGATTTTTTTGCCCAATCTGGTGTTCATTTTATTTTCTTCAGCAATCATAGCATAATAGAGAATCGAAAGAGTCTTGAGAACCGTCAGTTGTTCTTCGGCTGAGTTGTATGTCCTGCTAATCCTTTCGATATGTTGAAGAGTCGCGGATGAGACCTGCGATCCCGTCATGTCGTATACGGAGACAAAATCCTGATATACCCTGTTAGCCCCGTAGATTCCGGCCAACGTTGCCATTGTTTCAAAATATTCTGTGTCATGGGGGGCATGGCGCGGTCCGCCCGGCTCCTTATAGTACACGCACCAATCGTCAAAGCGCCCGGCGCCGAATTCGAGAATCGAACCATCTGGAAAACATATTTGATTTGACATGACATTCCCTTTGATGAAGTTGTATTCTACTCGTTATTTTAGGGCAATTTTAGTTTGAAGCGTTTTGCGTTTCAAACCATACGGCCTGTCGTTTCGTGGAAAAAACGCGGTTTTTCCGCTCACTTTGGGCCGGGTGGCACCGTGCCGCCGCCTTCGCATTTCACCTTTTTCAAAGTTGAAACGCTCTTGGGCCTGTCGTTTCGCAGGAAAAACGCGGTGTTTCCGCCCGCTTTGGGGTGGACGGCGCGGTGCTGCCGCCTTGTCTTTTTCAATGGCAAAACGCTCTATATAAAGTCAAGTAAAAATCAATATCGTATAAACAATTAAATTGGGAGAGGCGGGGGCTTTTTCCGGGGGATCTTTATCGGGGCTGGGGTGCGCCGTCCGGGCTGTGCGGTGTTTTTTTGAAAGCGCGTTTTGGGAAGAGGAGGGGGAGCGCGAGGGGGAGGGGAAACCCTTTTTTCGCGCCAGTGAAAAGGGTTTCCCCTCCCCCTCGTTCCTTCATATATCTCGCGCCCCTTTACGCCTTTTCCTGTTCTCGTAGGCCGTTGCGGCGGTGGAGGCGGTCGGTGCGTTCCTGCATGAGGAAGCGGCCGGTAATGGAGGCGGGATCGGCCACAAGGGCTTCGGGGGTGCCCTGCGAGACGATAAGGCCGCCGTTTTCGCCGCCGCCGGGGCCCATGTCGATGACGTGATCGGAGGCAAGAATCATATCGGTATTGTGCTCGATAACCACGACGCTGGCCCCCTTATCGACAAGGGCGTGCAGTACCCTGATGAGCTTGCCGACTTCGTGCATGTGCAGGCCGGTGGTGGGCTCGTCGAGAATGTACATGGTGCCGGGCAGGGAACGCTTGCCCAGCTCGCGGGATATCTTGATGCGCTGGGCCTCGCCGCCGGAAAGAGTGGTGGCGGGCTGACCGAGGCGCACGTATTCGAGACCCACATCTTCGAGCACGGCAAGACGGCGTTCGAGGGCAGGATAATTGTCGAAGAACTGGCGAGCCTGATGCACGGGCAGATCGAGCACTTCGGCAATATTAAGGCCCTTGTAGCGGACTTCCAGCGTTTCGTGATTGTAGCGCCTGCCGCCGCAGACGTCGCAGGTGACGTAAATATCGGGCAGAAAGTGCATTTCCACACGGATTTGTCCGTCGCCGCCGCAGGCCTCGCAACGGCCGCCGCGCACGTTGAAGCTGAAACGGCCGGGCTTGTAGCCGCGCTTGCGGGCATCGGGCGTCATGGCAAAGATATTGCGGATTTCGTCGAAGATTTTTGTATAGGTGGCGGGATTGGAACGGGGCGTGCGTCCGATGGGCGTCTGATCGATGGCCACAATGCGCTCTATGGGCCGGGCTCCCTCGCTGTATTCAAGCCCGCCGACGGTGCCCGGCTGATCAACGCGCATGCCAAGACTGATGGCAAGATGCTTGTAGAGCGTATCTACGACAAGAGAGCTCTTGCCGGAACCGGAAACGCCAGTCACGCAGGTAAGCACGCCCAGCGGGATGTGGCAGTCGATGCCGCGCAGGTTGTTAGTTGTGACGTTGCGAAGCACAAGCTCGCCCTGCGCTTCGCGGCGCTCGTCGGGCATGGGTACGCTTTCGTCGCCGCGCAGATAGCGGGCCGTCAGGGTGTCGGAACGCAGCAGGGAGGGCACGTCGCCCTGAAAGGTCACATGCCCGCCTTGTTCGCCGGAACCGGGCCCCAGCTCGATGACGGTATCGGCGGCGCAAATGGTGGCTTCGTCATGCTCGACGACCAGCACGGTGTTGCCGCGCTTCTGGAGCGAACGGAGCGTGCCGAGCAGACGCTCGTTGTCGCGGGGATGCAGGCCGATGGAGGGCTCGTCCAGCACGTAGGTGACGCCCACAAGGCCGGAACCCAGCTGCGAGGCAAGGCGGATACGCTGGGCCTCGCCGCCGGAAAGGGTGGACATGGCGCGTCCGAGGGAGAGGTACTCCAGACCCACATCGCGCAGGAAGGTCAGGCGGTGGCGCAGTTCCTTGAGCAGCGGTTCCGCAATGAGAGCAAAGCGGCCTGTAAAGTCCCGCTGATCCAGCCAGCGCAGCGCGCGTTCCACAGACAGAGAGCAGAAAGCGGCAATATCCAGATCATCCACGCGCACGGCGAGGGCCTCCGGGCGCAGACGCGCGCCGCGGCAGTCGGGGCATTCGGTGGACTGGCGAAAGCGGGCCAGCACTTCGCGCCAGGCGTCGCCGTACTGCATGCCCTTTTCCAGAAGGGGAATGACGCCGGGCCAGCGCGCGGCCGTCACGTCAAGCTGCGCCTGTTCGGACTGCTGCTGCGCAAAGACGGCGCTCTGACTGTCGCCCGTGGCATCCAGCGCCACGTTGCCGCCCATCCAGTTGCGGCGCAGACCTGAGACGGAGCCCGCGGGCTTGCCGTGCGCGTCTTCGCCATAGAAGAGCAGGGCAAGCGCCGTATCGTCAAAGTCGCTGAGGGGCGTGTCGAGAGTAAAGCCGCAGCGCTCGCCCAGGGCCGCCAGCGCGTCCGCGTAGCGTTCAAAAAGACGTCCCTCGGCCCAGGGAAGCAGCGCTCCTTTGCGCAGCGACAGGCCGCGATTAGGCGCGATAAGGCGCGGCTCGAAGTAATCGACCGTGCCGAGGCCGACGCAGCGCGGGCAGGCCCCCTGCGGGCTGTTGAAGGAAAAGAGCTGCGGGCTGGGCGCGGGCAGGGAAACATGGCAGTGCGCGCAGGCCGAGGTGGTGGAGTGCATGACATCCTGCTCTCCCGCGGGCAGGCCCGGACGATGGACAATCAGCCGTCCGTCGCCGTGGCGCAGGGCCAGCTCCACGGAATCGGCCAGCCGTCCCCGGATGCCGTCCTTGTTGACGAGGCGGTCCACCACGAGATCGATGTCGTGGCGCTTGTTCTTGTCCAGCGCGGGCACGTCGTCGAGCGTATAAAACGCGCCGTCCACGCGCACGCGGGCGAAGCCTTCGGCGCGGAGTTTCTTGAATCTGTCCTGATGCGTGCCTTTCTGGCGTTCGACCAGCGGCGTCAGCACCATGAACTTTTCTCCCTGCGGGAGGGCCAGAATATCGGCGATGATTTCGTCGGGCGAGCGTGCCTCGATGGGGCGGCCGCATTGCGGGCAGTACATGCGCCCCAGACGGGCGAAGAAGACGCGCAGAAAGTCGTGAATTTCCGTCACGGTGCCCACGGTGGAGCGGGGATTGCGCGAGGTGCTCTGCTGCTCCAGCGAGATGGCGGGCGACAGCCCCTCGATCTTGCCCACGGCGGGCTTGTCCATCTGCGGCAGGAACTGGCGCGCATAGGCTGAAAGGGATTCCACATAACGCCGCTGTCCTTCGGCATAGACAATATCAAAGGCCAGCGTGGACTTGCCGGAACCGGAAGGCCCGCAGATAACCACCAGTTCATCGCGCGGAATGTCGATGTCGATGTCCTTGAGGTTGTGCTGCCGGGCTTTTTCTATATGGATGCACTCGTGTACGTTTTTCATGGGCTGTAAGTAAGCGCGTCGGGGGCGCTTGGCAAGCGGGGAGGGTGTTTCGGAGGTCAGGCGCTCTTTTTGTTTTCTTCGCGGGCGGAGCGACAGAGGCATGGACAAGGGCGCTGCTTGGTCGTAGTAATTTTTGTACCGAACAGTTTTTATTGAGAGAGGGACCTGTATGATGACGAACGCCGTCCGCCTGATGCTTGTTGTGGGGATGCTGCTGCTTGCGGCGACGACGCGCCCTGTTTCGGTTTTCGCCGCCGAGAGTCCGGCCGCGGGACAGCCTTCCGCCCCGGCGAAGACCGCGCCGCTGCCGGTTGTGACAGCCCGCGAAATTTTCGAGCAGCTGCCGTCCAGCATTTTTGACAATACCGCCGAGGGGCTGCCTGACGAAGAAAAGGAACGCCTGCTGGAAACCGGACAATGCGAGTTCTGGGAGATAGTGGGCGAGACGGACGATGTGATCGCCTTTCGGGCGCTGCCGTTCCGCGACAGCGCCGTTGCCCTGCGCCTGTTCCGGAATGAGGCGAACGGAGAAATCCTTGCGGCCATCGGCACGCTGGGCGTGCCCATCTGCGCGCTGGAACTCTGGAAGCGCGATGCTTCCGGTCGCATTGTGCCGGCGGATACGCCCGAAGACCCGGATATCAGCGAATTTTTTGATGCGGCGGTGCCGCAGCCCAAGGATGTGACGGCGTCCGTGCTGCCGTGCCTTGGCCTTGGCGGGCTCAAGGCGCAGGTGTTGTTCTGGGGGCCCACCGGCATGGTGCATCTGCCTGTGGCCCGCGACATCGGCTGGCACTGGACAGGGCATTCCTTTGAAAAGATTGTTCGTCCGCATGCTTTGCCGGAGGGAAAAAAGTAAAATAAGTATTTATGACTTAATTTAAATAATGAATATCTGTTATCTATGATGCAGTAGGATATTTATTGTTTGTGAGAAGGAAGTGAAGCGTCGTCATATGCAGGAATGATTGCATATTCAACCAGGAATAAATAGATAGCCTTTACCCTCAGAAAAGCGTAGGGTTAATTTGTAGAGAAAAGGTGCGCCGTGATGATGTGCCCTTCATTGGAGACGCGATGCTCCTTCTGCCCTGGAACATTCTTTTCGATGAATAACATCCAGGCGCGTGTGGTCGGAGACGACCGGCAAGAGATTGTCTGCGGCCACGTTCTGCAATCCATAACGTTGGAGAGGATTCAGAGATGAAAGGCTATCAGAAAACGCTGCTGGTGCTGGGTTTGAGCCTGGCCATGCAGCAGGGCACGGCCTGGGCGGATCAGACCGTGACCGGAGACATTTCGGGCGGCGATTATGTCCGTACCAGCGACGGCGTCAACGGCGAAACCTTCACCATTCAGAGCAAGGCCGGGGGCGACCTGAATATTTCCGGCGGGACTTTTAAAACGGCCAATCCGCAGAGTTATGCCCAGGGCGTTGTGATTTCCCGTGACGACAATATCCCTCTGTATAATGCGGCTACTTGCGACGAGTCGGGCAAGAATTGTCAGATGCACACCGTAGATAGCGTGGAGCTGGCTTACCAGACGGGGGATACCGCCCAGTTTGCTCCCGCAAACAATCCTACGGCCATTCCGACCAAGGAGGAAGTGCTTAAGGCTCTGGAAGCCGCCCAAAATCTGGAGAAGGCCGCGGGTGTCACCGCATGGCAGATCAAGTCTGACGGCAATATGAACGTGACCGGCGGCAATTTTGATCTGACCACGACCAACGCCGCGTCCATCAAGGCGGGCGGCTCGCTGCTCTGGCGCAATGCGTCGCTGAAAACCGCCGGGGGCGGCGCCGCGCTGACCATTGACGCCGCCAAGGGCATGACTATCGAAAGCGGCTCCATCCGCAGCGAAGGCGCGTCGGCTTCCGGCCCCTATGCCCAGAAGTACGATGATCGCGGGCGTACTGACCGCGATCGCTGGACGCTGGGGAATTATCTCTATCTCAAGACGGACGGCGACATAACCCTCGGCACCAAGGGCAGCGCGACGGGGCCGGAAATTTATGTCGGCGACGGCATGATATACTTCCAGGGCAGCACCCAGAACGCAGCTCCGGGGAATCTGTACATCAACAGCGGCTCCCTGACGCTGGACGGCCAGTATCGTTCCACGCTCAATACGGGCAGCATGGCCCATACCTACATTGATGGCGGGGCTCTGAACGTCATTACTGCGGATCGCATCAATCGCAACGGGGTGGACAGCGCCTCTATGTATCTTGGCGATCTCACACTGAACAGCGGCTCTATCAACCTGTATAACGGGCATCTCGGCGGTTCCGTGACCATCAACGGCGGCGTCGTCAATGCCGTTGGCGACAGCGCCATCAACTCCAGCGCAAAGGATGTCGTCATCAACGGCGGCACGATCAATCTGGGCGAACGCGCCTTCATCGGCGCCATTCAGGGCGACAGCCTTGAGATTTCTCCCTATCCGACCTCTACGGCCAATGTGACTATCGGCGATAACGCCGTGGTCAATCTGACGCTGGCGAAGAGCTCGGACGGACAGGTCGTTGTCGGTCGTAATGTCGGCGGTATCTACACCATCAACGGCAGCAATGCGACCTCCATCACCATTTCCGACAAGGCCCAGTTCAACGTGGCCGACCCCTATGCCTTCGGCGTGGGCACGGTGACCGTCAACGATTTTGCCAAGGCCGAAAACGGCACTGTGACCGTCGGCGGTTCCGGTATGGCCTCTTCCGCTTCCAACCCCTATTACAGCGCGCAGGTAAGCGGCAACGGCGGCAATTCCGCCTCCCTGACCCTGACGACCAACCATCCCTCGTCCGTCATCGGGCGTATGGGCTTCAATGAAAACCTGACCGACAATGCCGGGGCCTTCAGCGATCTGCTGATCAACGGTCAGGGCGTCTGGCGCGACTTTGCCGCGGCGGTCGTGGCTCAGGGCAACAATCTCGGCGCGGGCGGCGAACTGCTGCGGCAGGCCGGCGGCGAAAGCGTGACCGGCAACGCCTATGCCATTCTGTCCACCGTGCGCGAAATGCAGGATACGGTGCGCGATCGGGGCTTCGGCAACATTGCGCCTGTCCGCAACGGCACCAGCCAGGAGCTGGGTCACGGCAATCGTCTCTGGATCAATGCCGTGGGCCAGACCGCCAACCAGAGCGACAGAAGCGGCGTGACGGGCTACAGCAACCAGTCCGCCGGTCTTGTGGCCGGTTTTGACCACACCTTTGCCGATCGGTATCTGGCCGGTATCGCCGTCGGTTATACGCGCGGCTTTTTTGAGTCCAATGATGATCTGACCAAGGGCTACAGCAACAACTGGTTCTTCTCGCTGTACGGCTCTTTCAACTTTAACCCGCTGGTCGTGGATGCCGACGTCTTCTATGCCAACACCCAGACCAGCCTTGACAACACCATTGCCGGCTTCAGCAGCAACAGCGGCGATATCGCTTCCGATACGCTGGGCGCTTCGCTGACGGCCTCCTGGGTTTTCGATTTCAACAACGGCGCCACCAAGCTTGCCCCCTATGTGGGCATCGAGTATCTGGGCATTCATCAGCACGGCTGGGATGACAGCGGCCGTCTGCAGCGCTCCTTCGACGACGATTTCTCCACGCTCTGGACGCTGCCCGTGGGCGTGAGGGCGTCGCACACCTTTGAAGGCGAAGGCTGGAAGGTTACTCCCTCTGTCGGCCTGGCCTATGCCCGCGATCTCAACAAGTTCCGTCCTGAGGCTTCGGTTACCATGCCTGGCATGAACAGCCGCATCGTCAGCCGCGGGCCTGATCTGGCGCAGGACAGCTTCCGCGGGGATATCGGTTTGAACTTCGAGGCGCAGGACTTCTCCTTCTACCTCCAGTATAACCTTGATGCCCGCAGCCACTACACCAACCACAGCGGCACGCTCGGCGTTGCCTATCACTTCTAGAGCGTTTCACTTTGAAAAAGGGGAAAAATGCTCTGACAGATGACCGGCCGGAAGGGCGGAAGCCCTTCCGGCCCGCGTAAAGCATCACAAAAATCAGGGGCGCGCATGACAATTCTTCTCGTCATGCGCGCCCCTTGTCATCGAAGCTGCTCCAGAGCATTTTCAGTTTGAAACGCTCCAGAGGGCGCGGGAGGCTTTATCTTTCCAAATTCTGCCGATGCGGCAGACGGCTCTGCCTCGTCCCTGTTCCCCGGAGATTTTTTTGCCGGGGCTGGCTTCTACGGGCGGGCCATGCGGGCGAAGTCGATGAAGAGCTTTGCGCCGTAAAGGATGATGACGATGCCGCACAGGACGTTGATGCGGCCAAGAATCGTTATGCTGATGCGTCTGCGGAGGCAGGAGATAAGCAGAGCCAGAGAGGAGAACCAGAGGCAGGAAGCGGCCATGACCCCCAGAAGAAAGGCGGAGGCCTGTTGCGGCGCCAGGCTGGCGCGGAAGGCCCCCAGCATCAGGCTGCCGTCGATGATGGCCTGAGGATTGAACCATGTCACAACGCAGGCCGTGGTGACAACGCCGGCAGTGGTGGGGGGCATGGAAGAGGCCAGCGACTGCGGATGCAGACCGTCCCGAATCAGATTTATGCCTATGGCGATGACCAGCAGGCTCCCAAAGAACAAGATGCCCAGTTGCAGCCAGAGATGCTGTCGCATAAGCAGGCCGGTGCCGAAGAAGCAGGCCAGGGCCAGCGTCACGTCAAAAAAGATCACCACGAGCGCCGTCAGCAGGGCGCGGGAACGCGGCTGCGTCAGTGCCGTATTGATAACGTAGAGATTCTGCACGCCTATGGGCGCCACATAGGCCAGCCCCATAAGCAAACCCTGAAGAAAGTGCATGGCGACGTCTCGAACGGTAGGCCGGGGAGTTTTCCGCCTCGTGTCGGTTCTCTTCCGGCAGGCATGGGGAACGGCGACCGGCGGCCTTTCGGGAGGCCAGGTCCGGCGTCGCGCATCCTGTTGGGAATACGGCCCTTCACTGCGAAAGGCCGCGTAGCGCGTTTTGCCTTTGAACAAGGCAAGACGCGAGGCGGCGGACAGGGCCGCCCGGCCAAAACTAAGCGGAAAAAGCGCGTTTTTTCCGCGAAGCGACAGGCCGTATGGTTTGAAATGCGAAGCGTTTCAAACTGAAAATGCTCTAGAGCGTTTCACCTTTGAAAAAGGAGAAACGCGAGGCGGCGGCACAGCGCCGCCCGGCCCAAAGTGAGCGGAAAAACCGCGCTTTTTCCGCGAAACGACAGGCCGTATGGTTTGCAATGCGAAGCGTTTCAAACTGAAAATGCTCTAAACAGAGGGGGCCGTTTTGCACGGCCCCCTTGCTGTCGCCTTGCGGCGATTTAGCACTCAACGATGCTGACGGCAAGGCCGCCTTCGCTGGTTTCCTTATATTTGGAGTTCATTTCGCGGCCGGTTTCGCCCATGGCGCGGATAACGGCGTCAAGCGTGACCATGTGATGCTGGCGTTCTTCGCAGGTGGCGACGAGCGAGGCGTTGTAGGCCTTGACGGCGCCCACGGCGTTGCGTTCGATGCAGGGAATCTGCACATAGCCGCCCACGGGATCGCAGGTGAGGCCGAGGTGATGCTCCAGCGCGATTTCCGCGGCGTTTTCCACCACTTCCACGGCATTGCCGCGCGCGTGGGTCAGCATGGCCGCGCCCATGCTGGCGGCAACGCCCACTTCGCCCTGGCAGCCCACTTCGGCTCCGGCGATGCCCGCGTTGTGCTTGGCAAGATAGCCCACGGCGGCGGAAGCCAGCAGGCCTTCGCGCAGGGCGCGGCCGCCGATGTTCATGTCGTTGCGCATGGCGTAGAGCAGAGCGGGCATGACGCCCGCCGCGCCGCAGGTGGGCGCGGTGACGATGACGCCGCCCGAAGCGTTTTCTTCGGAAACGGCAAAGGCGTAGGCGTTGAGCTTGGCCAGGAAGCGATCCACGGTGAAGGGAAGCTGTTTCGCCCTGTCGAGCAGGCCCCCGGCCTTGCGCCAGACGCCCAGGGTTCCCGGCAGTTTGCCGGTGGCAGCAAGGCCGCGGCGCACGCTGTCATACATGGCGTCCATAATGTCTTCGAGCTGCTCGAAAATGGTCGGACGGCTCATGCCGGTAATGGCGGTTTCGTTCTCCAGAATGAGTTCGTGCAGGGTGAGGCCCGTTCTGGTCAGCTGGGCGCGCAGTTCGCGCATGGTGCCGTAGGGGTAGACAGGCTTGCCCCGTTCCGGAGGCGTCCAGCCCTTCCACTGAATGAAGCCGCCGCCCACGGAATAATATTCCATTTCAAACAGGGGCTTGTCGTGCGCGTCGCGCAGGGAGGCCCGCAGGGTGTTGCTATAAGGGGCGTCATGCAACACGGGGCCGAAAACCACATCGGCGAGCCCCACGCGCAGGCGTTTGCCGCCGATGCTGACCTCGTGACGCGCTTCGGGATTGCGGGAAAGCGAGGGCAGCACTTCGGGGGAACAGCTTTCGGGTTTGGACCCCAGCAGACCGGCCAGCACGGCGGTGTTGGTGCCGTGGCCGACGCCGGTGGCGCTGAGGGAGCCGAGCAGCTCCATGCGCAGAGACGCGGCCTGCGCCAGCGTGTCTTCCGGCAGGGCGCGGCAGCGTTCAAGGAAGTCGTAACCGGCCTTCATGGGGCCGATGGTATGAGAGCTGGAGGGGCCGGGACCGACTTTGAAGAAGTCGAACAGGGACGTTTCAATGGGCGGCCGGGAAGCCTCTATGGGCTGCAGGTGGGGTTGAGACATGGCGGGCTCCGCAAACGCCGCGCTCCGGGCGCGGGGACTCTGGGGAATGCGGGAGTCGTCCGGGAGAGGCTCGCTCCCCTGGACGACTGGACTGTAAAGCATTTTCAGTTTGAAACGCTTCGCGCCTCAAACCATACGGCCTGTCGTTTCGCGGAAAAGCACGGTTTTTCCGCGCGCTTCAGGCCGGGCGCCTTTTTTTAAGGCGAGGCGCTTTAGAACAAGATCGTGCCGATGAGGGACGCGATGGTGATCAGGCCCATGACGGTCACGAAGACATTGGAAGCGCGGCCCTGGAACTTGCGCATGGCCGGGACGCGGCGAATGGCATACATGGGCATGATGAAAAGAATCATGGCGATGATGGGACCGCCGAGGGTTTCGATCATGCCGAGGATGCTGGGGTTGATGGTGGCGACAATCCAGATGGAGACAAAGAAGAAGATGGTCAGGCCGCGGTTGAGGCGGGCGGGATTGTAGGTCTTGCCGCTGTCGCGCAGACACTTGTGCAGGATGCCGTGCAGGCCTTCGCGGGCGCCGAGATAATGGCCGAAGAAGGACGTGGCAATGGCGAGGAAGGCAATCAGCGGGCCAAAATAGGAAATGACCGGATTGTCAAAGCGGTTGGCCAGATAAGACAGCACGGGAATATTCTGCTGCTTGGCGCTCACGAGGTCCTGCGGGGTCAGGCTGAAAACGCAGCTGAACACGAAGAACATAACGAAAAGCACCAGAATGCCCGCCGTATTGCGCAGAGTTGCCTGAGACTTGGCGTCGGCGTTGTCGCCGTACTGATGCTGCTGCGCCATGGCAAAGGAGGAAATGGCGGGTGAATGGTTGAAGGCGAAGACCAGCACGGGCAGCGTCAGCCAGATGGTGGACGCGAAATCGGCCGGGCCGGGCACTTCGGCGAACATGCTCGTGTTCCATTCGGGGATCAGATAGAGGGACAGACAGAAGAGAATGGCGCAGAGCGGATAAACCAGCTTCTCGTTAAACTTGAGCACAAAGGACTCGCCCACCACGATGACAAGAATCATCGCGCCCACCAGCACGCCGGACAGAATGAAGCGGCTGAAGGTCCAGGGGGCCAGCGCCGAAGCCAGCGAGGTCATGCCAAGCTGATTGACGAGGAGGGAACCCACGGTATTGGTGATGCCCACGCCGTAGATCAGCAGAATAGGATAGATGGCAAAGAAATAAAGAACGGTAATGAGCTTGCCGGCGCCGACGCCGAAATGCTCTTCCACCACTTCGGTGATGTCGCTGCCGGGCTTGGAGGAGGAGAGAACGAAACGGGTCAGGCCGAGGTGAGCCAGGTAAATCATGGGGCCGGTGAGCAGGGTGATGAGCACCAGCGGCCAGACGCCGGACATGCCCGCCTTGATGGGAAGAAAAAGGATGCCCGCCCCTACGGCCGTGCCGAAGAGATTGAGCATCCACATTGTATCAAAGGCGTTCCAGCGAGAGGGGGTACCGGAATTGGATTGAGCCATGAAACCTCCAGACAAAATCGGAAATATAAAGGGTGTCTGCAGGCCGCAGGGGGGACATGCTTCCGGTTGTTTGCACGGGAAAGAAGGGGAAGATGTCGGAACGGCCTGCGAAGGCGCAAGGGAAGTACCCTTTTCTTTCGTCTGCGTCAATAACTGGGCGCGTTATCGCAGAATTTTGTGCCGGTTGCGGCTTCTGTCGCTTCTTTGCCGCTGTTCCGGGGACGGTTGCCGCCGGAAACGGCGACGGCGATTCCGCGCCGTTTATTCTCCTGACAAGGGCCTGTTAACACTATTGGTAAGTTGTCTGGGGGAAGGGAACCCCCTCTGCTAGCGCGAGAGGTGTTTCCCTTCCCCCAGGCCCCCATCCCTTCCCCAGCGCGCTTTTTCAGAGGGGACAGGAGCGCAAGACATTTCTATTTATTTGAAATAAATTGTAAATTTGTGTTAACGGGCTCTGGAACATTTTCAGTTTGAAACGCTGTGCGTTTTAAACCATACGGCCTGTCGTTTCGCGGAAAAAGCGCGTTTTTTCCGCTCGCTTCGGGCCGGGTGGCGCTGTGCCGCCGCCGCGCGTTTTACCTTTTCAAAGTTGAAGCACTCCAGGGTCAGGACTTATTATCAAGAGCTGTTTCCCTGCGAACAACACACAAAATAAAATATCACAATATGTTATAAAAACATTCATATTTACTTGCGGTGCATTATGTGCGGGTTTTGGGGAAGATGGGGGAGTTTGAGGGGGACTACGGGAACGCCTTTCCTCGCTTTGCTGCGGAAAGGCTGGGCCCTTTTTGCCGCGAGCAGCGACCCAACGGGCGGCCGCAGGCCGTGCCCGTCAGGCGACAGCCTTACGGGCATCGACAGCAGAGCAAAGGGGTTTCTTCCCCCTCAAAAAAACGTAATGAGTCCTGAGCCTAGAGCATTTTCAGTTTGAAATGCTTCGCATTCCAAACCATACGGCCTGTCGTTTCGCGGAAAAAGCGCGGTTTT
>CALVHG010000074.1 GCA_944327285.1 uncultured Desulfovibrio sp. | reverse complement strand
ACAATGGCACTTTTTGCCAGATTCCATGTCAATGGAAGCTGGAAAGATATTGCGTCATTATTTAGTTGACACCCTCAAAATCTTTAGAGCGTTTCACCTTTGAAAAAGGAGAAACGCGAGGCGGCGGCACAGGCTGTATAGTTTGAAACGCAACACGTTTCAAACTGAAAATGCTCTAAATAAAAAACGGACTAAAGAAACAGGGGAGGTTCTTCGAGCCCTCCCCTGTTTCTGTTATTCCGTCATATCTTGAAAATTACACAACAATATCAATCTTCATTCCTATTGACGGCGTCACTGTCGGCGTCGGCAAAACCGCCACAGACGCTGCGGCTGCCGGAGGCGCGGCAGGCGTTGCTGTCGTGCCGGAGCCTTCCGTGTCCTGAGATGCCGGAGGCGTCGGGGCCGTTGCGACGCTGTCCTTACCCTGCGACGTCTGGGTGGACGCCTGCTGCGAATCCTGCGTCTTCTGCCCGGAAGTCTCTTCTTCCGTGGTCGTGGCGGCTTCCTGCTCATCCCCCAGCGCCTCAAGCGCTTCCTTAGCCTTCTCTTCGATATGATCCTTTATCTCGTCGAGATTGCGCTTCGAGGCTTCGGCCGTGGCTGTCTGGCCCTCAAACATCATATTGCGTCCGGCCTTCTTTGCCTCAAGAATACGTTCAGCCATCGACCGCGCCGCCGCGCATGCCGCTCTCCCGGCCTCCAATATGCTGTTCTGCCGGGTAATGCTAAGACTCTTGCGCGCCTGCGCGACAGCCCGCATCGTCTTAAGATAATTGGATTCCCCGCGATCCGCGGAAACAAAATTCCGCTCCATCATATTGACTGGTGAACTCATGTCGCCCTCCATTCAAAGAAATGGATACTCTCTCTGTCTTAAGGATATAACGGCATAATCACCAAAATATTTATATATGCTGCTATCGCATACAAATAAGTAGTATAAAAAATAAAGCTCCGGCGTACCGTATCCGAAAGATTACGGCACGCCGGAGTCTGTTTCTATGATAAATCGGCTAGTTTAAAAAGACGCTAGAGCGTTTCACCTTTGAAAAAGGTGAAACGCGAGGCGGCGGCACAGCGCCGCCCGGCCCAAAGTGAGCGGAAAAACCGCGTTTTTTCCGCGAAACGACAGACCGTATGGTTTGAAACGCGCAGCGTTTCAAACTAAAAATACTCTAAAAAAGACCAAACAAGGAAACATCAGTTTTAAAAAATAAATATTTACAAATATAGTATAAAATAATACATACAAAAAAAACAAAGAAAAGGACCCGTAATGCAAAGTCACCAAAACCCGCTGGGGAATACACTTTTTCAACTCAGTGAAGACATCTACACATACCTCATAAAACTCGCGCCACTCTTATTATGTCTTGGACTTGTCCTTTCTTTAATACAAAAAACAGTACGCTTTGCATATTACAGAGTCGATCATCTCTATCTTATGGAAATACGTACAGAAGAAGTTTTACAAGGATTAAGCTATCTATTTGTCTTTGCCTACACATTTTTTCTATCTCATGACATTCATATGGCATACAAAAAATACAGAAAAATATACATAAAAACACTCCTCACAAACATACTTTTCATCACATTATACATGCTGTTTCTATGGTACACACAAACCTACTATCTGAATATTCTACAGACAATCGTTATTGTTGTATTTACCATATTTATTGGAATATTTTTCATATTTATAAAAACACTATACGAAAAACCAATCGAAAGTATGCTTATCAGAACAACAGTATGCACGTCTGTATTCATAATTATTTTTGCCGTTATTATTTTACAATACATTGCAGAGGTTTCAAATAAAAGATTTACATACATACAAAACAATAACCACAATTACATCATCGTTACAACATTTAAAGACTATTATATCACAAAGTTATCAAAAATAGAAAACGATACAATCTCTGTCTACAGAGACAAGACATATCTTTTTAAACTTGACAAAGCCATCATGGCGCATGAATTCAATATAAAAAATATACAATGACCGGAAGCAACAAAACAGAACATTTTTAAGAATACTTCAATAAGATACTACCAAAGGAATAGACGCTATCTGCCTTAAGCATATAACGACATAATCACCCAAATATTTATATATGCTGCTATCTCATACAAATAAGTAGTATAAAAAATAAAGCTCCGGCGCACCGTATCCGAAAGATTACGGCACGCCGGAGCCTGTTTCTATGAAAAATCGGCTAGTTAAAAAAGACGCTGATAAAAAACATAATCAACAAGAGAGCCCAAAAGACCTGACCATTGACATTCCCCGCCGAAGCAGACGGTAAAAAACAATTTACCCGGCCGTAAGCCCTCCGTCCACAAGATACAGACCGCCTGTCATGAAGCTGGCGGCGTCGGAAGCGAGAAAATACATAAGCTCCGCCACCTCATGGGCCTCGCCTACCCTGCCCAGGGGGTAAAGCGCCGCTTCGGCCTTCCAGTAGGCTCCCGCATCGCCTCCGTGCGTGATGTCGGCAAAACGTTGAAACAGCGTCTCCGTGAGAGGGGTACGAATGGTTCCCGCGCACACGGCGTTTACGCGAATGCCTTTCGGACCAAGGTCAATGGCCATGCTTTTGGTGATCTGCCCCAAAGCTCCCTTGGTAAGACCATAGCCGAAGCTGTTCGGCTTGCCCACGTAGCACTGATCGGAAGCGTTGATGACCACCGAACCGCCTCCCCGGCGCAGCAGAAAAGGCACCGTCGCCCGAAGCGTATGCACTGTTCCCTTGATGTTGGTATCAATCATCAGGTCCAGTTCTTCCTCGCTGATATCCAGCATGGTATTGCAGCGGTGAATACCCGCGTTAGCAACAACGCAGTCCAGCCCGCCAAACTGCCGACATGCGGCGGCGACTGCCGCATCGAGGTCCGAACAATTGCGGGTGCTGCCTTCCGTAAACAGGACGTCGCACTCTTTGGCGAGCGCCGCGCCGTCGTCCGCATTGATGTCCATGAAGGCAACATTCCACCCCTCTGTAGCGAACTTGCGCACACAGGCCGCGCCGATGCCTGTGGAGCCGCCAGTAATGAAAACCGTTTTTACGGTGTCTTGCATGACGCGCCTCCCCGTCATTGCCGCACGATCACAAGGCCTCTGTCGCGGCAGAGAGCCTCCAGACTACGGTCGTATGTCGCTTCCGCTTCCTTGGAAAAAAGCACGCGGGCACGCCCTCGTCATGATCGCGGTGATGCGCGACGCATTCGCAGCACTTGCCGTGCCTGGGGCATTTGTAGGTACAGGGACAGGGTCTTTTGTTTTCGCAGCTCATCAGCATTCTCCCGGTAACGGCATTTGCCTGATTTTATGTTCTTAACCATAAAGCATGATAGTCATAAAAACAAGCGTAAAAAGCCTCCTTCCATTTTCCGAAAGAATTTCAGGAATGCGCCCCGGACACGCAAGACGGCACAGCGCCGCCAGCCCCAACAAACGCCCAAAGCACGCTTGCTCGCGAAACGACAAGCCGCGTAGGCCGGTGCAAATCATTTCAAACTGAAAGCGATCTTACCTGCGGCGGGCAGCCCCGTCAGCGTGGGGATTCCGCAGAACGCCCTGCCGCAGGGAAGCCCTTCCGGCGGCAGAGTTCCTCCCATGCCTCCAGATAAGCTGCTCCGGTAACGCCGTAGGGTAAGCCTTTCCGGCGACAATATTCCTCCGGCAGGTCACGGCCGGCGCACAGTCTGAAGCCCTCTTCCGTAATCTGCCTTTCAAAACCGGTGCTGGGAATGGGGATGCCCTTACCTGTGGCAAGCGGATGAAGCTTGAACCGGCTTGGAGACCGCATCCAGAGGGTGCCTATGGAGCACTTTACCTGCGGCGGCATATCGATATAGACGCCAAAGCGTATTTCACGCGGCGTTTCCATGCCCATCTGCTTCAGAATCTTCTGCATTTCCATCTTCGCAGGCATGGTGATAACCGTATGATAGAGCTGTTCATACGTATACAGGTACCAGGTGACTTCCAGAGTCCGGGGGATATCAAAAATTCCCTTCGGGCCGAGAGAGTGGGCGGTATGGTAGGGAGCGGTATCCTGCCTGCCGTCCAGCGGCGAACTCCCAAACCAAGGAGTGCGTATCATTTCTCTGCCATCCATTTTGAGACTCAGCACACTGGTGGGTCCCGTGGGGCCGATACCATGTTCGTAGGCAACCACAGGCACCTTGTACCGGGGAGGCTGAAACGTGCCCGCACAACCGGACATCAGCAGGAACGCTGGAACGACCAGAACCAGACATAGCAGACGGGCCATGATGCCTCCCTGTTAAAAGATTGAAAGGTTATGTTGAGGGGAAGACCCTCCTTTGTCTAACGCGCAAAGGGGCCTAGCCTTTCCGTAGCAAAGCGAGGAATGGCGTTCCCGTAGTTCCCCTCAAATTCCCCCATCCTCCCCCAAACACGCTTTTTTCTGGAGGATATACAGCAAGGAAACGCTATCGCTTCCCAATAGTTGCCGTCTCCTAATTATCATAAACAGGTAGTTAGTGCGTTTTGCCATTGAAGAGGGCGACACAACAGGCCGTATGGTTTGAAATACGAAGCATTTCAAGCTGAAAATACACTAATATACAGTACAACAAATTCTTTCCGCCTGCCCCTCCTCCGGGGGACGGTTGCCACGAGGAAAGCATCCGCGTTCCCGCCCCGCTCATCCTCCTGATAAAAGCGCGTTGGGGGAAGGATGGGGGGCTTGGGGGGGAAGGAAACTCCCCTTGCGCGCCAGCCAAGGGGGTTTCCTTCCCCCCAACAAACGACATGCCGTCCCGGCTATTCCCGCGCGGACAGACTTCTGTAGTCGATCTTGCCGGAGCCCAGCAGCGGCAACGATTCGAGATGACACACACGCCGCAGCATGTGCAGACCGGAGAAACCTTCCGCATGCAGAACGGCATTGGCTTGCGCGCAAGTTATGGGCAGGGTGGTATAGAGGACGAGCAGCGTCTGGCCGCCTTCGGAAACGGCGTCAACGGCAAGCACGGGACCGCCCTGCTCTTCTTCCTCAACAAGATTCTGACGAAGAACGACTTCCAGCTGAGGCAGAGAAATCATTTCTCCCCCCATCTTGATGAAGCGATCCCGCCTGCCCGCAAAGGTCATATGCCCGTCGGCATCAGCCCGCACCAGATCACCGGTGCAGTACCAGCGCTGCCCGTCCAGCATCAGGAAAGGCGACGCGGGAGCCTGCCCGTCAGCGGCAAGATAGCCCTCAAAGACATTGGGACCGCGCACGAGCAACAGCCCGACCTGTCCGGGAGCAAGAGGCTGGTACGGCGCTTGCGGCGTCACAATGGCCGTCCGGACCGACGGCAAAGGACGGCCGATTGTGCCCGGCCGCGCCTCCTGCGGCAGATTAACGCAGACAAGGGGCGAACATTCGGTAACGCCGTAGCCTTCGCAGAGCAGCCCGCCCCCGGTCTGCCGGGCAAAGGCGTCATAAATCCGCTGCGGACAAGCCTCCGCCCCCACGAAACCAAGCCGCAAAGAATCGAGATCGCCCGGCTGCGCCTCCCGCAGCATGCCGTCAAGGAAGCTCGGCGGCGCGAGCAGCAGACTGGGCCGCCAGCGACGGCAGAGCCCGGCCAGACGCTCCCCTTCGGTAGGATTGGCATGACAGACCACGGGCATACCGAGACAGAGCGGCAGCACGATGTTTCCCGTCAGTCCCAGAGAATGGAAGGGCGGCAGCATGGCCAGCATGACATCACGACTTGTCAGCGCAAACATGGAGGCCACGTCGCGGCAATTGGCAAGAATGTTCTCGTGCGTCAGAGGAACACCCTTGGGAGCCGCGGAAGAACCGGAGGTAAAAAGAATGGCGGCATGGGGAGACATGCGACGCGGCATAGCGCAGGCTTCCACCCCAAGCAACGACAGCCGGGCCCGGCAAAAGGCCTCCAGACGAAGCCACGGCGACAGAGAGGCCGCCACGTCTTCCAGCAACAGCCAGTCCGCGCCGACAGCGGCGACCGCCTCCCGCAGACTCCGCATATCAAGACGGCGCAGCAGCGCATGGGCGCAAAGGATATGCCGCACGCCCGCCACGGTCAGCCCGTGCCGCAGATTGCGCATGCCCGTCGTCCAGTTAAGCATGACCGGCGTATTGCCCGACAGCAGCACCGCCAGCCAGCATATCTCCGCTGCGGCGGAGGCGGGAAGCAGGATGCCGAAGTTCCGCCCCGTGCCGCAACGGCGACGCAGAAAAAGAGACAGGGCCACGGCCCGCGTCCAGAAATCCGCCGCCGAAAGCATCTGATTTCCGTCGGCTATCAGCGGCCGCGAGGGCGCGCGACGCAGCTGGCGCAGGATAGTCAGCGGCAGGGAGGGGGCATCGGGAAGGGAAAGCGGCGTTTCAGGGCGGGAACGCAAACTGTCGCGCCACTGCGCGGCAAGAAGCGCCGCCGCGTCATCCTGATCCGGCGCTGCTGCGACGAGACGCCCCGAAGCGGCTCGCAAACAATCGTTGACGGTCTGCAACGCGCCCGGCTCCCGCAGCGGATGGCCGAAGCGGCTTTCAATACGCAGGGCCAGCTCCACGACAGCCAGACTGTCCAGTCCCAGATCAGCGTCAAGACGCATATCCGGCCGCATATTCTCCGGCCGCACGGCCAGAGGCGACGCATCCGCCAATAGCTGACAGACATCGCGCGCGAGCGCCGCATCGACAGAATCCGACAGAGAACCGGCCGCCGCAGGCGCTTCCGCATGCAGCGGCTGATCAGGGCAGGCCTTGCGCCAGCGGAAGAAGGGCACGCGACGAAGCACATCGGGTTCGGCCCGATACACGGCTTCCAGACGCGCATTGAACGCAAGCGCGCCTTCTTCCGGCCGGGGCAGGTCATGAAGACGGAAGAAAGAAATCCGCACCTCGCGCCGCGGCATGAAGAACAGCCCGTTGAGGAGCAGCGCGCCGATGCCCCGCAGCAGCGCCCGGCCCAGCACGGGATCGCCGTCAGCGCGACTGAAGGAGGAGCCCCAGAAGCCCTGCGTCCGCACCACCACAAGCGGGCAGTCGGGCACGGCCCGCCACAGGCGATAGGCCCCGCTGTTGCCGCCGAGATGCGTCCGGCCGTCAGCGCTCAGACTGCCGGACGGGTACAGAAGCACGGTGTCGCCCTGCGCGAGCGCCGCGGCGCAACGGTCGAGAGCCGCCGTGACCAGGGAGCGCACGGCGGGCCCCTCGCGCCGCAGATCCGGCAGAGGAATGCAGTTCATGAAGGCCGCCAGCGGTCGCACCCAGATACGCCCGATTTGCCTTCTGTCGGCCAGAGGCCGGGGAGCCCACGGCGCAAGGTGCGCACAGAGCAGCACCGGGTCCATAAAGGAGGGATGATTGGGAAGCAGGAGCATGCCGCGCCCGCGGGCCCGCGCTTCGGCGGCCGCTTCGCGCAGGACATCCTCATGCTCAAGCCGCACCCGATAACGCAGGGAAAGCAGCAGACGGGCCAGCGCGAGCAGCAGACGGCGCACAGGTCCTGCGCCGCCGCAACAGGGAGACGCTCCGGACGCTTCCGGGTTCCGCGGAAGCGCGGCGATCCGACGGGCGAAAAGAATCGCCAGAGCAAGCGAGATCAGCCCCAGCAACACATGCCCCGCCGCCGGAGAAACGAGAGCCAGCAGGGAATAAAACGCTCCCGCCAGCAGCATCCCCAGGAAGGAAAAGAAATTGCAGACGCCAAGGATACGTCCCTTTTCTTCGGCTGCCGGACGAATTTGCAGATAGCTGGAGACAGGCACGATATACAGACTGCCGCATACGCCCGTGGCGGCATAACAAAAGAACAACAGCCCGAAACGCCAGCCTTCCGGCGCAAGGGGAACGCAGCCCGCAAGCACCAGCAGCGCGCCCATACCGGCGCAGGCAAGCGGGACGGACTGTCGCCAGTCCTGCCGCCGACGGCGGGCGGCAAGCAGCGCGCCAAGACAGATGCCAAGCATGAGCGCGCCAGGAAGCAGACTTGTTATGGTGGCGCTCAGACCAAGCTGGTGGAGTCCGAACGTATTGATCTCCAGCAGAACAAGCACGGAAAGGCTGTAGAAAAAGGCATCCGCACAGAAGCAGAGGAAAATATCTTCGCGCGCCCGCAGACGCAGCAGATCGCGGGCCGACTGCCAGGCCCCGAACAGGGGGAAAGGAGGCAGATTTTCCTGCCGGGCCGCCGCAGGCCGCCACGGAACAAGCGCGACGGAAAACAGCCCCAGCAGGGCGACAAGAACGACCGTCGCGGCCACCAGCCAGCGCCCGAAGGGAATCTGCGTCTCGAACCAGCGGCTATCGAGCGCCGCGCCGGCCAGAGCCACCCCCAGCAGGATGGATGCCGTCGTGGACAACTTGAAAAAGGCATTCGCCTGCGGAATCCGGTCCGAAGGGAAGACTTCAGGCAAGGAGCCGTTCAGGGCAGGACTGAAAAGCGTGGCGCTCGCGCCCATGCAGAACAGCATTGCCAGCAGGCCGCCCCAGTGCAGCGTCAGCAGGCCCCACGCGCCAACCAGCATGGCCGCGAGCTCAAGCAGCTTGGCGGCCAGAATGACGCGCCGCTTGGGATAGCGATCCGCCAGCCAGCCGCCCCAGGCGGAAAAGAGAACAAAGGGAAGGGAGAAGAGCACCGTCCCCCAGGACTGCATGCTCGTATAGCCCATGCCGACAGCAAGAAGCAGCACGGACTGCTTGAAAAAATTATCGTTGAACGTGCCGAGGGTAAAACCGAGCCCCAGCGAAACAGCCTGTCTGGCGAAACTCCGGCTCATACGCGCTCCTTGAGGCGGCTTGCGCATGGCTTCAGGCGTTCCGCTATTCTTCGGGCCGGGAACAGGTCAGGATGCCGCAATTACGCGGGGGGCTGCTCCTGCCCGGCGGCGCTTTCGGCCGAGAGCTCCGAAAGGGCATAATCCCGCACTCGATCAAGCATCTCCAGGGCAAAGGGCAAATCGCGCCGGTACACGACTTCCTTACCGATACGGCGAGGAATCAGCAGCCCCGCGCGCACCAGCACATTCACGTGATGGCTGACGGCGGTGCGGCTCATGCCGACCGTGGCCACAAGGGTGCTCAGGCCTATCTGCTCCCCCGGCTCGAACAGCAGGAGAATCCTCTGTCGGGTAGCGTCTCCCATGGCGGAAAAAACCTGCGCCACACGCTCCCAGTCGTCCGGCAGGGCGGTAATATACTGCGAGTTCATGCCCTGTGTGTAGACGGCGGGAAAGTGTGCTGTCAAGAAAAGAGCTACCCTGTCCGGCGGCATTTTGTCAACTAAAAAAATAGTTATTTAGTTTAGTAGGTAAATCTTATAATTCCAGAGCGTTTTACCTTTGAAAAAGGTGAAACGCGAGTCAGCGGACAACGCCGCCCGGCCCAAAGCGAGCGGAAAAACCGCGTTTTTCCCGCGAAACGACAGGCCATATATTTTGCGGCGCACAGCGTTCAAATTAAAAATGTACGAAGGAAAGGCGCCATGCCGCACAGAAGGGGCGGGCCAACGGGACGGCATACGACGGTAAAAAAGAAGGGAGAAACCAGGCGGCTTCTCCCTTCCCGTACAGTCATAGCGCAACGCGGGGCTACTGCGGCCGGACCGCCGCGCTCCCCGAAGCGCTGCCCGGCGGAACATAATTTTGCAGAAATGCCTCAAATTCCGCAATGGGCATGGGCCGGGCAATAAAGTAGCCCTGTCCGTAGGCGCATCCGTTATCGCGCAGGAAAGAGAGCTGCTCCTCTTCCTCGATACCTTCGCACAAGGTCTTCATGCCGAGGCGCTGCCCCAGAAGCAGCAGAGCGTCCAGCACGGCCTGCGCATTGCTGGCGTTGAGGAATTCCTTGTCGAGCTTGATGATGTCGATAGGGAAACTCTGCAGGGACGAAAGAGAGGAATAGCCCTTGCCGAAGTCATCCAGCGCGACTTCGATATTCTGCGCCTTGAGCGAATACATATTGGTCTTGAACAGCTTTTCATCAAAACCGGCCAGGCTTTCCGTCACTTCCACCTTGATGAGATTATGCGGAATCCTCCACTTCTCCAACACATTGAAGAAAGTTTCAGCATAGCCCTCCCGGAGGAACAGAGCGCGCGACTGATTGACGCTGATCGGCACGACGTGCTGCCCCGCGTCCAGGCGAGTGCGGAGCCAGCGGCAAACGCAGTCCAGAACGTAAATATCCAGCTCGCGGATAAAGCCGTTCTTCTCAAACAGGGGGATGAAGTCGTCGGGATAGATGGTTGTGCCGTCCTTGGGATACCAGCGCACCAGCGCTTCAGCGCCGCTGATGGAACCATCCCGCAGACAGACCTGCGGCTGGAGGTGCACAACGAACTCCTCATCCTGAAGCGCCTGCTGCATGCGGCTTTCCAGCGCCGTTATCTTCTTGGCCAGCGCATGCATGGAGTCGTCATAAATGGTGTAGGACGACTGGTAGCGGGAGCGCGAGAGGCTGCTTTCCGCCGTTTCAGCGGCGAGAATCAGACTGCTCACATCGCCGTCATATTCGGTAATGAAGCGAGCCCCGGCCGTGAAAATGACGGAATGCCCGACAGCGGCCCCGATACCGGAAGCAATGCCGAAAATCTTCTCCATGATATCATGGAAGTCTTCCCTGCTGTCGCAGTGCCAGAGGCAGAGGAACTTGCCCGCGCCCACGTGCGCACAGAGCGCATGCGGCGGCAGAATGCGACGCAATTCCTCATGACAGCGGGAAATCAGGAAATCCCCCGTACTGTAGCCCTTGAGCACGTTGACATGCTTGAGACGACAAATATTGATGCAGACAAGCACCGAGGGAGTCTTGTCCCGAAGCAGCAGCGCGTCGGCGTCCATCTGGAACTGGGGCCGGTTGGGCCCGCCGGTCAGGGGGTCCGTCAGGGCGATACGTTCGATGGTGCGCAACCGGGACTTGCCGCGAGACAGAGAGCGCAGCAGGAAACGCAGCAGGACCAGCAAGCCCAGCGTGCCGCCCACAAGAGCGGGAATAAGCGGATGACGCCGGATGAACTGCAACATGCCTTCCAGCGGAGACAAATCCCGCGCCTGCTGCATGTCTTCCAGTTCATTCGCGGAAATGGTGCACAGCGTCTTGCTGATAACGTCCACAGCCATGCGCGGCTGGGACTGAGAAATGCCGATGGCCATGGGATAAACGGCGCGCGTCAGAATCAGGTTGGAATCCACCGCCAGTTCCGAAGACGAGGCCAGCATGCCGGGAGACTGCGGGATATAGGCGTCTATGCGCCGCTGCGCAAAGGCTTCCAGACACTCTGCCCGCGTCGCATAATCCACGAAGATGTCGGCGGGATAGACAGCCTGATAGGCGGCCTTGACGCTGGTCATTTCCGGAGTGACGCCTATACGCAGACGGCTCCCCGGACGCATGTTCTGCCGGACGGCCAGCGTAATGGGCGCGCTGAGAAAGATACGGCTTGTGGTCATGCCGTAGTTGCGGGCAAAATTCCCGCCGAAATACAAATCGGTAACGGCATCGGCCTTGCCGTCCTGCACCATGCGCAGAGCCTGATCATAGGTATCGGCGGGCACCAGCTCCATACGGATGCCGCTCCGCTGTTCCAGCAGCTCAAACAGACGGTGCAGCAGGGGCATACGGCCCTGCGCATCCATCATAGGTTGCTGACGGCTGTAGGCGACACGCAGCGCGGGCTTCGATGCAAGCCAGAGTTCCTCTTCGCGCCCCAGCCTGATAAAAACGCCGCGATCCCCAATGAAAAAGGATTCAAAGAGCTGGGCGAAAATATGAGGATTGTTGATGTGCACCTGCCGCATGGCTTCGTCAATCTGCGGCAGGAGCTCCTTGTCGCCGGGGGCCGTCACAAAGAAGAAGGGCGCCGCGTCAAAGGTTCCGAGGATAGTCCCGGCCCCCTGAAGCGATCCGTCCACATAGGTGTCGATACTGCCGTCCTGCAAGGCCGCGTACATCTCTTTCTGCTTGTTGAACAGGCGGACAGAGTGCTTGAAGCCCATAGCCTTGGCGAACTTTGCAAAATATTCCCGCGTATACGAGGAGCGCAGCAGGCCGAAGGTCTTCCCGGAAAAATCGGCAAAATCCATGAAATGCAGGGGGGTGTCCTGCAGGGCATGAATAGTCAGAACAGCGACCCCGGCGGCAATGGAGGAGAACTGCATGTTCGGCCGCCCCGGCAAGGTCGCGGAACTGGTATCGCAGGAAAGATCAATGCGCCCCTCGGCAAGGGCGGCGGGAATCTCGTCGTGCGTCAGTTCCACCCATTCATAGCGCCAGCCCGTCAGGCGGGACATGGTTTCCAGCAGGGCAGGAACATAGCCGGAGATGCGCCCGTCTTCCGTGCTCCGAAAAAGTCCGCTGGCCTCATACCAGCCCACGCGCACAGTGCGGGGAGCGGAACGAACATTGCTCTCGACGGCAGGATCGAGAACAGCTTCGGCAGCAAGGGCGCTATCCGATAGAGGAAAGAAAACTACCGCCAGCAACAGGAGAAGCGCCGCGCCGGCAACGCGATGCGACAATGCCTTACGAGTTTCGTCTTTTGTCGGTATCCGAGTGGCAAGACAAAATCCTGAAGCCATAAACACGGGGAGCATGACAGCCTCTGGCATGGTTGGAGCATTGGCGGCGAGATTGCCGCACCGTTCGCATCCTGCACAGACCTGCGCGGACAGCAGGGAGGAAGTACCATCCCGGTACGGCTGCGAACTGAAAAAGTCGACTATCTACGTCTTTTTCATCCATAAAGGCATAAAAGCGCACCGGACACGCTCTCATGAAACGCCCCGCTCTCCGCAGCCAGACCGCATACAAAGCGCGGCTGTTCGCAAGACAACAGGCCGGCGACACCTTCATATCCTGTTTTTATCCGGGAAGGTTCCCCATAGTAGACCACTGCGCTACTGATGTCCACAGTCGGAACACCACCGCAACCATTCTTTTCCTCGCGGCGCGGCATCCCAGCCCGCACAACAAACGACTCCCGGCAACGGGGCAATGCCCATTGCCGGGAGTCGAGCGGTAACGAGAGGAAAACAATGGGAACCTTATGCGCCCTGCCCGGCCAGCGCGGCCACATAGGGACGGATACGCGCGTGCGCAGCGTCCACGCGGGTACGCAGACTGCGGGCATAAGCGTCAAGGTCCGCAATAGGACGCGCGGCAACGCCGCTTTCCATGGCAGCGCGGGCCACGGCGGGCGTGACGGCGGTCAGGATACGCGGATCCAGCGGCTTGGGAATGATGTAATCCGGACCAAAGGACAGGGACTGCACGCCGTAGGCCGCCAGCACTTCGGCGGGCGCGGGTTCCTTGGCCAGATCGGCCAGAGCGCGGGCAGCGGCCAGCTTCATAGCTTCGTTGATCTCGCTGGCTCCGGCGTCCAGCGCCCCGCGGAAGATGTAGGGGAATCCGGAGACGTTATTGATCTGATTGGGATAGTCGGAGCGCCCCGTTCCCATGATGGCGTCAGGAGCGGCGTCCTTGGCGTCTTCGTAGGAAATTTCCGGCTCAGGATTGGCCATGGCAAAAATGATGGGGCGCGGAGCCATGGAACGCACCATGTCCTTGCTCACCAGGTCTTTCTGGGAAAGACCAAGGAACACGTCCGCGCCGCGCAGGCAGGCGGCAAGGTCGCCCAGGTTCTCGGACTGGGCGAACTCTTCCTTCCAGGCGTTGAGACCGGCGCGGCCCTTGAAAATCAGACCGCGGGAATCGAACATGCAGATATTTTCCCGCTTTACGCCCAGCAGCGTATAGAAACGAGCGCAGGCAATGCCCGCGGCGCCCGCGCCGACAATGACCACCCGCACCGAAGCGATATCGCGTCCTGTCAGTTCGCAGGCATTGATCAGCGCCGCGCCGGAAATGATGGCCGTGCCGTGCTGATCGTCATGAAACACAGGAATATTCATGCGCTTCTTGAGTTCGTCTTCAATATAGAAGCACTCCGGCGCTTTGATGTCTTCCAGATTGATGCCGCCGAACGTAGGTTCCAGATTCTCCACAACCTTGATCAGTTCGTCGGGGTCTGTCGTCTTGAGGCAGATGTCGTACACATCCACATCGGCAAAGGTCTTGAAGAGAACCCCCTTGCCCTCCATAACGGGCTTACCCGCCAGAGGGCCAATATTGCCAAGCCCCAGCACGGCCGTGCCGTTGCTTACCACGGCCACAAGATTGGCGCGGCCCGTATAGAGGGCCGCAGTGGACGGATCGTCATGAATGGCCATGCAGGCGTCCGCGACGCCGGGCGAATAGGCCAGAGAAAGGTCCTTCTGGTTTTCGCACGATTTAATGGGAATCACCTCAAGCTTGCCGGGACGCGGCGCGCGGTGATAGTTCAGCGCTTCCTCACGGGTAAACAGGGGCATAGTTCTTCTCCTCGCCCGGACATTGGCAACCGGGGAAATAACGTGTCTGCGCGTTCCGCCGCGGCAAAGAAGCGGCGTCTCCGCAGGTCGTGCGCAAGCCTAGCGGGGGGACGCGCTCTTGTCAAAAGATCAGTCTGCCACGGCTTCTCCGGGGAAAGGCCCATCCCTAGGGCCTGTTAACACTATTCGTAAGTTGTTTGGGGGTAAGGGAAACCCCTCATCTCTGCTGTCGATGCCCGTAGCTTCCTTCGTCGCAACGGGCACGGCCTGCGGCCGCCATTCGGTCGCTGCTGGCGCGAGAGGTGTTTCCCTTCCCCCCAAGCCCCCCATCCCTTCCCCAGCGCGCTTTTATCGGGGAAAAGTCAGGAATACGAGGCGACCCCGCCACAAAAGACAAGTGGCGCGCGTACAGCTTTTTTTATTTTATCTATTGAAATTATTTGTAAATTTGTGTTAACAGGCCCTAGAGCATTTTCAGTTTGAAATGCTTTGCATTTCAAACCATGCGGCCTGTCGTTTCGCGGGAAAAACACGCTTTTCCCGTAAAGCGACAGGCCGTATGGTTAAAAAATTACTTGCAATACCGGGGGACGGCGAATGCAGGGGAACGGTCGTGCCTCCGCGCTGCCCATCCTCTAGAGCATTTTCAGTTTGAAATGCTTTGCATTTCAAACCATACGGCCTGTCGTTTCGCGGAAAAAACGCGGTTT
>CALVHG010000073.1 GCA_944327285.1 uncultured Desulfovibrio sp. | reverse complement strand
TGAAATGCTTCGCATTCCAAACCATACGGCCTGTCGTTTCGCGGAAAAAACGCGGTTTTTCCGCTCACTTTGGGCCGCGCTGCGCTGTGCCGCCGCCTTCGCGTTTCACCTTTTTCAAAGTTGAAATGCTCTCATATCATAAGAAATAAACTATTTTGTACTTTATAAAGGATGTCCATTTCCACCTGTCATACAACAGTGCGCGGGTTTTGGGGAGGATGGGGGAGTTTGAGGGGGAAGGAACCCCTTTTTGCCGCAAGCAGCGACCCGACGGGCGGCCGCAGGCCGTGCCCGTTAGGCGACGCAGGAGCCTTACGGGCATCGACAGCAGAGCAAAGGGGTTCCTTCCCCCTCAAAAAAACGTCATGAATCGAATCTAAGAGTTCACAGCGGCGACAAACTCGTTATAGGCCTGCTGTACGCGGGTGTAGGTCGTATTGAGCTGGCCGCGCAGGATTTCGTCAAATCCGGCCCTCTGGCCGAGCAGGACCACCTGCGGAAACTCCGCTGCGGTGCGGAGAAAGACGCGCCAGCGGCGTTCCACTTCTCCGGGGACGGAACAGGGCAGCAGAGCGGCTTCGTTGATCATGCCTTCCAGCTCTCTGCGCCAGCGATCCAGAACAAGCGGATCGGGCTTGTCGCCCGCCAGCATGGCGGGAGCAAGACGCATGCGGGCCGTGAGCAGCTTGGCCGCCTGAATCTGCGGCCGCAAAGGATGCCCCTGCAGCAGGGTCTGCTCGGCCTTCTCCGCTTCGCTGTTGAGGCTGGACAGGGCTTTTTCTCGCGCCTTGCCATATTCTTCGCTGCCGCGCCGGATGGAAAGCGTCAGTTCCTTGCCCTTGACGCCGTCATCCTGAATGGAGTCATCCGCCACATAGCGCATCAGGGCCATATAATCGGCCCGCATGGAATCCATAGCGGCGTCCATGCCGGCCAGGCCCTCTTTAAAATTCTGAATGCTGGCAGGCGTCCAGAGTTGTTCGGGCGGCGCAATATCCGGGGAAAGCGTGACGCGCATCGGGCGTTCCGGCGGCACGGGGGCCGTATAGTCCCGCTCATACACATCCGTCAGCCGCAACAAAGCCGCGACATAAGCGTCATAGGTCCCCTGCATCTGCGAAAAAGCCCGGTTGGCATGCAGGAGAATTTCGTTGGCCTGGGCCCGTTCCTCCGCCGACGCCTGCGGCGCGTCAGGGCGAATCGTGCGAATTTCATCGGGAAGATAACGCGGAGGTGGCGGAGGCGGCGCTTCGACCTCTCCGGGCATAAGCGAACCGTTTTCCGAATAGGCGACGCCGCTCCCTGAAGAGTCGCCGCCATCCTTGCCCATCCAATGGAAAAAGCTGGAATCGCCTGTCCCCTGAAGCAACAGGACAAACAGACCCTCGGCCAGAATAATGGCCAGAATGATCAGCAACGTCCGCCGGAAGACTGGAGAAAAGTATGCCATACGCTCAGCCCTTGACGGCTACCCGCGCAGCTATCCAGTCGTTGAGTCCCGTAAGATCCTGTCCCCAGGGGATATCTCCCCCTTTCACTTCCGGCCCGACGCCGTAAAAAAGCGTGCCCACCGTTTCGGCGGCATGGCGATCCGTGGGCGCATCTCCCACCATAAGACATTCTTCGGGCAGGACGCCCGCGGCGGACACCGCCCGCGCCAGCAGCTCCGCCTTGGCCGGCGGCGAACCGAAAACGCCCTGGAAATAACCGGTCAGACCGCGCTCCCGCAGCACCAGATCCAGCTCTTCCTGCGGGGCCCCCGAACAGACATAGAGGGGAAGCACGCCCTGCCAGCGGCGCAGCACGTCCTCCGCTCCGGCAATCATAGGGCAGCGGCGCACTTCATCCAGAGCGTACTCCGCAAATTTGCGCCCCAGTTCGGCGGATTCTTCCGGCGTAATTTCGCGACCGAGCACTTCCCTGTAAAACCATTCGAATTTCTTGTAGCGGCTCACGCCGCCGTGCACCGTATGGTACATGACAAAGCGATCCCTGGCTTCCGCGCCGTAGGGCTCGGCAATCCTGGCAAAAGCCCGCGTCTTTACAGGGACGCTGTCCAGCAGAACGCCGTCGCAATCAAAGGCCAGACATTGCAACATGGCAATAACACCTCGCAAAAGGCCCCGGAGCCGTTGCGCCTCCGGGGCCGCTAAAAGTCAGGGAGATCAGTCCGCGGCCTTCCCCCGCCGGGAAATGGGACGCGCAGGCACGCCGCCGACAACGGTGTACGGCGGCACGTCACGGGTTACCACAGCCCCGGCGCCGACCACAGCGCCGCGACCGATACGCACATTAGGCGTAATGACGCAGTTCGCGCCTATCCAGACGTCGTCTTCTATGACGATTTCCCCGTAATCGTGCCCCTGCCGCATGATGGGGCGGGAGACATCGGCAAAGCGATGATTAGCCGCCCGGATCACCGTGCCGGGCCCGATGGCCGTCTGCCGGCCGATGCGGATCAGACCATGATCCGCGCCCACATGCACATGGGGCGACAACGCCGCCTCATCCGCAAGCTCCAGCTGTCCGTCCTCAGCGGAAAGCAAGCAGCCGCGACCTATGCGCACGCCGTTGCCGAAACGCATATGACGGCATCCCAGCAGGGCAACGCCCGTGGCAAAACGGGCGGAGCCGCAGGCCGCGAAACACCAGCGCCAGGCCGCCAGCCGCAGAAGCGTTCCCACAGGCGTGGGAATCCACCCCCAGAGACAAATCCAAATTTCCTCCAGGGCCGCGGCGCAACGCCGACGCAGGGAAGGACGCCCGCTCATGCCTGCTTGCTGTAGGTTTTCATGAGGGCGTCGCCCGTCATGCGACGTTCCACGCGGGCGAGGTCTTCCGGCGTATCCACGCTGTAGGTACGCTTGTCGGTGGGCACCATGCGCACCTTTTCGCCGTATTCGAGAATGCGCATCATATCCACGGACTCATAGATTTCCAGCGGGCTTTCTTCCATCTCGTTGAAACGCAGCAGATAGTCGCGACGGAAGGGAATAATGCAGACCTGCTTGCGCATAGGCACCTTGTCAGAACCTTTCTTGCGCGAGGGAATGGGCTCGCGCGAGAAATACAGGGCATCCATATTGCGGTCCACAACGACCTTGACCTCATTGGGATCTTCAAATTCCTCAATGGTTTCCATCTCAGCCATAAGATTCACGACATTGATGGAGGGGTCCTTCAGCATGGGCTCCACGGCCGCGTCGATCATGTCGGGGGTGATCATGGGCTCGTCCCCCTGCACCATGACCACGATATCGGCCTTGCGGCCCGTGGCTTCCTCAATCTTCAGCAGAGCTTCGGCTGTGCGCGTGGAGCAGCGGACATGATGATCGCCGGTCATGACGCATTCAAGCCCGGCATCCTCGCAATAGCTTGCGATAATATCGTCGCACGTGGCCACATAGGTGGCGCTCAGCAGAGAGCTCTGCCGGGTTCTGAAGGCCACATGCCCCACCATGGGCACTCCGTGAATAAGAGCAAGCGGCTTGCCGGGATAACGGCTGGAACCCATGCGGGCGGGAATAATGGCAATGATATTCATGGAAATCTCCTGGATACAGGAAGTTGTCGTTTACGGAAAAACCGGCAATACGGCTGGAACATGCCGCCATGCGCCGGGGAAAGACGAAACGCCCTGGAGCTTGTTAGCACTTTTTCTATCTATTTCAAACAAATAGAAAGTTCAGCCTGCGCATAGCCATTTGAAATGGACTTGCCGCATGGCCTGTATTCCCTTTGAAAAAGCGCGTTGGGGAAGGATGCGGGACTGAGGTTTCCTTCCCCCAAAAGAACGATTCAGTAGTAACAGCCACTAGTCGTCCGTGGCGACAAGATAGCCGCCTTCGCTCTGCAATTCGGGGTGCTCGGCCTTATGGGCTTCTTCCATGACGCGCAGAATCCCCTGTCCGAGATCCACGGTCAGCGGCGGCACCAGCTTGCGGCCGATCTTGGGCATGAAGGAATAAGGGGTGATCTGATAGTGCCCGCTGTTGGGATCGTTCTGGTATTTGATGGTCAGCTCCTTGCCGAGCATCTCGCCGATCATCTTAAACAGATCTCCCACGCGCATGGGCTGATTGCCGGAAATGATGATGTTCTGATTCTCAAATTCCGGATCAAGCACCATCAGGGTCGCGGTGCTCGCGTCGTCCACATGCACATATTCCCGCAGCGCCGTGGGGGCGCCGTAGTAAGTAATGCTGCCGGTGGTCAGCGCCTCGTGCACAAAGCGGTGAATGGCGTTGCGTTTATCCGCCCGCGGCCCGTACAGAGAGCCGTAGCGCAGGATGGTGTAAGGCAGATGATGCATGGCCTGATAATTCTCGATGTAAATTTCGCAGGCCTGCTTGCTGCACCGGTAAAAGCCGCCGGACTTGCCGTAGACATAGAGCGAACTGGCGAACACATAGCGCTTGACGCCGGCCTGACGGCAGGCTTCCAGCGCCATGACATTGCCCACAACATTGAGACGCGCCGTGTCCACAGGCCGGTTGTTTGCCTCGCCGATATCGGCAATTCCGGCATAATTGAACACCATATCGGCGCCATCCACGGCGCGGCGAACCGTTTCTTCATCCAGAATGCTGCCCTGCATCATGGTCTGATCGGGGCGCAGCCACGGCGAAGGATGGACATCCACTATGGTGACGTGATGCCCCGCCTCGGAGAGCTTGTCGCAGATATGCGATCCCAGAAAGCCGGAACCGCCGAAAACCGTGATCTTCACAAAATCCTCCTTTGCGGACGACTGTGGCGAGTTAACACAAAATTACAGCTTATTTCAAAGAGATAAAACATGCAGCCTGTACATGGCCTTTAAATGAGGCTTGCCGCATGCTCCGGTCTCTTTGAAAAAGCGCGTTGGGGAAGGATGAGAGCCGGGGGAAGAAGTACGGGAACGCCTTTCCTCGCTTCGCTGCGGAAAGGCTGGGCCCCTTGCGCGCGAGCCAGGGGGTCTTCCTTCCCCCGAAAGAACGATTCAGCGATAACACGCCCTAGCGCGGACGCTCCGCGCTGCGCCAGAGAAAGACGGAATCAATGCCGTAGGCAATGAAGCGGCTGCCCGCCGCAATCTGGCGTTGCAGTTCCGCGGGGTCCGGCTGCACGATATGCAGGCCCATGAGCGGCTTGTGCCGTTTGCAGGCGGCGTGGATACGCTCCATGGCGGCCTTGAAATCAGGGTGATCAAACTGCGCCGTCAGCCCCATGGAACCGGAAAGATCGTACGGCCCCACCATGATGGCGTCCAGACGCGGATGCGAAAGGATAGCGTCCAGATTTTCCACAGCCCGGATATGCTCAATCTGCGCCACAAGGAAGAGTTCGGGAGCGCGCTGCTTCATATAGGCGTCAAAATCCTTGCCAAAAACATTGGCGCGGCAATAGCCCACGCCGCGATTTTCGCGCAGGGGTTCGCCGGGCGCGCGACCGTCGTCATGGCCGGGGTAGACGGCCCAGCTGATGGCCTGATCCAGCTGTTCCCTGGTTTCAATCATGGGGAAGATCAGCCCCTGGGCGCCGGCCTCCAGCGCCGCCTTGACGGTCGTTTTCGCCGCCACGGGCAGCCGGGCAAAGGGCGCCGCGCCGCCGCATTCTATGGCGCGGAAAATATCGGGCAGCCCGGTGCGCCCGAACGAGCCATGTTCCATATCCACCGCAACCCAGTCATAGCCCGCGCGGGCCATCAGCTCCGCCACATCGGGCGAGGGCAGTTGCAGCCAGGTGCCTACCGTGGCCTTGTCCGCCGCCAGAGCGGCGCGAATGTCATGAATGGTCATAGAGAGGACGGCTTGCCGCCGCAGGGTTGAAGGTACGCAACATGCCGTCACTATAGCCATTGCCTTCTGGACACGCAACACATGCCGGGAGCCCTTCGGGCACAAAAAAGCCCCGTTCGGAAGCATCGAACGGGGCACAGGAACGGAAGCATCGGACAAAGCCGGAACGCGGCCGGACACGGAGCGCGGTCAAGAACTCTCTCCAGCATTCGCCCCCAAGACTGCAAGGAAACAAGCATACGCACCGGCCGCCGCCCGCAAATACCGTCCATGACGCAAGGGCAACAGCGGCGGCCGTCATCATTGTGCGCACAACCAAACACCTTTTTCTTGTAGGGGCGGGCCAGGCAAAAGTCAAGCACTTGTGCAAAAAATCACCTATCCCGCGAGAAACAGCGGTATAAAATACATGTAACGACATCAACACTTTGAAATAAAAATAAAAAAAATTATTCACTATACCACGTCGCCGCCACAAAGAGCTTTTGCCTCACTCCAGGCTTGTGAACAGCGCATGCCGCGCCGACGGCAAAAGACGGATTCCGTTCCCCCGATCGAATGAACGGACGCCGGCATGGCAGGCGTTGTCACTGCCGCTCGCTCTCCGCTTGAACAGGAGAACGGCCCCCGACTTCCGGCAAATGTCATATCGCCATGACAAGAAAGAAAACGGCGCGTACTCACAAGCCCGGCTTCCTTCAGAAACAGCCCTAGCCAAAAGCACCTTGCCTGCGCTATATCTTGCACGACTACCAATTGTCGGCGCAGCGTCGCCCAGCAAGGAGAAAACACATGAATGATGTTCGCAAGCTCGCGCGAGAGCGCATGAAAGGCTTTTGCCGTGTCTGTCCCGTATGCGACGGCCGCGCCTGCGCCGGAGAAGTGCCCGGCATGGGGGGGCTCGTCACGGGGGCTTCGTTCCGCAACAACGTGACCGCGCTGGCCGCCCAGCGCCTCAACATGACCGCCCTGCATGACGCGCGCGAACCCAAGACCCAGCTTTCCCTGCTCGGCTTCGACATGGAACTGCCCGTTCTGGCGGCTCCCATCGGCGGCGTCTCCTTCAACATGGGCGACAGCATGAGCGAAGACGACTATATCCATGCCGTCGTCTCCGGCAGCCGCGCCGCCGGGGCCGTGGGCTGTACCGGCGACGGCGTGCCGCCCTTCATCGTGGACGGCGCCGAAGCCGCGCTGCGCGCTGAAAACGGCTACGGCATCCCCTTTGTCAAGCCGTGGGAAGGCAAGGAGCTGTACGACAAGGCGGAACGCCTGCTGGCTCCGGGCTGCCCCGTGCTGGGCGTGGACGTGGACGCCGCCGGGCTGATTACCCTGCGCAAGATGGGGCGTCCCGTAGCGCCCATGTCGCAGAAGGAACTGGAAGACCTCGCTTCCTTCGTGCACGACGCCGGACGCAAACTGATGATCAAGGGCGTCATGACGACCGAGGCCGCTCGCCGCGCCGTTGATGCGGGCGTCGACGCCATTGTGGTTTCCAACCACGGCGGCCGCGTGCTCGACCATTGCCCCGGCACCGCCGAAGTTCTGCCCGCCATTGCCGAAGCCGTGCGCGGCCATATTCACATCCTTGTGGACGGCGGCATCCGCACCGGCGTGGACGTCCTCAAGATGCTTGCCCTGGGCGCTGAAGCCGTTCTCATCGGACGGCCTGTTTCCGTGGCTGCCATCGGCGGCGGCCTCGAAGGCGTCAAGGCCTATTTTGAAGGCATCAAGGGCCAGCTCACCCAGGCCATGCTGCTTACCGGCTGCGCCTCGCTGGCCGACATCAACGAAAGCATTCTCTATCGCGGCTAACGCCTGCGCACACAAGCGTTCTTTTCCGGGGAAGGCGACGCCTCCTTTCCCGAACGCCTCATCCAAACGAATAACGACTTGCGGGTGTGCGCCACAGTCCCTGTGGCGTCCCCGCTCCCCCAATATGCAGACTCTGCCTGCGCCAAATGCCAAAAGGGAGGGAAACCAGCTGGTTTCCCTCCCTTTTCCGGGAACGGCCTCCCCAGGTTTACCCCTTGGCGCAGCCGGACGTCCTCTTCCGCGTCTCTTCGAGACGCGCGTCGCATATCTTCGCCGCCGGGCAACAACGACACGGTTTCCCCTGCCGTCGTTCCGTCCCCTCTTCCCCGCAATCCGGCAGGACTACGCCTGCCAGGATTGCGGAAAATCCAGAATCATTAGAGCATTTTCAGTTTGAAACGCTGCGCGTTTCAAACCATACGGCCTGTCGTTTCGCGGAAAAAACGCGGTTTTTCCGCTCACTTTGGGCCGGGCGGCGCTGTGCCGCCGCCTCGCGTTTCACCTTTTTCAAAGTTGAAACGCTCTAGAACGGCCACACGTTGTCCATCAGACGGCTGAACCAGCCGGGCTTCTGCTTGTCGGACAGCACACCCTTGCCGTAATACTGAATGGAAGCATCGGCAATCTGCGTAGACAGCACGGAGTTATCGGCGGTGACGTCCTTGGCGCGCACCATGCCGCGCACGACCATATATTCCGTTTCTTCGTTGACGCGGATTTCCCGCGCGCCCTCGATTTGCAGCAGCCCACCGGGCAGCACGCGAATAACGCGCGTCGCCAGAGAGGTTGTCACGTAGTTTTCACGCTTGGTCTTGCCGGTGCTGTTCACGTCGCTGACCGAGTTGGACGCCACAAGCGGATTCGTCCCTACGCGGCCCCGCGGGCCGATGCCCACAAAGGGCAGGAAGCCGACCTTGGTCTGCCCCATCAGCGCGCTCACGCCGTAGTTATTGTTATTATCCTTGTCTACGGAGGTTTCGGCCTTGTGCTGCGCCTTGGTGTTTTCCACCAGCTTCACGATGACGATATCGCCCACACGGCGGGCCCGGCTGTCGGAAAACAGCGTATCGGAATCGCTGGCCGCAAAGATGGAACCGGGATTATTGGGCAGATTCTCTTCCTGCCGGTATTCCTGCGGCGGCGTCATGGTTGTGCGAATGCTGGGGGTTCTGTTGGTGCTGCCGCTGCAGGCGGCGCACAACGGGAAGACGGCGCACAGCGCCAGAGCAAACAGGCGTGTCCTCATGATTGTTTCTCCCTTGGAACAACGTCACTAATGACTGACCATGCCATCCCAACGGCGATCTTTTTTATGCCCGGAGCCGGGGACAGCAGAAAAATGCTCCTGTTAACGAATAATGACAGTATTGCCGTCCTGCACAATGCCGTAAACCTGTTTCTTGGTTTGCAGGTTACGCACGGCAATGGTTCCGCCGGGCTCTCCGTCGCCCAGGGCTTCGGCATGCGTCTCCATATACACGTTGCCGCGCTTAAAGATGAGCTTGACCACATCGCCGCGCCGCACCATCAACTGGCTTGCCAGATCGCTTTGCAGAATGGGTTCGCCGGTCGTAAGGCTGCGGGAGGTCTGCCAGGGGCCGCCCTGCCCGTCCCACGGCACGCCCCGCAATTGCGAGGCATTGAAGCGAATAAACGTCACGGCGTCGGGGCTCAGATTCTCACCCTTATTCAGCGGCCGGGCCGCGGCCGGAAGCGTAACCCAGAGGACCAGATTTGCCAGTCCGGATATACGGCGAATAACGGTCCCGTCCGCCTCCTGCACCGCAAAGCGCAAGGTAACGCGTCCGGGAGAGAGTTTGCCCACTTCCAGCTGCACCCGCTGCTGCGAATGGCTCAAAAAGATATATTCCGGCAGACGAAAATCCGTCAGCTCCGCCTGTCCCGGCATAGCTGCAAGATGGGGGCCAAGACTGCGGATAACATAATCACGCAGGGCGTCTTCCATAAAAAGCAGACCGCCGCGCTGAATAACCAGAGATGACGGCAGGATACAGCGACCGCTTACATCCTTGCCCAGCACCTGCCGCAGGGCCAGCGACAGCCGGGAGCGGCTGATCTGCATGGGTTTTCCCTCTTCCGTCGGCGCGGGCCACAGAGGTTGCGAGGCCAGCGACTGCCAGCGCTCCGGCGACATTTCCCCAAGCGGCTCCCCGATATCTCCCAGCAGGACCTGATCTCCGCGGGCAATCGCGGCGCTGCGAATCTTTACGCGCCAGTCTTCCGGCGCCAGGGCAGCGGTCCCCCCCGGCTCCGCCAGCGCAACGGCATTATCCGCAAGCGCCGTCCTGACCCTGTTCTTACGCGGATTATGAGCATCGTCCGGCAGCAGGATGCCGCGGCGCTCACCGCCCTGCAGCGACTGCGCCACCGACCCCTGACGATAATTCCGCTCGCCATCCTGAAATGTGCCTCCGACGACGCTGCCGCTGCTCCAGGCATGTGCCGTGCGCACCTGCGGCGCCACCGCAAGGCAGGAGCAAAGCAGTACCCAGAGGAATACGCTTCCGAGCAGACGCGCGCCGTGACGCCACAGACGACGCTCCTCCGCAGTGCCCGCGCACTGAGAAGAAACGGCCTGGGGACGCACAGACACACTCCACAACGAACAACAAAGCATGCGCATACCTCTCTGCAAGACACAACCGCCGCCTCCGAAAAACACGTTCGGAGGCCCAGCGAGACAACAAAACCAGACGAACCGTTACGAACGCTTGAGCTGAACGGCTGTTCCCAACATGCTGTCGGACGTTTGAATAGCCTTGGAGTTCACTTCGTAGGCGCGCTGGCCCACGATCATGTTCACCATTTCGTCAACGACTTCGACGTTGGACATTTCCAGGAAGCCCTGCGCCAGCGTGCCTACGTTGTCTTCGCCGGGAATACCTTCCAGTTCATCGCCAGAGGCTTCCGTGGGGGTGTAGAGGTTGCGTCCGCGCGCATCCAGACCGGCGGGGTTAATGAAGGTGTACAGAGGAATTTCCGCCGCGGCTATTTCTTCGCCGTTGGCGTCCAGCGCGGCCAGATGGCCGTTGGCGGAAATGGAAATTTCCTTGGTTTCTTCCGGCACGGCAAATTCCGGCTGCAAAATATAGCCGTTGCTCGTGACAATGGTGCCGTCCTGATTGAGCTTGAAGGAGCCCGAACGGGTGTACATAAGCTCGCCGTTGACATCGACCTGGAAAAAGCCGTCGCCTTCGATGGCCACGTCCAGCGGGTTACCCGTATTCTGGAAGTCACCCTGCGTGAAGAACTTATGCACGGCCGTAGGACGCACGCCCATACCGACCTGAATGCCCACGGGCAGCGTCGTGTCCCCTTCGGTAATGGCGCCGGCGACCTTCATGGTCTGATACATGAGGTCTTCAAACTCGGCGCGGCTCTTTTTAAAGCCCGTGGTATTCACGTTGGCCAAGTTGTTGGAAATAACGTCAATATTAAGCTGCTGAGCCACCATGCCGGTGGCGCTGGTCCACAAAGAACGCATCATAAGGCATCACTCCTCGCGCTGCCGCGCTTGCCGCATACCCTCTCGCGGGCAGCAGGCATCAAAAAAGGAAACTTGGCCGTGCCGGAAGCCTCAGGCAGGCGTCGTCCCACGGTTACGCCACGCCGTTACCCTTGGCGCCTGCCGATCTTTTCATTGGCCTGCCGATCAAGAGTATCCACGGACTGCATCACTTTCTGATAGGCCTCAAACTGCCGCTGGACTTCAATCATATTGACCATTTCCGTCACGACATTGACATTGGCCTTTTCCACGTAGCCCTGTTCCACGCGCGCGCCCAGCGCATAGGCGTCTTCTTCCGCCACGTCTACGTTGGTGCGATTGCGGTACAGATTCCGACCGAGCTTTTCCAGGTTCTGCGGATTATCCACGCTTACCAGCGCAATCTGCTCAATGGCCACGCCGTCGGCCTGCACGGTCCCGTCTTCGCTGATTGCCAAAGAGCGCGTTCCCGGAGGCACAATGATGTTGCCCCCCGCCCCCTGCAGGGGCCAGCCTTCCGGCGTCATGATCATGCCGTCGCCGCTCAGGACAAAATGCCCGCTCCGCGTCAAATAATTGCCCGTGGGCGTGCCCACGCGGAAGAAGGCGTTTTCGCCGCTGATGGCAATATCCAGCGGATCGCCCGTGAACTGCATCGATCCCTGCGTATAGTCGGTGCGCGATACGCCGATACGCGGCCGCACCATGTTTTTCGGTTCAGGGAACAGCGGCTTGGAGCGCAGATTCATGAGCGGTTCCCGGATTTCATCGTGCGCGTAGTAGGCCATGGTGTCCTTAAAGGACAGCTGAGTCTGCTTGTAGCCTATGGTATTGGCGTTCGCCAAATTATTGGCGATGAAGTTCAGACGATGCTCTGTCGTCAACGCGCCGAAGAGGCTGCTAAAGACTGCGTCTTGCATAAAAAACTCCTTTGATTGCACCATGTTGGCAAAGGTCAGCACAGTCGGCAATCCAACAGAGACAGCTCTGCCGCCTATAGTAATGCAAAGAGCACGCCATAATGAAAGCGCCGCATTTCCGACATATTGCCGAAAATGCGACGCTTTTCAGCCCGCACAGGACACACAAAAAAAGGGGGATGCCCCGAAAGGCATCCCCCTTTGAAAGCAATGTTGAAAGAAGATTACATGGTGCTGCCGGAAGCGGCACGCTGCATCTTGATTTCGACCTTTTCGGTCAGACCGGAATAGTATTCGCGCAGGATGGCGAGCACTTCTTCGCGACCGAAATGATCCGGCACTTCCGCACCTTCGGAAAGCATCTTGCGCAGTTTGGTGCCGGACAGGATGACGCGGTCTTCCTTGCCGTGCGGGCAGGTGCGCATGGAGGCCATGCCGTCGCACTTCTTGCAGTAGAAGGTCCAGTCGATGTTCAGCGGCTGGCAGAGCAGACGCTTGCCGTCTTCAGCGGGCTGAGGAATCTTGCGGAAGATTTCCTGAGCTTCAAACATGCCGTAGAAGTCGCCCACGCCGGCGTGGTCGCGGCCCACGAGCAGATTGTTGATGCCGTAGTTCTGACGGAAGGTGGCGTGCAGCAGGGCTTCGCGAGGACCAGCGTAACGCATATCCAGAGGATAGCCGGCCTGGATGACGAAGTCCTTCACGAAGTACTTGTCCACCAGGGTGTCGATGCATTTCACGCGCACTTCGGCCGGAATGTCACCGGGCTTCAGGGAGCCCACGAGGGAGTGGATCACCACGCCGTCGCACACTTCCACGCCGATCTTGGCCAGATATTCATGCGAGCGGTGCATGGGGTTACGCAGCTGCAGGGCAGCCACTTTCTGCCAGCCGCGCTCGTCCATCTTGGCGCGCAGCTGAGCAGGCGTCATATACACGCCGGGGAACTTTTCGGGGAACTCGCCCTGAGACAGCACTTTCACGGGGCCGCCGATGTTGTATTCCTGCTGAGCAAGAACCATCTTCACGCCGGGGTGATCGTTGGGGGCCACTTCCCAGAACTTTTCGGAGTCGGGGCCTTCGCCCTTGAACACCAGTTCGCATTCCCACTTCTTGTCGGCCTCGGTCATCTCATAGATGTCTTCGACCTTCATGGTGGCCATGATTTCACCCTTGCGCACAAGGGCCACTTCCTGACCGGGCTTCAGGTCCTTAGCGTCGGCAGCGGACACGTCCAGGGTCACAGGCACGGGCCAGAAGGTGCCGTCAGACAGCAGCATCTTTTCGCACACGCTCTTCCAGTCGGCCTTGTTCATGAAGCCGTTCAGGGGCGAGAAGCCGCCAATGCCCATCATGATGAGGTCGCCCTTGGCGCGGGAAGAGATTTCGATCTTCTTCAGGCCTTCGGCTTTTTTCTTCTCGTCTTCGAGGGCTTTGCCTTCCAGCAAGCAGCAGACCAGGCCCTTACCGCCATGAGGGGGAACCAGTTTGGACATTGCGCAATCCTCCATGTTGTTGTTGAGCAAACACCAGCGGCTGACGCCGCCGCGTTAATGTCTGGAATCATCTTGTGAATAATCTAACAAAAAGTCAACCATCTCCTCAAAAATTTTTGCCTATCTTTTCTTCAGAATAAAAATAACCATCTAAAATAATTGTTAAATAAAAAAATAAAAAACAAGACGGACTTTCCGTCCGCTACGGGCCTTTCTTCCGCGTCCGTCCCCTCCCTTGCTTTTGCGCGAGAAGAACCCTATTTTTGTCTAACTCCGGGAAGAGCCTTCCGGCTATGCCCGCCGCGTCTTCCGTCACGGGCGGCTGTCCTTCCTCGGAGGTTCTCTCCCTTTTCCAAAGGAGCTACATTTTTATGACAAGTCAACTCAAGACCGCAATGCTGCTGGGCCTTCTCTCGGCCATCATCATCATTCTCGGCGGCCTCATGGGCGGCCGCACCGGCGTTATTTTCGCTTTCGGGCTCGCCATTATCATGAATGTGGGCAGTTACTGGTACTCCGACAAGATCGTGCTTTCCATGTACAGCGCCCGCGAGCTCTCTCCCGAAGAAGCCCCCTATCTGCATCAGATAGTGGAAGAACTGGCCGCGCGCGCCGGCATCCCCAAGCCGCGCGTCTGCATTGTTCCAGAGGAGGCTCCCAACGCCTTTGCCACCGGCAGAAACCCGGAAAACGCCGTTGTCGCCGTTACTGACGGCATTATGCGGCTGCTCAGCCCCCAGGAGCTGCGCGGCGTCATCGCCCATGAAATCGGCCATATCGTCAACCGGGATATTCTTATCCAAACTATTGCAGGCGTCATGGCATCCGCTATCGTTACGCTGGCAAACATCCTCCAGTTCAGCGCTATTTTTGGCGGCAACCGTGATGAAAACGGCAATAGCAATCCTATCGCGGCGCTGATGCTGGCCATTCTCGCCCCCATTGCCGCGTCTTTGATTCAAATGGCTATCTCCCGTTCGCGCGAATATCTCGCTGACGATACCGGCGCTGCTCTCTGCGGCCAGCCTCTGGCGCTCGCCGGCGCCCTGCACCGCCTGGGGCAGGCCAGCGGCCAGATTCCCATGCACCAAGGCAACCCCAGCACGGAACAGATGTTCATCGTCACGCCCCTGTTCGGCAACGGCGGCATGGCCCGGCTGTTTAGTACCCACCCCCCGCTGGAAGAACGCATTGCCCGCCTTCAGGCCATGGCCAGAAACGGCTAATGCACTATAAGGAATCCGCTATGATTCGCCCCTTGCGTCCCCTGCTTCTTTCTCTGCTCTGCGCCGGCCTGCTGGCAGGCTGCGCGGCCTCGCAATCTGCTCCGACATCTTCGCCTGCTCCCTGCGAAGTTGCCTACACCTTCGCCCCTGGGAACTACATCATTGATCTTGCCAGCGGCTCGGAAGTCGTCCTCGATCCCCTCATGCACGACTTTCCCCTCTTCTGCTCCCCCGCAGAAGCACAAAACGCCCTCGAACTCGCTCTCGCTAACAGGCAGCTTCCCGACGGCGACTGGCGCATCTACCGGCTCGGCGGCGACTTTGAAGACCTCGCCGCCAGCTCCGGGCGCGGCTACATGCTCAAGCGTATGGCCCCCCTTACCGACTGGGTGTCTGTGAAGAAGTAGCAATATTTTTTATCCGGGGGAGGGAGAACCCCTTTGGCTAGCGCACAAAGGGGTTCTCCCTCCCCCGGCCCCCCTCCCTCTCCCCAAACGCGCTTTTTCGGGAGGATGCAACGATTCGGAGACGCTGCCGCTTTCCCTCGGCAACCGTCCCCCGGTAACGCAACGAGGCAATCTGCCCCGAAGAAGCACAGAAAAATCGACAGCGCATGAAGTCCAAAAGCCCGCCAATATGGCGGGTTTTTTCTGTGTTCGGGAAAGCGAAGCAGTCCCCTGTGACGTCTTTGGAGGACTACGTCGCCCAGTAGCGCAAGATTACAAGAGGAAGCCAGCGCAAGCGATGCCCGAAATTGAAACTCAAAAGCGGAAACAGCACGTTTTTCCCGCACACTTTTGGGCATGTGGCACAGTATCCCGCAGTTCCGCGTATTCGTGGAAAAAAGTCGGACTGATTGCGACGCGTTGGCTTTAGCGGGCGGATTCCGTGGATTGTATCGGGAAGGCGTGCCGAAATCTGCAAAAAATTGTTGTCGTA
>CALVHG010000072.1 GCA_944327285.1 uncultured Desulfovibrio sp. | reverse complement strand
CTAGGGCCTGTTAACACAAATTTGCAATTTATTTCAAATAAAAAGAAATACCTGAAGCGCCTGTCCCCCTCTGAAAAAGCGCGCTGGGGAAGGGATGGGGGGCTTGGGGGGAAGGGAAAAACTTCTCGCGCTAGCAGAAGGGTTTCCCTTCCCCCCAAACACATAACGCGGAGCGGGCGTCCGCGTCCCCACAGGGAGGGATTTTCGTGAGCTTTGCGCATTTTCTGGATCGCTGTTTTGGTTTGACGCGCTGCCAGACATCGGTGCGGCAGGAGCTGGTGGCCGGGCTGACAAGTTTCATGGCCATGTGCTACCTGATTTTCGTGGTGCCGGGCATGCTGGCCGATGCTGGCATGCCGCGGGAATCGGCCGTCACCGCCGTTATCTGGGTGACGGTCATCATCACCCTGATCATGGGGCTGTGGGCGCGTTTTCCTGTGGGCGTTGCGCCGGGGCTGGGCATTACGGCCTTCTTTGCCTATTATGTCTGCGGTCCTGCGGGGTATTCCTGGCAGACGGGGCTGGGAGCCGTGTTCATCTCCGGCGTGTTTTTCATGCTGCTGACCGTTACGCGCGTGCGGCAGATGATTATTGATGCCGTGCCGATGGATCTGAAATATGCCATTGTCGTGGGCATCGGCGCGTTTATTGCCTTCATCGGCATGAAGAACTGCGGTTTGATTGTGGCGGACCCCTCCACCTTTGTGGCGCTGGGCGATCTGAGCAGGCCCTCGACGCTGCTGTCCGTGTTCGGGGTCTGTCTGTGCGGCGTCCTGATGACGCTCAATGTGCGCGGCGCGCTGATCATCGGTATCATCGTCGTTACGGGTCTGGGGCTGGTGCTGGGGCTAACGCCGTTGCCGGACAGGATTTTTTCTACATCCGTGCCCCTGCCTACGGAAACCTTCGCGGCGCTGGACATTCGCGGCGCGTTGTCGCACGGGCTGCTGTCCATCATTTTCACGCTGACGATGGTGGACCTGTTCGACAATATGGGCGTCTTGATCGCCCTTGCCCGCAAGGCGGGCTTCATGAAGGAAGACGGGCGCATAGAGAATCTTGATCGGGCGCTGGTGACGGATTCCATCGGCACCATGACCAGCGCCGTTCTGGGCGCAACCACGGCCACCAGCTATCTGGAGTGCGCCGCGGGCGTGGCCGAAGGCGGACGTACCGGTCTGTCGGCCGTGTGCATCGCCCTGTTGTTTGCGCTGGCGCTGTTTATGACGCCATTGGTCGCCGTGGTGCCCGGTTATGCCACCGCGCCGGTGCTGATTATTGTGGGCGCGCTGATGATGCAGGATGTGACGCGCATTCGTTTTGACGATTTCGCTACGGCCTTGCCTGCCTTTCTGACCATCATCACCATGCCGCTGACGTTCAATATTGCCACAGGATTTGGGCTCGGTTTTATCGCCTATGTCGCGCTGCGTCTGTTAAGCGGCCGCGGCCGCGAGGTTGCGCCGATGCTTTATATTGTGGCCGCCTGTTTTGCCGTCAACTTTGCCCTGCGCTGATGCCGGGCCTTGCGAGGAGTTGCTATGAACGCCTATGTTATGGATGACGTGGATCGTCGTCTGCTGGATATTATTCAGACAAATTTCCCCCTGTCGCCGCGTCCTTATGCGGAGCTGGGCCAACAGACGGGGATTTCTGAAGAGGAAGCCCTGCGCCGCGTCAATGCGCTTCGCTCCGCCCGTATTATCCGGCGCATGGGAGCGAATTTTCAGTCCGCTAAACTGGGCTGGGTTTCGACTCTGTGCGCGGCCAAGGTCCCCGACGATCAGATGGACGCCTTTACGGCGGCGGTCAATGCCTGCCCCGGCGTGACGCATAATTATGTGCGCGCCCATGTTTATAACATCTGGTTTACTCTGATTTCTCCCTCGCGGGAGCATGAGGCCGCAACGCTGGCGGCCATTGAGCGGGAAACCGGCATTGCCGTGCTCAATCTGCCTGCGACGCGCCTGTTCAAGATTCGGGTGGATTTCCGTATGGGGAAGGATGAGGCCGCCGGAGGGAACGCCTGATGTCCGCCGAAAAGGAAGGCGGTCTGCGACTGCTGCTGCATGTCTGTTGCGGACCGTGTTCCATCATGCCGACGCGCCGTCTTCAGGATGAGGGTTTTGAAGTCACGGCATGGTACCATAATCCCAACATTCAGCCGCTGAGCGAATATCTGCGGCGGCGGGAAGCCGTGCTGGAATGCGCCGAGCGGGCGGGCATTGCCGTTATTTGCGATGACGCCGCGTGGAATCTGACGGCATGGCTGCGCGCCGTGCAGGGCAGAGACGCGCCGCCGCAGCGCTGCGACTACTGTTGTCGCAGCCGGGTTGCGGCAGCCTGGGAGTATGCGGCGGCCAATGGCTTTGACGCCTTTTCCACAAGTTTGCTCTATTCCCGTTATCAGCCTCATGACGCCATAGCCGCCGAGGGGGCGCGTCTGAGCGGGCAGGATATGCCCGCCATACCGGGAGCGCCGCAGGCCATGCCCGGCCCGCGTTTTGTCTACCGGGATTTTCGGGAAGACTGGCAGGCGGGCATCGACATCTCGCGGGAATGGGGCGTCTATCGGCAGCCGTATTGCGGCTGCGTCTACAGCGAGGCGGAACGCTACGCCAAAAAACTTGCCCGTCTGGTAGAGGCCGGCCCCGTCGTCCGGATTGCTGGATAAATTATTTTTTCGGGGAATGCGGTAACGTCCCCCGATCCGGAAAAAGAAAAATGGATTTTTTTATTTTTTTGCTTGACGAAGGGGACGCATTGCCGTAAAAGCATCTTCGTTGCTTCGAGCAATCCCCGATAGCTCAATCGGCAGAGCGGGTGACTGTTAATCACTAGGTTGGCGGTTCAAGTCCGTCTCGGGGAGCCACGAAAGTTAAAGGTGTCGCAGAAAACTGCGACGCCTTTTTCCGTTTTATGCGTTTGTTTTCCGGGGCCGGGCTTTTTCCGGCTGCTCAAAGCCTGTTACCTTTTTAAATAACACTCTTTATTTCAAGTAAATAGAGCCTGTCGGCTGCTTGACCAGTGATATGCTTGCCACATGGCCTGTCTCCCCTCTGAAAAGCGCGTTGGGGGAAGGATGGGGGCTTGGGGGAAGGAAACCCCCTTGTGCGCTAGCCAAGGGGGTTCCCTTCCCCCAGAAGAACGATCAATTTATGCCGCGGGTTCCGGGGCGTTGCTGTCGGCGAGGGAGAAGAGGACGCAGAAGGTCGTGGTCGTTGCGTCGGTGGCGCAGGTGATGCGCCAGCCGAGGCGTGCGCAGATGCGCAGGACGAGGGACAGGCCCAGGCCGCTCCCTGCGGGCGTGACGCCCTTGCTGTCAGGGCGGGCGGCGCGCACGCCGCGTTCAAAAATGTCTACGTCCGCCGGGATCTGCCCCTGGTTGATGACGTCAAAACCCCGCGCATGCAGGCGGATGCGGGCGCGTCCGTCTTCCGAGTAGTGGATCGCGTTTTCTACCAGATTGCGCACGACAGCCGCGGCAAGCTCGCGTTGTGTGTGCAGCGGCGCTGGTGGCGGACCGTCACAGAACAGTTCGATGCCGGGCCGCTGGGCTGCTTCCTGCAACTGGACGTTCATATCAACCTGTTCCAGTTCCATATATTCGGGATTGCGAGCCAGCAGCAGAAGGGCGCGGACAGTGGCGCTCATGTCGGCTGCGGTGCGGCTCATGCGTTCTACCAGCGGGCGCAGCGAAGCCGCTTCCGGATGCCGCGTCACATGCAGGTCGAGAATTTCCAAACCGCCCTGGAGGACGGTCAGAGGCGTGCGCAGCTCATGGCTGACATCGCCGGTAAAGCAGCTTTCTCGCCGGGCGTAGTCGCACAATGCCTGTTCGTGGGCGGCAATGGCTTCGGCCAGCACGCGCACTTCGTAGGGCTTCTTGTACTGAGGCAGGGGAGGCAGGGCGCGGTCTTCGTCCGTAGGCATCCCGCGTTGTCGCACAGCGCGGGTCAGGCCTACCAGGGGGGCGCTCAGACGGTGAGAGAGGATGAAGGCGATCAGCGTTGCCGCCACAAGGCCGACGCCAATGCAAAGGAGCAGCGTGCGGATCATGCTGCTGCGTAGGGCCATGCGCTGCCCTGTGTCGCCTTCCAACGCATAGCGGATATGATCTCCCGTGCGCAGGAGAAGAAAGCCGCTGCCCTTGTTTTGAAAATGAATGCCGTCCGTCAGCTCGGCCCAGTCCGCCTTGAGCTGTTTGCCCACATAAAAATGCAGGCGGAGACCGGCGGCCAGATCCGCGCCGTAGTAGAGGGGGCGGCGTCCGTCGTCTTCCGCGCACCAGGCTCTTTCTTCGGCCTCAATGAGCATGTCCATGATGGGGGAGACATGCCATTCAATCAGGTAGGCGCCTATTCTTTCGGACGCAAAAAAGCCTGCCAGCGCCGTTCCGACGCCGACCAGCAGGGCCAGCGTCATAAAAGCGGCCACCAGCCGTGCGCGGATGCCGCTGCGGATCATGCTTCTTCCGCTTCGGGGCGCAGACGATAGCCCACGTGGCTGACGGTTTCGATGCGAGGAACGTCAAAGGATTTGTCTACAACCTGGCGGAGTTCGTGGATATGCGTGCGCAGGGCGCTTCCACCGGGCGCGGCGTCGCCCCAGAGGGTATGCTCCAGCTCTTCGCGCGGCACAATGCCGGGGGCCGCCTTGAGCAGTTCGCAGAGGATGCGAAAGCCCGTGGGGCTGAGACGCAGCTCCCGTCCCTGGCGCGCGGCTCGATGGGCGGGAACGTCCACTTCTATGTCGGCAAAACGCAGCGTGCCGCCGCCGGTCGAGGGCGTTTCGCTGTAGTGACCCCGGCGCAGCAGGGCGCGAATGCGGGCTTCCAGCTCCCGTAGCGAAAAGGGTTTGACGAGATAGTCGTCAGCTCCGGATTCCAGCCCGCGCACGCGATCCGCCACAGTGTCGCGGGCTGTCAGCATGATGACGGGCGTGGCGCTTCCATGTTTGTCGCGCAGGGTCCGGCACAGGGTCACGCCGTCCATGCCTGGCAGCATCACGTCCAGCACGATGACGTCAAACGACCCTTCCAGCGCCATTTCCAGACCGGCCCGGCCATTGCGGGCGCAGTCCAGCTCATAGCCCAGAGGCTCAAGATAGGCATAGAGATTTGCCAGAATATCTTCGTTGTCCTCGATAATCAGCAGCGTTGTGCTCATGGCGGTAACCGGGGGTTGAGGCTGGAAAATACGGCGTCGGAGCCGTCGCGTCCCTGTCGTGCGGGACGCGGCGGCTCCGGCCGGAAAGGCGTTGCGAAATGTATGCCGGTCAGAACCGGACAATCAGGGGAGGAGCATCAGCCCTTCCACATCCACTTCATTGGGCCGCTTGCTGCTCCATTCCACCTCGCCCATGAGACGCAGGCGATCATTGGGCGTTACGGTGAGCGGGCCAAAGGTTTCCCGCTCGATCTTGACGACTATGCGTCCGCTTTCGTCCTCGAAGAGATAGCGGTTTTTGCGCTGCGGAATGCGTTCCACAAGGTGTCCTTCCAGCACGCAGGGAGCGTCGTCTTCAGCTTCCAGCGCCTGTGCCGCCGACGTTACGGTGGAACTTACGCCAGGGCCCATGAATCCGGCGGCCGGAATCGTCCGCGGAAAGAGTGCGGCGACCAGCAACAGCGCCGCCAGCGTGGCGGGCTTGTTCACGGTCTTGTGCATGCCGGGCTCCGCTACTGGATGATTTCAAGACGCTTGACGTCGATCTTGGTGGGTTCCATGATTTCCTTGTCGACCTTGCCGTAGAGACGCACCTTGGTCTGCGGCGTCACGGTGCGCCCGATAAAGAGGTCTTCGTCGATGTCCACCATAACCTGACCCGTGGCATCCCGGAACATATACTTGTCGTCGCTGCCGGCGAGGCGCTCGACAATCGTGCCGGTCAGGGTGACGGGGGCGTCGTCCCAGCACTTCAGAGCCTTGGCAACGGTATCGGCGTCCGCGGCGGACGTGGGGCCCTGAAAACCGCCCATGCCGCCCTGGGGGCCGTGGAAGCCGCCGTTGGCTGCAGAAGCGGCGCAGGGGAATGTCAGCAGGGAGGCGAGGGCAAGGGCGATGACGGTCTTTCTTTGCATGGCGTTATCCTTATGCTGAACGGCCTTCCCGCAGGAAGAGCCGGTGCTGATATGTCGGGAGGGCAACGGCAGGAGCCCTGGCTTGTGTTTTTCTGTGGGCCGGTCTTCCGTCGGATGGGCGATGTGACGGAAGACCGGCGTCCGGGGAGAGAATTTGCCGTCGGGACTACTTTACGATTTCAAGATACTTGACGTCCACCTTGGTGGGTTCCATCATTTCCTTGTCCACCTTGCCGAAGAGGCGCACCTTGGTCTGCGGGGTCACGGTGCGTCCGGCAAAGACTTCGTAATCAATTTCCACCACGATGCGGCCGGTGCTGTCCGCAAAGGTATACTTGTCGTCGCTGCCGGCGAGGCGCTCGACAATCGTGCCGGTCAGCACGACGGGAGCATCGTCCCAGCACTTCTTGGCGGCGGCCACGGTTTCGGCCTGCGAGCCGCCTACGGGGCCCTGAAAGCCGCCCATGGGCTGGGAACCGCCCTGAAAACCGCCGTTGGCGGCAAGCGCGGCAGAGGGAAGGATAAGAGCGGCGGCGGCAACGAGGGGAAGCAGGGTCTTCTTCATGGTAATCTCCTTGGGGGTGATATTCCGTTTCCTTGTGAAGCCACCTTGCCACGGGTCCCGTCAGGGAAGCGTCAGTGCAGAACACTCTTGTCTCGTCGCTGCAAGGCTGCTATGGTCAACCCCATGAAAGAATTAGATCCCCACACCATTCGTCCCTGTCTCGCCTGCGGCGGCCATGATGTTCATCTTGAATCCATGCGTCCTCCCGGACGGCGGGAAGACGTCTGGCGGGTCGTGTGTTCTTGCGGTCAGACCTCGCAGCAGTGGTCCGTATCGCAGGGGGCCGCTATCCGCGCCTGGAATCGTAACCTTGCCGGGGAGCAGAACGAGGTTTTTGTTCCTTCCATTACGCGGCATGAACGTTGATGGCAGCGGGAACAAACAGACAGCGTGATTTTTTTTCGAGCGAACAGATTTTTTTGCTTGACGAAGAGGACGCATTGCCGTAAAAGCATCTTCGTTGCTTCGAGCAATCCCCGATAGCTCAATCGGCAGAGCGGGTGACTGTTAATCACTAGGTTGGCGGTTCAAGTCCGTCTCGGGGAGCCACGAAAGTTAAAGGCGTCGCAGTTTGCTGCGGCGCCTTTTTCCGTATCATCCTCTGCGCATGCTTTTGCGCAACGGCAAACGACAAAGAGCGCCGGCCCTCGCGGGGCGGCGCTCTTTGTGAAAAAAATGTATCCGGGTGTTACCTCATCTCAACAGGGCATGCAGAACTCTATAGACCTGTTGCAACTCCTGATCGCTGGCTTCATTGAGCATATCGACAAGATGGGCGACCAGTTCTTCCCTTGGAGACAGATGTCCGGACTCGAAAAAGTCGGCCAGGCCTACGCCCAGCACGACGGACAGCTTGTGCAAAATAAGCACGGAAACATTAACGGCGCCGCGTTCGACTTCTCCAAGGTATTTGGCACTGATTCCGGCCTGCTCGGCCAGCTGATCTTGCGAGAGTCTGGCCTTGGTTCGCAATTCCCGCAGCCGTTTCCCAAGATTTTTCGTGAAAATAGCCATACCCCCTTTTTTTTAAATGGTATCGACTTTTTTCTCTGGTGAAACCTTGTATATGTTGAAATGCGCTGCGTTTCGTTCTGTTTTGTTCCGTAGACATCCCCTAGAGGCGCGGAAGGTCCCGCTATCAGGCTTTTTTCGCCTTAATCCTCTGTGTGGCCCTTGGCAAGCGGGAAAAGACATCGTACAAAAAAAGGCCTATTCCCAACCAAGGAAACCGCACCATGCACCAAACCTCCTTTGATCGTATTGCGCCCCCTTCCAAGGCCGCTCCCTGCATCAGTCTGATCGGCATGGCCGGCGTGGGTAAGTCCACCATCGGCATGCTCCTTGCCCGCGAGCTGGACTGGGCCTTTGTGGACTCGGATCATCTCATCGAGGCCCTGTACGGCACGCGCCTGCAGACCGTTACCGACGAGCTGGGCAAGGAGGCTTTTCTTGACGTGGAAGACGGCGTGGTGTCGTCGCTGCGTCTGCAACGCACCGTGATAGCCACCGGCGGCAGCGTGGTCTACCGTGAGCGTTGCATGCGACATCTTCAGGGCATGGGGCCCATCATCTACCTTGACGCGCCGCTGGAGATTATCGAGGAGCGCATCGCCCGCAATCCGCAGCGGGGGCTCGCCATTGGCCCCGGTCAGAGCATCGCCGATATTTTTTATGAGCGCGAGGCGTTGTATCGAAAGTATTGCACCCTGCGCTGCGCCACGCATCCCTATACGCCCGCCCAGTGCGTGCGCTGGATTCTGGCTCATATGGACGTGGAAGCGCTCGGCGAAACGGCCTGAAGGCGAGGCCAAAAAAAATTGCAAATTTCTTGTTGACAAAGCGGGGCTCTTTCCGTAGTTTCCATTCCTGCGTTGGGCTGTCGTTCAATTGGCAGGACGGCGGATTCTGGCTCCGCTAATCAAGGTTCGAGTCCTTGCAGCCCAGCCAACGCAAAAGTCCTGCGTCCCCATCGTCTAGCCGGCCCAGGACAACGGCCTTTCACGCCGTCGACAGGGGTTCAAATCCCCTTGGGGACGCCAACGCAAAACCGGGGCTTATCGCTCCTTATATTGGGCTGTCGTTCAATTGGCAGGACGGCGGATTCTGGCTCCGCTAATCAAGGTTCGAGTCCTTGCAGCCCAGCCAACGCAAAAGTCCTGCGTCCCCATCGTCTAGCCGGCCTAGGACAACGGCCTTTCACGCCGTCGACAGGGGTTCAAATCCCCTTGGGGACGCCAAGAAATCAAGCCCTTACGAGAATCGTAAGGGCTTTTTCGTTGTGGGCGAAACGGTCGGCTGGAGGACAACCCGGCTGGCGAAACTGCGTCTTACGGCCAACGCGGACTTTTGGCTTCCGCTCGCGGACTGGCTGCCGGGCTGATGGCTGGAGAGCAAGGGGAGGCGGAATTCCGATTTCTGGCCTGCGGAGCTGAAGCCCGGCAACCTGTCGTAATCGTGTAAGCTCCGGGGAATGACTGTTTTACAGGAAGAAAAGAAGGCCCCCTTTGCACAGCAGCAAAGGGGGCCTCTTTTCGTGCTTTGTTCGCATGGGCTTGTTAGGAAGGGAAATCTCCCAAACAATGCCTAGCTAGCTTCTGGAGACTTTTCAGTTTTGAAACGCTGTGCGTTGCAAAATATACGGCCTTTCGTTTCACCTTTTCCAAAGGTGAAACGCCCTAATGCCGGAGGCGCTCGATCAGCAGCTTGAGTTCCTGCGACATGGACGCGAGGGCGCGCACCTTTTCGGCGGCTTCGTGCATTTCCTCAGAATTCTTATCCGCGATTTCCCGCACGTGGGCCATGCCGTCGGAGGCCGTGCCGACCACGCTGCGCTGCTGCTGCGCGGCGGAGGCGATCTGCGAAGCGTCGCGCAGGCTCTGTTCGGCGTCGTCGAGGATGGTTTCCAGCGCCTTGCCGGACTGCTGCGCCAGTTCGTCGGATTCCTTGACGGCATCGTGCGCCAGCTGCATGGAGGCCACATTGTCATGGATGGCCTTCTGAATGCCCGAAATTTTATCTCCGACCGTGGACGTTGCCGAGACGGTCTTTTCCGCCAGCTTGCGCACCTCGTCGGCAACGACGGCAAAGCCCTTGCCGGCCTCCCCGGCGCGGGCCGCCTCGATAGCGGCATTGAGGGCAAGCAGGTTGGTCTGATCGGCAATGTCCACGATGACGTTCATGATGCCGCTGATGCTGTCGGCCATTTGTCCCAGTTGCCGCAGATTTTCGTACTGCTGTTCGGCGAGTTCAAAGACCCGGCTCATGGATTGCGCGCAGCGGGTGACAACATCCATGCCGTGGACGGCGTTATCCTTAGTATGCACGGCTCTGTCGGCAGTCTGCCCCGCGCTCCGGGCAATCTCGTCTGCGGCGGCGGAAACATCCTGAACGTTCTTCATGTTGACGCGCATCTGCTGATTCTGCTCGTCGCTGCCGGTACAGACGTTTTCGACCTGCTGGGCAAGAACGCCGGAGAGATCCAGAAGTTGCTTGCCGATGGCGTCCGCCTTGGCCGCGACGGCGTGCATCTCTTCAAACAGACCGCGAATCTGCTCTTCCTTGCTTTCGGCTTCACGGAGAGCCCCTTCGGCGCGACGAGCATGGGCGAGAGCTTCGTTTGAGGTTTGTTCGTTTTCCTGCAATCGCTTTTTCAGCGTGTCCATGAGCGTTCCCAGCGCTGCGGAGAGAATGCCGATTTCATCCTTTCGCTGGAGGCGCAGATCAATGTCGAGATTACCGTCGGCAACCTGCTGCGCCTTGTCGGCGAGAACGGCGATCGGGGAGCGGATGGAGCGCGTCAGCAGCAGCGAGGAGCCCAGCATGCCCGCGATGCTGAGAAGCAGAGAAACAAGAAAAACAATCTGCGTCTTTCGGGCGATGTCCGTATAGCGCGCGGCGTCCTGTTCCGCCGCGCTGGTCACCTGTGTGCGAATGCGGCCGAGCGAGGAGATGACGGCCTTGGAATGCCGCGCGGTCTGGTCATAGAAAATCTGCATGGCCTCCTGGCGCTTGTTTTCGTCAAGCAGGCGCAGAATTTTTCCGGCGCTCTCATGCAGCGCCAGATGCGGCTGTTCTATTTCCTTGAACTGGGAGCGGAGAGCGGGAAGCTGATTTTCGAGGACAGAGCGTCTGTCGGAATAGAACCATTTGCCGAAAGCGCAGGCGTGCCCGTCAGTTTGCAGAGGGATGGAGTGGGGATCGGCTTCGGGATCGAGCACAAGCGTCCGCAGGTTCTCCAGCCACTGGCGATGGTCAATCTCGCGCATGGTGAGGTTGAGGGCGAATCTCTGTTTTTCAGTGGCGGCGTCGGAGGAGTCCATAATGTGCTCCGAGGAAACTTTCGCCACGGCGGAAAAGAACAGAATTGTAATGATGCTGCCCAACAGCGAGAGAATGAACTTTTTCCCGATGGTGAGATTGTTCCAGAACACGGCCTACCTCCTCGCAATCTGCAACTTGCGGCTTGTGTCTTCTGCCGGAGTTACCATCTTTGTATAAGGAAGCCAACGACTTTCTCTGCGAACGATGCAGAAGCGAAGAGTTGGGAAGGCGCAACCTACAGACTTTGCCGGAGAATATTGAGGCCGATGCCCCAGAGGGCCAGGCCGCCCAGCAGCTCGGAAAATCGGTTGATGATGCGCAGCCGGGAGAGCGTTGCGCCAAGGCGCACGCCGCTGGCGGAAATCGCGGCGCAGACAATGCCGATAACCAGCGCCGGAAAGACGATGCCGGTATTGGTAAGCGCCAGACTCAGGCCCACGGCAAAGGCGTCTATGCTGGTTGCCACGGCCAGCAGCCAGAGATTGCGCCCGGCGGTGGGATCCACGCGCGGGCAGGCGTCGCTTTCGCTCCCCCGGCGCAGTCCCCGTATGCCCTGCAACAGCATGTTGCCGCCGACCCACGTCAGCAGCCCGAAGGCCACCCAGTGATCCCAGGCTTCAATGTATCTGTGCACCGTGCTGCCCAGAAGCCAGCCCCCCAGCGGCATCAGACATTGAAACAGGCCGAACGCGCCGCCCACGCGCAGATACTGGCGCAGCGAAATTGTGCGCACGGCGCAGCCGGAAGCGACGGCGACCGCAAAGGCATCCATGGACAGGGCGACAGCCAGCAGAAAAATTTCCAGAATGGTCATGCAAGCTCCTTGGCTGGCAGGTTCATAGCGTGGACGGGCCCGGCCTGACAAGAGTCGGCGGGCTATTTCCCGGCGCTGTCTCCGTTCGTCCTTCGGACTTGCGCGCACGGCTGTTCCGGTTTATCACCTCCGGGAGATTTTCGGCTGCAATCAGTGCGGCCTCCATAGTTCGGAGTGTGCATGACGGGTCATATTCTCGCTTTCATGATGTTGCTGGGCAATGTGTTTCAGGTTCTGGCCAGCACGGCGCTGGCCCTGCCGGCGGTGCTTGCCCTGACTCTGGCGCTCGGACGCCGCAGCCACGGCCGTCTGTGCCTGTGGGGCGGGGCCAAGCTGGCGCGTCTCAGTCTGGCGGTCGCCCTTGCCGGCTGCGTCTACTACTGGTTCTATTACAGTCTGGTGTTTGGCATCGAGCCCGGGCCGCCGGCCGAGCTGGCCGGAGCCATGAGAAACAATCTGTATCTGGCCGTGGGCTGCTGGGCCGCGGGCCTTGCCTGCGTGTATCTGGGCTATAAAAAGGCTGCGTCCTTTCCGAAGCTGGACGTGCAGACGCCGCTGGAAGAAAGCCGGTACGATCTCGCCCGCGTGCTGCCGACCCTGATTCCGGGGCTGGTGGCCTGCGTGTGTTTTACGGTGGCTTTTTTCAGCATGGAAGGCGTGTTCGGCACGCCGCCGCAGGGCATGGATCAGACCACGTATCTGACGACCCTGCTGCGTAAGACGCTGCACAGCGCCTTTGGCGATCTTTCCCTTGCCGGGGGCGCGGGCGTGGCTCTCGTCTGCATGCTGCGCGATAGAAACGAACTGGCGGATCCTTCTCATTTTGAAAAGGCCGCGCGCTGGTGCGCTCTCTGGGGCGTTATCGGCTTTCTGCCTAGCTGCATTGATCAGTGGAGTAATCTTATTCTAAGCGGCATCTATCTGAACGGTCCCACGCCGGGCGTGATCGGCGTGCTGCGTTCGCCGTTGTTCTTCCGCACGCTGTTTATGCTGTGCTGGCTGCTGGTCTTCTGCCGTCCGGGGCTGGCGCGTTCGTTGGGCTTCTGCATGCTGCCCTGGCTTTTGGTGATGATCGTGGCGCCGCTGACCGGCGTTATGATGTAATCAGGCAGAAAAACTGTCATTTTTTTGGGGAGCATTCGTCTGTGGCGGATGCTCCCCGGTTGTATGCTCGCCCTGAAAGTCTGGCGATTCTGATTCCGGACAGCGTTTTCCTGTAAGAGGCGTTTCCCTGCTTGCATCCGGCGTACCGTTGGGGCAGTATGCGCACAGAACACGTCATTTCTCCCGGTGGGCTTTCGTCGGCAAAGGGGTCTTTTGCCGACGCTCCGGGTTTCGCGCGCATGCGGCGCAAGCGCGCCGCGCGCCTTCTTCTTTTTCAAGCGAATTTCCCTGAATCGTAGTTCAGGCATTGTTTTTGCGACCTGTGACGGCATTGCCCGGAAGGGATTTCCCTTCGGGGCTGTCTGGCGCAGGCTGACATTTTCGCCCGCTGGGCAAAAAGGATTTTTATGACCGAAGCAAAGGATTCTCCGGCCGCTGTTGTTGCGGCCGAAACGCCGGATGTGGCCGCCCTCGACATTGCCGCCGAAGCGGCTTCCGAAAACGAAACGCCGCCCCGGCCCCGCCGGACGACACGCCGTCGCGCGACCCGCGCCGCCAAACCCGCTGCGGAAGGGGAAAGCGCCCCTGCGGAGGCGGCTCCCGAAACGCCGTCGGCTGATTCCGGAGAAACGCCGGAAGCCGCTCCCGCGCGTTCTTCCCGTTCGCGTCGCGGCAGCAGAAAGGACAGCGCCGCCGCGGGCGGCAGAAAAAAGAAGAAGACCCCGGACGCGCCTGCGGAGGAAGACGTCGCTCCCGCCGCAGAGGCGGCGCCTGTTGTCGAACCCGCCGCGGAAGAGCCGGAGCGCCCCGCGCGGCCCCGCCGGACGCGCCGCGGTAAAAAGGCGGAAGAGCCTGCGGCGGATGCGCCGAAGGTGGCGGAACAGGTGCTGGACGTGGAGGCGCAGGCCACCGATATTGAAGAGGCCCCTGCGGGCGGCCGTTCCGGGCGCGGACGCTCTCGGAGCGGGAAGGCGGCCGGCGGTAAGAGCGCGAGCGAGACCGCCGCTGGAGAAAGCGCGCCGGCGGCTGACGCCCCTCGCGCGGAAGAGGCGGCGGCCGTCGCCTCTGAACCTGCTGCTCAGGCCGGGGAAGCCGCGCCGCAGGATAGCGCGGCGGCGACCGGGGACGAAGCTCCGGCGGAGACGTCCGGGGAAACGACGGAAACGCCGCACCGCAAGAGTCGGCGCGGACGTCGCGGCGGTCGCGGGCGCAACCGCAAGAAGCGCGCGGCCGAAGCGCTTGCCGCCGAGGAGGCGGCGCAGGAGCAGGCCGACGGCGACGACGATATGCGCGTGGTGGAGAGCCTCGATCCTGACGGCAATCCCTTGCAGCCCGGCGGCAGCGCCTTTCCGGCAGAAACGCCGGATGAGCTGGACGACGATTTTGATGACGACGAGGAAAAAGGCGACGAGCGCGAGAGCTCCGGCAAGAAAGGCGGCGTGCGCGCCGCGGCGGTCAAGGCCAAGGCCGCGGCCGGGCGCAAGCGCATGTTCATCAGCGTCGTGCCCGGCGAGCAGGTGGAAGTGGCCCTTTCGGAAGAAGGTCTTGTGCTGGAGTACTATCTGGACATGCTCCATCAGCGCAAGCTCAAGGGCAATATTTACAAGGGTGTCATCCACAACATCGACACCAACCTTCAGGCGGCGTTTGTCAGCTACGGCACGGGCAAGAACGGGTTCCTCCAGATCGACGAGGTGCATCCCGAATATTACCTTGCGCCGCATGAGCCCGCGCGGGGCAAGAAGTTTCCGCCCATCCAGAAGGTGCTGAAGACCGGGCAGGAAGTGCTGGTGCAGGTGGTCAAGGAGCCGACCGGCAATAAAGGCGCGTTTCTGACTACGTGGGTTTCGCTGGCGGGACGTTTTCTTGTGCTGACGCCCGGACAAGAGCAGATCGGCGTGTCCCGCAAGGTGGAAAGCGAGGAGGAACGCAGCCGCCTGCGCGAGATGATGAACGGCATTGATCCCGGTCAGGGGCTCGGCGTCATTGTGCGCACGGTCAGCGCCGGCACCACCAAGACGACGCTGAAGAACGACTTGCAGTATCTCAAGCGCGTCTGGCGCGACATTCGCAAAAAAGCCACCGAAGAAACGGCCCCGGCGCTTATCTATCAGGAGCCGGGTCTGCCGCAGCGGGCCGTGCGCGATTATCTGACCGAGGATGTGTGCGAAATCTGGGTGGATAATGCCGAACTGGCGGAAACCATCCGCGAGACGGTCTCGCTGCTCTTTCCGCGTAAGAAAGATTTGGTCAAGCTGCACGGCGACGCGCGGCAGTCGCTCTGGGAGCGATTCAATCTGCGGCGGCAGCTCGATCAGATTTATGCCAGAGAGGTGCATCTGCCTTCCGGCGGCCGTCTGGTCTTTGATCAGACCGAAGCGCTCATGGCCGTGGACATCAACTCCGGCAAGATTTCCGGCAAGACCAATTTTGAAACCATGGCCCACAAGACCAACATGGAAGCCGCCGAGGCCATTGCCCGGCAGCTCAAGCTGCGGGACGTGGGCGGGCAGGTGGTGATCGACTTCATCGAAATGCGCGACCGCAAGCACGTGCAGGAAGTGGAGAAGACCCTGCGGCAGGCCATGAAGAACGATCGCGCGCGGCACGACGTGGGGCGCATGAGCTCGTTCGGGCTGCTCGAACTCGTGCGGCAGCGCACGGGCACGTCGGCGCTGGCCATCACGATGGAGCCCTGTCCGCACTGCGGCGGCACCGGGCAGCGCCGCAATATGGAATGGCAGTCCCTGCAGGCGCTGCGCGAGCTGCGCGCTCAGCTGCGCGGGCAGAACCATCAGGCCCGCATATCCTACGAAACCTCGCCGGAACTGGCCCTCTACCTCCTGAACCATAAGCGAGATACGCTGCGCGAAATGGAGCAGGAATACAAAAAGACCATCGAAATCGTGTTCCGTCCCTGATTGGGTATTTTTCTTGAGGGGGGAAGGCACCTCCTTTGGCTAGCGCGCAAAGGGGGTGCCTTCCCCCCTCAAACTCCCCCTATCCTCCCCCAAACGCGCTTTTTTTAGAGCGTTTCAACTTTGAAAAAGGTGAAACGCGAGGCGGCGGCACAGCGCCGCCCGGCCCAAAGTGAGCGG
>CALVHG010000071.1 GCA_944327285.1 uncultured Desulfovibrio sp. | reverse complement strand
CCTCATCTCTGCTGTCGATGCCCGTAGCTTCCTTCGTCGCAACGGGCACGGCCTGCGGCCGCCATCCGGTCGCTGCTGGCGCGAGAGGTGTTTCCCTTCCCCCCAAGCCCCCCAACCCTTCCCCAGCGCGCTTTTATCGGGGAAAAGTCAGGAATACGAGGCGACCCCGCCACCAAAGACAAGTGGCACGTATACAGCCTATTCATTTTATCTAGAGCATTTTCAGTTTGAAATGCTGCGCGTTTCAAACCATACGGCCTGTCGTTTCGCGGAAAAAACGCGGTTTTTCCGCTCACTTTGGGCCGGGCGGCGCTGTGCCGCCGCCTTCGCGTTTCACCTTTTTCAAAGTTGAAACGCTCTATTGAAATTATTTGTAAAATTTGTGTTAAAATGCTCTAAAGATGCTCTGACGGAAAAGCTCCGCAACAGCACAGCCCGCGGAAGGAACGCAAATTCCTCCCGCGGGCTGTTTTTTGTTGTGTTCTTCGGCGCCCCTACGACCTGCGCGGCTCGTCCGGGGCCATCTTGACCAGACGGGGCCGAAACTCCGCCAGAATGTCCACCAGGTCCTGCTGCGCCGCCATGATCGCATGAATGTCCTTATAGGCCTGAGGGGATTCGTCCAGCGATCCGGACAGCAGTTCCACACCGCTGTCCCGCAGAAGCGCTTCCCAATCCTCACGCCGGAGCTGACGAAAGGCGGCTGCACGGCTCATGGCCCGGCCCGCGCCATGCGAACACGAGCAAAGCGAGGCTTCGCTGCCCTTGCCGCGCACCACAAAGCCCGACGTCGTCATGGAGCCGGGCACGACGCCGAGCTGTCCCGCATGCGCGGGCGTCGCGCCCTTGCGATGCACAATCACGCGCTCGCCGTCATGCATCTCCTCCCATGCGAAGTTATGATGATTTTCCACATGGGTCAGCGCCTGCGCGCCGATGGCCGCGATAACGTGCTGATGTATCAGCTCATGGTTGGCCGAGGCATAGCGCCCCATAAGCTGCATGGCGGCCCAGTATTCCTGACCGTCGGCGCTGTCCATATCCAGCCAGGCCAGCCGCCGCAGCTCTTCGGGCAGAGCCGGCCGCAGCGAAACAGCCCGCTCGCTGTAGTAGCGGGCCACGCTTTCTCCCGTGCCCCGGCTTCCAGAATGACTGAGCAGGGCAAGATAAACGCCGGGAGCAAGATCGGTCTCGCCAATCCGTGCCGGGGCATGGACATGCAGCTCCCCGAACTCGACAAAATGATTGCCGCAGCCGCTGCTGCCCAGCTGCTTCCAGGCCTTGTCTCTGCCGGTGCGCGTCACCGGGCTGACATTCCAGTCCTCGTCCATGACGGCATGGCTGCGGCGCTCCTCGCGCGCAAATTCCGCCCCGACGCCGAAGCGGGTTTCCCGCTCCAGCGCCGCCGCAAGGCTTTCCCGACATTCCGACAGGCGCGCAACAGGCATATCCAGCACCGAAAGCCGCATACGGCAGGCAATGTCCACGCCCACGGCATAGGGAATGACACAATCCCTGACCGCCAGCACGCCGCCTATAGGCAAACCGTAGCCAAGGTGCGCATCCGGCAGAAGCGCGCCGCGCACCGCCGCGGGCAGGGCGCAGGCCGTTTCCATCTGGCGGACAGCATCCGCATCCGCTTCCCCGGCCGCCCATTGCCGCCACGGCGCGGGCGTCTCGCGCGGTATGAACCGCGCTCCGGCGGGGAAAAGTTCCATATACAGCCGAGCCAGCGGGCCGAGCACCGCATGATCGCACATAGTTTCCGGCGCGACGGCCAGCGTGCGAACAGCCTCGCGCATGGCTTCGTGCTCCGCCTCTCCGGCCCGGCTGCGCCCCAACGTGCTGTTGATAAGACGCATGGCCGGAGTCATCAGACGGGGATCATTGGGTAAACCGAGTTCGTTCAATTCCTTGGGCTTTATCATGCGGCACACTCCTCACAGGATAGTTCCGTCATCTTTAATGGCTGCCGCTCCGCTCCTGGAGCATCTTCAATCTGAAAGGCTTCGCACTTCAGACCATGCGGCCTGTCGTTTCACGAAAAAAACGCGGCTTTTCCGCTTACTTTGGACGGGCGGCGCTGTTGCCCCCTCGCGTTTTCCCCTTTTCAGCGATCATGCGCAGCCTGCACACTCTATTTATTTGAAATAAATACAAATACATATTAACGGCCCTCCCGCTCGCGAACAGGGGCTCCCGCGCGGGCTGGGCCGGATCACACAGACCTGTTTTTCAGTATGACGCTTTCCGCAAAGCAGGGCAAGCCCCGCAACAAACAGGCCCGACAGGAAGTTCCCGCCGGGCCTGAACATGCGCGATGTGCGTGCTGTGACTACACGGTAATCAGCTCATACTCGTCGCTGCCCATGCCCATTTCCTTCATATAGGAAAGCTGGCGCAGACCGGAACGGGATTCGATACGCTCAACAAGTGGGGCGCGCACCTTTTCCGGCAGAGCATACACCATATCCACAGAGGCCTTGTCGATAGCCAGAATATCTGTGGACGCAAGGATGCCCAAATCCGGGACGCGCACTGGCTCGGCATTGACGCCTTCGCAGTCGCAACTGACGGACATGTTGCGCAATACATTAATATAGGTAATGCGCTTTCCAAAATGCTGCGTCACGGCCTTGCCGCCTTCCGCCATACGCTCCATGAACAGCGGCCCCCCGGCCCAGAGCTGTTTGCCGTCGCTGTGCAACTGCCGTTTACCCACCTTGCCTGAGGCGCATCCGATGGAGATATTCTTGAGGGAACCGCCAAAACCGCCCATGACATGCCCCTTGAAATGGGTCAGCACTACCATGGAGTCATAGTTCAGCAAATGCTTGCCGACGGCCACTTCCTTCAGCCACCTGCCTCCGGGAACAGGAAGCATAGCGTCGCCGTCCTCGTCCATGATGTCTACCTTCGTGAAGGCCGTCCAGCCGTTCTGCTCCAGGGTCCGGCGATGCCCTGCCGTTGTCTGACGCGGGCTGTCGTACAGCACGTTGCATTCCACCACGGTCGCGTTCGGCAACTGCGCCAGAAAGGCCCGGACCCACTCCCGCGGCAGAATATTGGGCCCGTCAGGCTCGCCCGTATGCAGTTTGACGGCAATTTTGCCGCCAATATCCTTGTTGACCCTGCCGTAAAGCCGGATCAAACTTTCGGCGCTAAGCTCCCTGCTGAAATAGACCTTTGGCCTTTCCGCGGCCCGAACAAGCGTTGGCAAAGACGACGTTGCCAGCGCACCCACGGCAAAAACGCTGCTCTTCACGAAGTCTCGACGGGAAAACGTCATGGCACACCTCCATAGCCGGAACAACACGAACCGGCAGCCCTGCCGTCATCCCCGCCCCTGCGGGGAACTCCGGAACGACGGGCAAGAACCACTTTCTTTCGTAGAATATCCTGCCGCCGACAGGAAAAACAGCCACGCCGCACGCAAAATTTTGCCCAAAACTGCCGCCCGCCCGGCCCAAAGCAAACGGAAAAACCACGCTTTTTCCGCAAACCGGCAGGCCATAAGGTTTGAAATGCGCAGCATTTCAAACTGAGAATGCCCAGAACCTATTAACACTAATTTTTCTATTTATTTCAAACAAATAAAACGCACAGACTACACAATAACCCTTGAAAGGTACTTGCCGCATGGCCTATGCCCCCTCTGAAAAAGCGCGTTGGGGGAAGGATGGGGGGCCTGGGGGGAAGGAAACAGCCCTTACGCGCTAGCTAAGGGGGTTTCCTTCCCCCCAGAAGAACGGTTTAGAGCGTTTTGCCATTGAAAAAGGCGGGACGCGAGGCGGCAGCGCACGCCGCCCGGCCCAAAGCAAACGGGAAAACTGCGCTTTTCCGCGAAACGGCAGGCCGTATGGTTTGAAATATCCAGCATTTCAAGCTGAGAATGCTCTATTGCTCTCTCCTGTCGTCGCACAACATGCCCGTCATCCAGAGCGTGCCTTCGATGTCGTCTCCGGCCTGCGGCACATACCCGTCCAGTAGCCGTTCCGGGACATAGAGATACCCGGCAAGAGTGTCATCGTCCACGCCAACAAAAATCACATGGAGCCTATAGACGGGCTGTCCCAGAATTTCCGTCCGGGCCACATCCAGGACAGGGCAGCGGTACTGCCATTCGCAGGCATAATGCTGCGGCATCAGAATGCGGGCGCCCTGCATAGATACAACGGGAGCGGAAAAATCGGCTTCAGATTTTCCCGGATTCTCTTCCAGAAAACGTTGCAGCTCCTCCTCGTACCACGGCCCCTCTTCCACGGTAAAACGCTGCATGGCCGCCTTGCGGCAGCTGAAGGCCAGCCCCGCAAGACTGACGGAGAGCTCAGCTCCCGGCGCAAACTGGGGCTCGTCGCGGGAAAAGAACGGGGCGAAAAAGGTGATCGGAGGGCCGTCATGGACGCGCTCCGCAGCAACCACGCCTTCGAGCCCGTTCCTCCAGGCATGGCTTTTCCGTATGCGCAGCGGATTCGGAAGGCCTTCCATCACGGGAAAACAGGAAACAAGAACGGCCTTTTCCGCGGAGGGAGGCTCAGCCAGCAGCACGCCCGCGCGGATGTCCCGGCCGTTATCCGGGTACTGCACCAGGGAAACGGTAAGGCCGACGTTCTGAAAGCGGACCGTGCAGCGCTCATGGCATTTGCCTTCTTTGGCAATTGTTACAAGATAATCCTGTATCAGCGCAGCCTGACCAAACAAGGCCTCCCAGGCTTCGCCGAGTCCCTCGAAATGTTCCGCCATGAACGCGTCGTCATAAGCAGACTCCTCAGAAGCCTCTTCGCTGGCGGCAGCTTCGCTGGAGACCTCTTCGCTTTCTTCCGGCCGAATATCGTTTTTTTCTTCCTCCGGCGCTGGAGAAACGTTCTTTTTCCGCCAGCGCGCAAAAAAATCCAATACTCCCATACGGACCTCCAGATCAGGCTGTTCCATGCCCGCCCGCGCCCTCGGCTACGGGCAGCTGATAATTCCCTCCGACCACAGGCAGGCACCGCAGGTAGGGGCCTCGTTGCCATAGCAGTCGGGCAGACTCTGTTCCCAGTTGTCGCACTGGCTGCAACGGCAGCAGGGCGAGAACTCAAACTCCCGCACACGCCGCCGGAAATCCCGGTAGTCCGGGCAGTTCCATAACTCCGTCAGCGGCTGTTCCGTAACGTTGCCGAAAAAATGATGCTTCGTGACGCGCTGTCGCCCGCCCCAGTACAGACGGGCGCTGCGCAGCAGAGACATGCAGGGGCTCAGCATGCCGTCATGCCGGACAAAAGCCATCCCCCCGTCGATGAAACGGCAACGCCGGGCAGGGCGTCGGATACGCTGGCCGGAAAGAAATATCTCGCACATGCCGGAACTGAGCAATCCCCCGGCGCCATAGGCCACATCCGGCTGCATCCAGTCCATGAGCGGCATGTGAATGCGCGGCGATGTCGGCAGCAGAGCGTCGCCGCCAAGGTCGCTGCCCACAACCTGCCGGTACAGGATTTCTCCGGCGGCCTGTTCGTCCGTGGGGATCACATGGGAAATATTTACTTCATTTATATGGTAATACTGCGCGAAACCGGGCAGCCGCGCCAGATCGCGCACATTGCTCTTCATGACGACAAAGGCCAGCCCCAGCCGCACGGGGCGCTCCAGACGAAAGCGCAGCCGGTTGAAGGAAGCTATATGTTCCTTGAGCCGCGCCAGATTGCCATTGCAGCGGATGGAACCATAGGAAGCGTCGTCCAGCGCATCCACGGAAAGCCAGAGCATGTCGAGCCCGGCATCCAGCAGGGCGGCGGCATGTTCCTCATCCAGCAACGCGCCGTTACTGAGCAGCTCCGTCCTGCGGCCGGCGGCCGAAACGGCGCGGATCATTTCCGTAATACGCGCATGAACAAGCGGTTCGCCCATGCCGCCGAAAAAGACCGTTTCCACCGATGCCGGCAGATGCGTCAGCACCTGGCGAAAGGTGGCGTCGCTCATATCGCCCGTCGTCTCGTCAATCCAGCTGTTGCGGAAGCACATGGCGCAACGCAGGTTGCAGCGGGACGAGGGCTCGATATACAGACGTTTCAGCAAATCATCCTGCATGGCAACCTCGTTTTTTCTTCCGGGGGCGGAATCGGAAGCGCGCCGCCCCCGGCGCGCGAGCATGAAGCGCGGGGATAAGCATACGCCCTTCCGCTCCGAAAAGCGAGACGGACTTTTACCGAACACGCCTTGCCATCCGGGCGGAAATGACAAAGAATCCGGCAAACGCCAAACTACGCGAGGTTGCACATGTGTCCGGGCATTATTGCTGATCTGCATAGTCATACCATAGTTTCCCACGGCAAGGATACGCCGGAAGCCATGCTTCGGGCCGCACAGGAAGCGGGGCTGGAATATTTCGGCATTTCCGAGCATTCCTTACTGCCGCCCCCCTACGTCTGCCGCCTGTACCGACAGGATATGCCGGAACGCATGCCCGCCCTGCTGGACTGGCTGGAACAGCAGCGCCGCACGGCGACAGGCCCCCGCCTGCTCATGGGCATGGAGCTTGACTGGACGCCGGACTGTCCCGAATACATGCGACAGGTCGTCGCCTCCCGGCCGTTTGACTATATTATCGGTTCCATACATCATCTTGACGGTCGGCTATCGGTTGGCGGCGCCGCGAACTGGCCCTGCTCCGAAAGCGAGGCCGATACGCGCTTCAGTCGCTATTATGCTCTGATGGCGGACATGGCCGCTTCAGGAATCGCACAGATTGCTTCGCATCCCGACTTTATCAAACTGCACTGCCACGCCCTGTTCCGCCGCTGGATAACCCAGCCCCGCAACCTTGCTAAGGTGCGTCCCGCGCTTCTGGCCATAAAGCGCCGCGGCATGCTGATGGAAGTTTCTTCCGCCGGTTTGCGCCAGCCCTTTGCGGAGGCCTATCCCTGCCCGGAAATCATGACGCTGGCCGCCGATATCGGCGTTGAAATCTCCTTCGGTTCCGACGCGCATACGGCCGCCGACGTAGCCGGAAACTTTGTTGCTCTGGCGGCCTATGCCCGCAGCTTCGGCTACACGCAAAGCGCGATGTTCGTGCAGGGAGAAAAAAGGACGCTTCCTCTGCCGCAGAACGGGGAACAGGAACGCGCATGACAGGCTACCGGGCTCTTTTCCTTGACCGCGACGGCGTCATCAACCGCGACGACGGCTATGTCTACAAAAGAAAGGACTTTCATTTTATTGAGGGAATCTTTGAACTGACGGCCGCGGCGGTCGTTCGCGGCTTTCTGCCCATTATCGTCACCAATCAATCGGGCATTGGACGCGGCTACTACAGCGAACGCCAGTTCCTCCGGCTCATGCGCTGGGTGCGACGGCAGTTCCATCGACGCCGCGCGCCCATAACAGGCGTTTATTTCTGCCCTTTTCACCCGGAACACGGCATCGGCCGTTACAAGCAGGACAGCTTCCTGCGCAAACCGCGGCCGGGCATGCTGCTCCGGGCCGCGGCCGACTTCCGCCTGGATTTGCAACGCTCCCTTCTTGTGGGGGACAGCGTCAGCGACATGGAAGCGGGCAGAGCCGCCGGCGTCGGCAAACTTTTCTATTTGCGCCATGAAAACTCTAATCCGATAATGACAAAGTATGACAATATACAACAGGTCTGCCGCCTCCTCGATATTGTGCCCGCTCTGGATTCATGAAAATAGCTCCATATTTTCTATTGAATTTATTTTTCCTATCGTATAGTGTCTCTTGAAGGAGAATACTTATGCCCCTTGAAGACAAAGATATTTTCAATGCCGTTTTTGAAAAATACCGCGATCAACCCATTGAATTCGTCATGGCCCAATACGAAAAGGCCAAACTCCTCAACAGGGAAATAGAACTTCGGCTCAATGCCCTTGCGCCGCAGGGCGCTGTCGCCCAGAACGCCGCCGCAGGGGCCCAGTCTCCCGCCGAGAGCAAACCCGCTCCCGAACCGGTGCGCAAGCGTCCCACCAAGAAAGACCTTGTGTCGGACCCGGAAAAAGCCATCACGGATGAAACCATTACGTGCTGTCTCTGCGGCCAGCAGTTCAATACCCTGACAGCCCGTCACCTGAAAACGCATGACATCAGCGTGGAAGAATACAAGTATCTTTGCGGGTACACTTCCGCCCAGAAACTGATGTCCTATAATCTCGCCGCCACCATGGCGCGCAATGTCCAGAAAGCCCAGGCCGCCCGCAAGGCCCGGCTTCAGGCCAAGGAAGAAGAAGCCTAATCCGGCTTTGCCTTTCTGACTGTTCGATCCTCCGGCACGGTTGCCCGTTGCCGGAGGATTTCTTTTTCGGGCCTTGTCCCTGTCGATGGATAAAAACTCCTCATTCTATTTACATGGAATTCCGTTTGCAGTAGTGTTTTGTCCAAACGAGGCGTATCACTACAAAAAACATGGCGCGCTACGCCGAATCTGCCGCGCGCCCGCCTTTGCCCGGAGCCGAATCGTGATCACCCGCCACGCCGCAGAAGCTCTTCTCGCGCTCTCCTCAAGAGAGAGAGAGAGAGAGAGAGAGAGAGAGAGAGAGAGAGAGAGAGAGAGAGAGAGTCCCTCACACATTCAAACAATACGACTAATACGGACAATTTTTCTTTAATTTATTATATTTACAGAAAAATTCCCGAAACCGATTCTGACGGCGATTACTGGCTTTTTACTTCGGCCCATTATCCGTTTTTTTATCCATTTTTTGCCAGATTTCTTTTCTTTTTCCAAGAATATAACATAGTTATAGAGAACAAAAAATTTTCCGAAAAAATTTTGATTTTTTCGGTTCAGCTCCTTTTTGCTCTCTGCTCAGAACTCCTTCTGACCATGCCCCCCACATGGCCAGCGGGAGTTTTTTTCATATACGCCCCATTCCTCCTTTCCCCGGCTCCAGACAGCACTCAGCGCATACGAGCGCCTCCACTGACCGCGCTTCGGCTGCCCTTGCGCGGTTATGTGCGTGATGCCCACGCCCCGAACTATCGTCACCACGCCTCAAAACGCCAAGCCCAGAAAAAACAAAAAAGCCGTCGAGCTGTAACTCAACGGCTTTATGCAGAACTATGTTCTTACACTCGCAATGTAAGAACAATAGTAACCGTAAGGTTTCCCGTTGTCAACAACGAATCTGCTGTTTTTGTCTTTTTCGCGGGCCGGGAGAAAGAAAAAATGGATACGTTTGCCCCAAAGGGAAATATTCACGGCCCCATTCTTCCACAGTTTATTCTGCAAATGCCCATCACGTTTGGAGCAAAGACCATGTACGCGATTTTGTGCGACTACGCCGCCGACAAAGATCATTGCTGGCCGTCGCAGGCAACACTTGCCAAAAGGTTATCATGCAGCATCAGCAGCGTCAAAAACTACCTTGCGGAACTTGTAAGGGAAAAACTCATTTTTATCAGGCGTGAGAAATACCGTTCTTCCGTTTATTACATTTTGCTGCCTGACGAGATGAACAAAAAACAAAAGACAACTTTTACCAGCAGCCAGTCAGAATCTGGCCGCCATGAGGCAAAATCTGGCTACTTAACCAATCTTAGCAAACAAAGAAAAGAAGAAAACTCCCCCCTTTCCCCCCATGCGTCCGGTGAAACAACGGTCAGTCCTGTTCATCGTATGACCGGAACGCCTGCGGCGGGGAGTGTGTCTTCTTCTCTTCAGGATTTTGAATCCACCTGGGCATTGTACCCCAAAAAGGAAGCCAAAGGTTTCGCACGTCTGGCATGGCTCAAACTTCTGCGGAGCAGGCAGCTCCCGCCTCTCGCGGAACTTCATGCCGCTATCCGACGCTTCATGGCTTCGGAAAGCTGGCAACGTGAGCAAGGTCGCTTCGTGCCCCAAATGGGCAACTGGTTGCGTGGACAACGCTGGCTCGATCCGGTGCCCCCTTCCTGTCAGGCGGAGCAGCAACACGCTCAAGACCTGCAACAGGCCATACGGGCGAGGGAAGAGCGGGAGCAACGCCAGCATGAGACAAGGCTTGCCGACAAAGCACGACTGCGGCCCCTGTTCGATGCCTTTGCGGCGAAATTTCCGCCTGTTGCCAACGAAGCCTTGCCTTTCGGCCTCTGGCTGCATCTGCATTCCCGGAATCGCGCGCCGTCCGCAAATGATGTGCCTCCGGGGAATCCCCTGGGAATCGTCGAGTTCCTGAACGAGTTCAAACGCCGCAGTCGGACGGCGGATTTTCTCACGAAACATCAACCTTCAACAGCCTGGCGCGAACCGGAGACGCCCTGCCATTCAGTTGAAAGCATGTTGAGGAGCTTGCCTGTCTCCCGTTTTTTCTCCGGTGAAGGAAACGGACACCCCGAACGCGCCGCGTTCGCTTACGCATAAAGGATTTGTCGTGAAAGGAAAAACTCTGTGTCTTCTGGCGCTGACGGCTCTCTTCGGGCAACCGGCCCTGGCGAATGAGCAGACGCCGCCCGCAACGGATCAGCGAACCGCAGTTCTTGGACAGCCGGGAACCGGAACGCCGAATCCCGCGCCTGACGAAAAGGCGAAAAAGGATGCGCAAGCCCTGTTTGAAGAATCCTTGCGGCAGATGATGCCGCTGGATGAGAGCCAGATACAGGAATACCGCTCGCGCTCAGACGAGCGAGACCGCGCCTTGCTGCCCGTTTCTCCGACATTGAACACGCGCACGGTGCGCGTGACGCTGGAGCCGGGCCGCTCTCCCGTGGCTGTCTTCACCACGGCCAACATCGCCACATCGCTGGTTTTTCATGACTCCACAGGTCAGCCGTGGCCCATTACTTCCATAACCAACGGAGGGCCTTCCTCGTTTCAGGTTCTCCGCCCGGAACTGCCGGAAGGCAATCTGCTCAATGTCATGCCCATACAGGGCTATGCCACGTCAACTCTCGTGGTCACTCTGGAAAATCGGGACATACCGCTGGTCATCAGGCTTGAGTCGGATTCCGTGCGCGCGCCGGAACGCAAGGCGGATGCGCTTGTCCTGTTCCAGCTTGCCCATCACGGCCCGAAAGCCAGCGTGCCCATCACCAAGGCCATCAAGGAAACGGCGGATTCCTCCATGCTGGCCTTTCTTGACCGCGTTCCGCCGGAACAGGCTGCACGAGTTCGCGTGGAGCCGGGCTCCGATGACATGCTTGTCTGGAGCTACAACGGCAAACACTACGTCAGAACCATCCACAGTTTGATGTGGCCCGCCTGGACAGCCGTTGTCAACGGCGCTGGCAATACCAGATGCTACGAGATTCCGCTCACATCGCGGTTGATGATTTCCAGAAACGGACAAATTCAGACAATCCGCCTGCAACTTTCCAAATGAGGATACGCCATGAGCGATATGACAAGTACGGAAAAGAGGCCGCGTCTCATCCTGTTCAGCCTTCTGGGGATTTCCCTCGCCGTCTCCATACTCCTCGCGTCCTTTTTCCTGTTTTCCCCGGAAAAACCGTCCGCCACGGCCAGCCTGACTTCGGCAAGAACGGATGCCATCAGCGGCAGGGCGGGCGGCGAAGGATCGGCAGAATACAACCAGAAACTGAAAGAACACGACGCACGGCAGGCAGATAACGCTCTCAAGGCGGGAGAAAGTTTTGTCCCTACCCCCGTCGGGCAAAAAAAGTCCGTGGTGGGAAAAAAGGAAGACACGCCTCCGGCCCCGCCGCCGGTCGCGCCGGTGCGTACTACGCCCCCCCAGACGCTCCGCACGGACAATACCATGCTCAAACGCATGATGGATGATCTGGCGGCGCTGGATACGAAGCTGTCCGCCTTTGCCGTAGGAGAAGGCAAAATTGTTTATCTGCGCGACTTTTCAGACGCAACGACGCCTGTTGCCGCGACTGCGGAAAAGGTTGCCGCGCCCGCATCGGACACGCTTCCCGCTGTGAAGCTCAAGCCGGGCGATCTGCTCTATGCCATTGTGGATGTGGGCGTGAACTCGGATGTGCCGTCCGCTGTGCTGGCCACAGTCACGTCCGGCACATATCGCAACGCACGGCTGATGGGCAATTTCCAGCGTCACGATGAACGTCTTGTGCTGGTCTTCAACCGGGCCGTGCTGCCTTCCGGCGAAACCGTCCAGCTTGAAGCCTACGCCGTTGATCCGTCCACCTCGGAAGCCTCGGTAGCCAGTTCCGTGGATACCCACTTTTTCAGCCGCTGGGGCGGGCTTATCGCGTCCGCCTTCCTTGAGGGATTGGGAAGCGCCAAACGCTACAGCGGCGCACAAAGCACCATCTACGGATACGGCAACGATACCACGGATCAAATGGTCTGGAATGAATACAGCGTGGAAGATCAGGCATGGATAGCCGCCGGAAAGGTGGGCGAAAAGGCCGGGAAAATCTTTGAAAAGGGCTTTGACCGTCCGCCGACCGTCCGGCTGGAAAGCGGTACGCCCGTGGGCGTTCTCGTTCTGAACGTCAAGGGCAGGTAATGACAATGGATAATTATGTCGCCAACGTCATTCCGCACTTGCAGCAATGGTGGCCCGTGCTTGTCCGACTTGCCTATCTGGTGGGCGTCGCCTTCGCCGTGGCTTCGCTTGTGCAGGCCATCAGCCACAAACACCGCTTCAACCGCTCCACGGCGGTATGGACATTCGCCTGCGCCGCATTGCTCCTGAACCTGCCCGCCCTCATGGATTCCTTATCCATGACGGTCTTTAACCAAAGCTCTGAGCAGTCGCTGAGTTACAGTCCGCCGTCTTCGCCCGGCTCCATTTACATTCAGTTCGCGGTGTACGCCATCGCCACAGTGGGTCTTGTCGGCATTGCGCGTGGGCTGTGTCTCATGCGCGACACACCCAACCAGCCCATGAACCTCAGCAGAGGTCTCGTCCATCTGTTCGGCGGAGTAGTTGCCGTCAACCTCGTCACCTTCCTGCGCGGCATCGGTGCCACCATAGGAAGGGACGTGCAAACATATATCGCCAAAATTATTGGCTGATGGAGAAAAACATGAGTAGCGTCAAAAATGCGTTTTTCGTCTCCCCCCTTCGCGTCGCCGCTGTTTTCACGGGCATGGCCGCCGTTTGGTTGTTTACTCCCGAAATAATTAATGCCGCCGTGACTTTTGGTGAAATAGGCCAGAACGTGGCCGAAAGCGCCAAGGGTGTAGCCAAGGGAATCACGCTCGCGGGCTATGCCACTGGCGCTGGAATGGGTGTTTGGGGCTGTGTGGACATGTACAAAGCCTCATACAGTACAATCCCGTTCATATTTGTCTAAAACATATTGTTATTAATGAATAATTTTATTTTTTATCGTCCAGATGGATTTCACTGGACACATAGACATACCCCATTTTTTGGGGTATATCCTGGGGTAAACAAACCTGAAAAGGAGGACTACCCCATGTCGTTGACCGATACCGCAATCCGCGCCGCCAAACCGGCTGAAAAGCAGCAGAAACTCTTTGATGCCAAAGGGCTGTACCTGCTCATCATGCCGAGCGGCACAAAAAGCTGGAGACTGAAATACCATTTTCAGGGCAAGGAAAAGCTGATTTCCCTCGGAACCTATCCCGCAACATCCCTGAAAGAGGCAAGGGAAAAAGCCGCCGATGCCAGAAAAGCCATTGAGAACGGTATCGACCCGTCCGCTCAACGGAAACTGAACAAGCAGCTTGCACAGAACACCTTTGAGCTGGTGGCGATGGAATGGATTGAACGCCAAAAGACCAAATGGTCGCCGAGCTATGCGGACACGACCTACCGGCGGCTGAAACGAAACCTTTTCCCGTTCATCGGCTCCAAACCTGTAAATACCATAACCGCCCCTGAACTTCTGGCCTTGCTACGGAAAGTTGAGGCACGAGGCATCATAGGCACAGCGCACGCGCTCAAAAATCACTGTTCCTGCATCATGCGCTATGCCATTGCCACCGGCCGTGCGGAACGTGACCCGGCGGCGGATTTGCGCGGCGCTCTCATGCCTCATGTAAAAAAACACCGGCCCGCCCTGACGACACCGGAGAAGGTGGGACGGCTGATGCACGCCATCTACAACTATCAGGGATCGCTGGTCGTCAGGAGCGCCTTGCAGATTATGGCCTTTACCTTTTGCCGGACAACCGAAATCCGTTGCGCTGAATGGCAAGAGTTCGACTTTGAGAACAACATCTGGCGTATCCCGGCGGAGCGCATGAAAATGCGGCGCGACCATCTTGTTCCCCTCAGCAGGCAGACGTTAACCGTTCTGGAAAAATTGCGGGCGTATTCCGGCGGTACTCAGTACGTCTTTCCCAGCTACCGTTCTGAAACCGTTCCTTTTGGAAAAACCGCCCTGCAAAGAGCCATACGCCGCATGGGCTTTGAAGAAGATGAAATGTGCCCGCACGGTTTTCGCGCTATGGCATCCACCCTTCTCAACGAACTCGGCTACAACCGGGACTGGATTGAACGCCAGCTTGCCCATGCCCCTACGGAACAGATACGCGGTATTTACAACCGCGCCGAATACCTGCCGGAACGTCGCCGTATGCTTCAGGATTGGGCCGACTTCCTTGACGGTTTGAGAGCCAAAGCCCGTCAGGAGGTTGGCCTTGAATAAAACATGAGGAGACACCCTATGAAAAAACTGACGGAGGATTCCTTTCTGCGTCTGCCGCAGGTTCTTGAGCTGATCCCCATAAGCAGAAGCGCATGGTGGCAAGGTTGCAAGGATGGCCGTTTTCCCAAACCTATAAAGTTGGGGCCGCGCACTTCGGTATGGCGGTCTTCCGACATCGCCGCCCTCATCAAGCAGCTTTCCCTGCAATCCATTCAGGAGGAAAAAAACGAGGCGCGGAAATACTATGAATAGCTCATCCGCCCCATTCCCAAAAGGCGGCGCGACCAGGGCATGAACCTTGACCGCGCCGCCTTTACTATTTTTGAGAGTCACTAATTAACACCTTCCAGCGCAAGGCATCAACTTCCATTGCCTTGACAAAGGCATCTTTTCCTTCGCAATACCCTTCAATATCAAGTGGAAATTTTTGTGCAAGGTGTTTTTTTAGAGTACCGTACCTTTCTGCAACCTCAGTATGTTTTCTCAGGTAGTCTCTTACTGCAATATGCCTTTCAATATTTTCTTTATCCGTCATTCCAAAAATATGAATTTGATGAGTCCTATCGTCTCCCCCCTTTCGATAATATCGTCTTCCGGGAATACCAAATTCCCCCATGCACTCATAACCTAATTTTCTGAATGATTCATCAAAGTCATCAACTTTTTCCACATCGGTCACTACAGGCATAATATCTATAATTGGCTTTGCGCATAACCCTTCCACCGCAGTGCTGCCAATATGATGTATGGAAACAAGAAGATCGCCGAGTATTCCTGCTATGGAATCAGCCTCCCGTTTAAATTCCAGCTTCCAGACAGGGTTATAGGGAACAACTCTAACCTTCATATGACTTCCTCCAGTCGTTGAACTTTTATACGATACTTCAAAAGACGACATGGTCAAGGCACTTCCCTGCCGTAGTGGTTTCTTCTATGTCATTCCCTGCCCTTTCCCATTCCCCTTTGCTGTTGCCTTCACGGGCCGTGGGCGTGTCTTCTTCGACTGCGTCCTGCTCCTTTACCGGCTCCAAGCTGGAACCCTTGTCAAGCAAAGCCTCCAACTTGGTGAGCGGAACCGATACCCCAGCATCCGCAAGCAAGTTCCGTATGTCTCGCAGCGTGTAGCCCTGCCGCATGGCCTTTTTGATGTCGTTAACCAGAAATTCCGCGACTTCCCCGCGAGTCTTCCCTACCTCTTTCACCGGCAGATTGCGGAGCTTTTTCCGGGCGGCCTCTATCTGTTCCATTGTGTAACGCCGAGCCGTTGCCATAAGCATCTCCTTCCTTGTCAAAAATTCCTTTTCTTTTCCTCATACCACTGTAAAAACTTTATTGACAACTTTTCTTGCCGGATAAATACATACTACATCGGATAGATACGGACACTATTACACAAATAAAGAGAATTTCTTTTTCCTCATTTTATTTTCAAGTTTCTATTTTCGTATCATCGTATTGTTCAAAGAAAAACAATACAGTCTTTTTGCTTTTTTCTCTGGTCTTCAAGGTGATTTTTCATTTATGCTTGCGCCAAAAGCGGAAGCACAGCGCGGGCAATGCTTCCCCCGAACCAACAAAAGGCAGTCACCAAGACCGCCGGGAGTTCTTCCTTACAGGATGGTAGCTGTCTGACAACAGCTAGCATCCTGCCAAAGGCTTCGCCTCTGGACTCCCGCAGAGCGTTCGG